>CAZFYY010000001.1:0-3477 GCA_964523425.1 uncultured Gammaproteobacteria bacterium
CTCTAGCTGCTTTGCCTTTATGCTGAATATATATGCAAGCTGTTATCCTCGCCGCCGGGCGTGGCACGCGCATGGGAGCGCTGACAGAAAGCGTTCCTAAGCCGCTGTTGCCGCTCGGCTCAAAAAACCTCATTGAGCACAAGCTCGATAACCTACCTCCGTTGGTCGGCGAGATTATTTTTGTCGTTAGTGAACGGGATGGCGCGATTGAGCAGTATTTTGGCAGTGATTTCCGTGGTCGCCGTATTGTTTACGCCGTTCAGGGCGAGCTGGCCGGTTCTGCCGGGGCACTCTGGGCTGCTCAGTCGTTTCTTAAGGGATCATTCTTAGTCATGGCCGGTGATGATCTGTATGGCGCGGCGACGCTTAAGGCGGCAGCGGAACGCAAATGGTCGATGACGGTCTCGCCGGTTATTGCCTGGCCCAAGCCGTTCAATAATATCATTCCCGACGCTTCAGGAGATTTGGCGCGGATTATCTTTGATGACACAAGCGCCCCGGCGCGCGGCCTGATCGACGCTTGTCTCTATCATTTCGGTTTGGAAATTTTCGAATACGATCCGGTTCTTATTCCGGGAACGAACGAGTACGGCCTGCCGCATACGGTTGCGGAAATTGCCCGCGATATCCCGATCCGTATTCTCGAGGCAGAATTCTGGCAGCAGCTCAATACGCCGGAAGATCTGCGGGCGGCAGAGAAAGCCTTGGGTTTCTAGTCTTGACAGCGGCGCGCGGCCATAGTAATCTCTAGATATGAATCGCATCAACAAACAATTTACCAATTCCTGGCACGGCGACAAAACTATGTTTTGTACGCCGCTTTGTTGATTTTTTCCTCTTCATTCAGTTTGAATCCATGGACCGGCGCATAAAAGCGGCGGATTTTTCTTTTAAAAGCGAATATACAAATTTAAAAGCCCATAGGGCATACAAATGAAAAAAGAAAACCGTTATCAGTTCATGGCTTCAAGCCAGCGCGTCAATCAATACGCTCAGGCCATCAATTCGTACCTCGACTCCCTCGTCGCGGGTGATGGTAAAAAATCATACTGTCCGTTCGTTAAGCGGATGCAGGCAAAAGATCTGTTCTTTTACGACATAAGCCAGGCGCTCTTAATTAAAGAAGAGTTTCTCTCCGCCCTGGCAGAAATGGAAGCCTTTCTCACTAAGGTCGCTGACCCGCTAGCCGTTGTTTCTCTTATCTACGTTCGGCCGGAGAATTACGATCCCGGGCTGGCGCAGGAGATGGAGAGATTGCGGCAGGCGGAGCGAACGCGCTTTATCCGGCAGGGGCTGACCATCGCCTGGACGCATCCCGCCAATCCGATGGGGACACATACCGACCGGGCGAAACCCTATGCCTCGCTATGGATCAGTGATGTGCCGATGCTTCTGCTGCGCCGCCTCCACCAGGGGGACGAGCCCTTCATGCTAACTATGGAACAGAAAAAGGCCTTTATTGTCGGCCTGAAGTATGACGAGACGATTCCTGTGGTACGCGAGGATGCCGGAATGATTACGCTGGAAGAGAAGCTGAATATTATCCTGGCGGCTATGGCCGAGACGCGCCTCTCGACCATCGCGTCGATCATGGTAACCGTGCGAGGAGATCTGCTGATTAGCAAGAAGGATGACGTGCTTAAACTAAGCGCGGCCGACCTGCTCATCCTGACGGCTTGAAAGCGAAGTTGTTTTAAGTGTATCAAAAAAAGGCTAAGCCATGCTTAGCCTTTTATTTTTGGATGTTTATTTCCTGAGTGCCTCGCAGGCTTCGTTAATCAGGGAAGGCAACTGCGCTTCCTCCTCGGGACTGAATCTCTGCAGGACAAAAGCAGCTGTCGGCATCTCACGGCGTTTGTCCGTTCCGATGCCGATACGCAGGCGGCGAAAATTCTGCGTCTTGAGATGGGCGACAAGCGACTTGATGCCGTTGTGTCCGGCTGGGCGGCTATTGACCGAGAACTTGAAGCTGCCGAAGGGCAGGTCGAGCTCGTCATGCACAACGGTCAGAGTGTCTGATAGGTCGCTGTCCTTTTTTGTGCCGAAGATGGTGCGCGGCAGGAGCTGGTAGAAACGCAATAAAGGCGCGGTACCGGCGCCTGATTCGTTCATGAAGACACTGGGCTTAGCGAGGATAAAGCCGCTGCCGTGGGCGATAAGGGCTTTCAGCTTCTTGTCGTCTTTCCATTCCAAGCCGAGACGCCGCGCTAATTCATCAACTACGAGGTAGCCGATATTATGCCGTGTCGTTTCGTATTTTTTGCCCGGATTGCCGAGGCCGATGATGATATTCATGTTAAAAGTATAGCATACAAAAAGAGGCCGGTAATGGCCTCTTTTTAATATATAGATTAGTCCTTCCGTTGCTTGGCCCCTTCCTCGCCCTGGGCGCCGTGCACGGGTCGGCCCTTCTGGACCCACATTGAGATCGGGGTGCCGAGGAAGCCGAATTTGCCGCGCAGTTGGTTTTCCATGAAACGCAGATAAGTTTCGGCGATGCTCTGGTTGGCACCGATGCGTAGGAGGAACTGTGGCGGGTTGACGCCGGTCTGGCGGAATTCGTAGACACGCGGGTATTTCGTGCCGCGACCCTTGGTTGGGCGGTGCTTCTTGACGGCCGCTTTCATGAGGCGTTCGGTCTGCGAATCGGAAATGGTTAGGCGGCGCTGGGCGTCAACTTCGAGGATGAGGTCGAGGAGATGATCGATCTTGGAACGGTTCTTGGCAGAGAGGAACTGGAGCGGGGCGTAGGTCGCGAAGGGCAGCTCGCCGTAGACATAGCGGGTGTATTTCTTCATGTCGTGTTCGTCCGGCAGGTCCCATTTGTTGGCGACGATGATGAGGCTCTTGTGGCGTTCCATAATTTCTTCGACGAGACGCGAGTCCTGCTTGGTCAGGCCTTCGTTGATGTCGACGATGAGGACGGCGATGTTTGATTTATGCAGCGTCGCCAGGCTCTTGTCCATGCTGAATTTTTCCAGCGTGTCGGTCTTGTGGCCGTGCTTGGAGATGCCGGCCGTATCGACGAGCAGCATCGGGCGGCCTTTGTATTCAAAAGGGGTAGACTGTGGTTCACGGGTGGTGTGCGGCACGTCGCTGACGATGACGCGCTGGTAGCCGAGAATGGCATTGAGGAGGCTGGACTTGCCGACGTTCGGTTTGCCGAGCAGACAGATCTTGATAACACGGTCGCTGTCGTTGAGGTCCTGGAGTTTTTTCTGTTCAGCTTCGCTGGAGTTGCGGGCATCAGCCATTTCGTCTTCTTCGCGGTTTTCTTTTTCTTTCTGGGTCTCGACTTCTTCTTCATATTCTGGTTCAACGCGGGGCAAGTCGAGCGGTTCGCCTAATTTCAAAAGGAGGGCGTCGAGCATGTCGCCGGTACCGACGCCGGTTGAGGCGGAAACCGGATAGACATCGCCGAGACCGAGCGAATAGAACTCGCTCGTTTCCAGGCGCTTGCGTGGGGCGTCGACTTTG
>CAZFYY010000001.1:3487-10589 GCA_964523425.1 uncultured Gammaproteobacteria bacterium
CAGCATGACGTGCTTAAGGTCGGGGATGATACGCTTGAGGATAGAGGCCATGAGCTTGTCCTGCGGCAACAGGCCGTCCTTGGCGTCGACGACAAAGAGGATGATATCGGCTTTCTTGATATAATCGCGAGCCTGCTTCTGGACTTTCTCGTCGATGGTTTCCGCTTTAATCTTGCGCTTGCTTAAAAAGTCGAGGTTCATGAAACCGCCGGTGTCGATGAGGTCGAAGTCGCGGCCGCGCCAGTTGGCGGTCGCCAGGTTGCTGTCGCGGGTCGTGCCGGGGATATCAGAAATGAGCGCCTGTCGCTTTTCGGCGAGGGCGTTAAAGAGCGTCGACTTGCCGACGTTAGTGCGGCCGAAGATGACGATTAGGGGCTTTTTGGGAGAGTCGGACATGGTAGTTATTTAGCGCCGCTGAGGGCGCGGGACTGATTGCCTACTATAGCTTAGATTAGGAAAAAAAGCTAGTGCTAGGGGTATTTTAGCATTGTTTGGGAGGGGGCGTCGAGGACTAAATAAAAACGGCAGAAATCCTGTTAAGATTCTGCCGTATAGGCCGTGTTATTGGCGCGAGCTAATGCGCAGCTGTTCGGCTGCGATTAATTCTGTTTCGTTTTCAAGGATGTAGCAGAGATGATCTGTCATTTGATAGCTTCTATATCCATCCTGCATCGGCTTGAAGTTTACTTGCATGTTGTTATGAATACGAAGAATGTCAAAGCCGATTCGTTTTGATTTTATTTTTTCCGGAAGAGCAATTACTTCGCCTTTACCGTCCGGTTCGCTGGAAATTGTGCTGTCATTGACGATATACCATGATTTATTAGCTATCTTTGAGGATAAGTCAGCGTTTGCAGTATGGACGCTATCCCAGTAGCTAAGCCATTCATTGCTTTCTTCCAGCTTTTCGACACGGTTTGAGTCGATGCGCCAGGCAATAAATGTAGCGATGAACAGTAAAGATAAGATTATGGTTGATTTTCTCATTATTATTTTCTCCAAAGGAGCGTTTGATTTTTGAATGTGTTCTTAAGCTTGCCTTTTGTTGTCTTTAGAGGGGAGGCAAAGGGTTATCTGGAACAAACTTTATTTCAACTCTGTTCGTGTCTATGTTGTCATAACTAGTTCTAGTTCTCATAATCACGGGAATATTAACGATTGTTCCCTGGCCGTTTTCTTCGCTTGAGATGGTTGTGTCGTTAACTATGTACCAAATCTTATTATGCCAGACGGCGATTCTTTTCATGGGACTTTTATGAGCTTCAAGAAAGGCTTGCTTGTCTTTTTCTTTGTTTGAGTATATTGAATACTCATTGTAAAACGCGTAGCAACAGAATAAGACAAAAAATATTATAACAGAATAAAATTGTATAGCTGAGGGCATCTGGTATGGTGGAGCTGTACGTGGTTGTGGCATGATATTTTTCTCCTTTGCTTTTTAATTTTTTAATTGTGCTTGTTGTTGGCTCCAGTACTTGTAATCATTTTCGCCTCCCATGTGGTATGTCAGATAATCCCATACTGTATAGGTCGGTTTTGCGGGAGAGCTAACAGGAAAGAACCAAATTCTAATTCCGTTAACATCCTCTTTCCCATATCGCGTATACATGCCTACGTTAACGGGAAGATGGATAATCTCGCCTTTGCCGTCTTTTTCGCTTGAAGCAGTTGTATCATTTACGCAGTACCAGGACCTATTAGCGAGAATAGAAACGGTTTTAAGGTTATCTTCTCTAAGACTGAGATAATTCTTTGTTTTTGTTACTTCATCAGTTAGTCGGCTATTTTCTGAGAAGAGATAGAGAAATGCTATGATTGCGACTGCGAAACAACAGGCAATTAACAGGGCGGAAAGAAATGATTTTGGCATGATATGTTCTCCAAAGGTTGTTTGATTTTTTAATGTATGCTGCTATAATAGCATATATAGAAAATATCGCTATTTTATTAACAAATTTAATAATATTTTAAACATTACGTTTAAAATATGCTCAATATGCCGCTTCTTCCTCTCACTCCGCTCGATAATTCCCTTATGTCTATACTCCTTTCTAAGGGGGAAATGGAAGTTGATGAATTGCAGCGCGTTTTAGCGGCCGAGGGTCAGCCTGTCACTATCCAGGGCGTCTATAAGGGTCTGCGCCGGCTTATCCATAACGGCATCGTCGTTAAAAATAAGCAGACCGTTGCCATCAGTAGCGAATGGGCCGAGGGACTGCTTGAGCAACTGGAGAATGCCCTGCACCCGCTGCAGCTGAAAAGCGGCGAATCGGTCGCGTACTCGTTCCGGCGGCTGTCGTCGCTCGACGCGCAATGGAAGCATGTTATGGCGCCGCTGGAACGGTCCTTGTCTGACTATCCGGTCTTCCTCTATAACCCGTATGAAATCTGGATCGAGCTGCCGGACCGGCGGGCGAGCGAAGAACGCTACTTCGATCAGTTCGCAATCGACCGTCGTTACTGCTTCTGCCTGCTTGGCAAAGACAATCCGCACAACGATCGTTTCAAGCAGGCGCGGCAGAGCGACTTTTTGCAAGTGGCCGTCGGCAACGAAGCGTTTTCCGACCGCGAGCATATCGCTATCATCGCCGATTACATCATTACGACGCTTCTCCCGCCGCGCATCGCTCGCGAGCTTAATGAAATATTTAAAAATCCGGATGAAACATGCCTGGCCGAAAAAGTCAGCGCCATCTTTGCCGGCTCAACCGCTTTAAAATTAAAGATTGAGAGGAATGGCGCCAAAGCAAAAATCCTCCGCCGGAAGATGGCGAAGGATTTCTATATACCGAAGGAGATTAAAGAGAAGTATACACTTTTTTAGTGAGTATCTTAATTCGTATTCTCCGTCCCCGACGCGCTCTTGTCCGCATCGGTACCAAGGATAAGGATAAAGTCAGGCGGCGTCTTCTTTCCGCCGGCATTGGCGGCGGCCAGGTCGGCCTTAAGCCAGTCCGGCAGGACGGCGGCGATATTGGCATCGGTCTGTTCTTTGAGGAACTGCAGTCCCTGGCGCTTGGCGCCGAAGGTTAGGTCGTAGATAACAGATTTTTCAAAGTTATGGCGGCTGGAATTGCCAATCTCCATAATCGTGACGCCGGGCTGTTCGAGCTGCGCGGCGATGCGGCTGCCGAGACCATTGACCCAGGTGCCATTAAGAATACTGAGGCTAATTTTTTCGCTGGGCGCGTCTGGAGCGCTGCCGGATGTTGGAGCGATGCCAAACAGTGAATCGAAGGTACGGATCACTTCGGAGAAGTCGCCGGCCCGTGGCGAGAGGATATAGGCGCCGCTTTCGCCTTTCCCGTCGACGAGGAGGCCGCTTGGACTATTATCCAGGACCTTGTTAATGATCTGGTCGCTCTGAACGTCTTTGACCAGGCTCCAGAGTTTAACAATTTCCCAGACCTTCAGGTTAGTGGAGATGTTGTCATGCAAGCTGTCGATAATGCCGCTAATCTTTTTCGGATTAAGCAAAGTATTGGCGGACAGAACCTTTTGGCGAACGGCTTCGAGAATTTTCTGCTGGCGACGGGCGCGGGCAAAGTCGGAACCTTCGCCGCCGACGCCGTGGCGGGAGCGGGCAAATTTAAGGGCCAGGCTTCCGTCCATGTGCTGCCAGCCTTTGTCGACATGCAAATGTTCAAAGCGGCTATAGTAATTCGGGTCGTCTTCGCGGCCCCGAATCGGATAGGCATAGTCGTCCAACGTGTTGTCCACGTACACGTCAACGCCGCCGACTTCGTCGATGATGCGTTCGAAGCCGTCAAAATCCACTTTGACGTAGTAATCGATTGGCGCTTCGAGGAGATGACCAATCGCCTGGCTGGCGGCGATGCCGCCGGAACCCGGTTCCTTGCTTTCAGCAAAGGAAGTGACGCTGTTCACTTTTTTCCAGCCGTAGCCCTCGAGCGGCACGGTCAGGTCGCGGGGAATGGAAAAGAGGGAAACCTGCTTCGTCGATGGTTTGACGCTCGAAATGATAATCGTGTCGGCCAATTGTCCGCCGTCGTGGTTGGCGCCGCCGACGCCGAGGAGTAGAACGTTGATACGGTCGCGTTCTTCACCTTTTAAGTTGCGATCGGCGCTTTCCGCCAGATGCTTAACCTGACCGAGGAGCGGAATGTTGTCGACCCAGGAAGCGGTTTTAGAAGAACCGAGGAACATGTTCTTCAGGAAGAAGAAAGCGAAGAGGATAGCAGCCGCAACAAGAAGGCCCAGGATCCACCTAGGCCAGCGCCGCCGGGGCTTTTCAATGATTCCCCGATCGATAGTTTGCAGATTGTGCAAGAGTTCTTGGTTATTATCCATAAGTTCAGCCATAATTTCTTTATTATAGCCTATTTGGCGGATTTGACAAATTTGCGATGAACATTAAATTATTTTCAGTTTTCTTCATTGACGTTGCCTCTTTAAAAGGCTATACTTATATATATTATTGTAGTTTAATGAACAAATTAATAAATGAACCGATTAATTAATTTGTTCATTTATTAATTTTTTAATTGTATGTTGATCACCTGGCTAGGACATTCCGCCTTTAAGTTGCAGGGCAAGAACCAAGGCGAGACGGTTACTGTTATTACGGACCCCTATCATCCGGAAAAAACCGGATTGAAGCTTCCGCGGCTGGAGGCTGATATCGTAACAATCAGCCATGACCATGACGATCATAATAATGTCGAAGCCGTAAAGGGTAATCCCCGCATTATTCGTCTGGCTGGAGAATATGAATTGAAAGAAGTCTTTATCGAAGGCGTTCCATCTTTTCATGATGACGAGAAAGGCGCTAAGCGTGGAAGCAATATTATTTATCGCTTCGAGATTGACGATTTGTCCGTAACGCATCTTGGCGATCTCGGTACCGAGCTCGACAATAAGCAGCTTGAAGGGCTGGAGGGGACTGATATTCTTCTTATTCCAATCGGCGGAGTATACACTATTGATGCGCAGAAGGCGGTTAAAGTTATTAATCAAATTGAGCCGCGTATAGTTATCCCGATGCATTACCAGGTGCCGGGGCTTAAGTACGAGCTGGCGCCGCTGGCAACGTTTATTAAGGCAATCGGCATCAAGCCGCGCGAGGAAGAAAAGCTCAAGGTGATGAAAAAAGATTTGCCGCAAGAAAACATGGAAGTGGTCGTACTTAGCTTTTAAGTCATTATGCCGCGAAAAAAGGCGACAACCGCAGCTGAAGAAAAGCCGGCGAAGAAGCCGGCCCGGCGGACTGTTCGAAAGACTGTCCGTCGCGCTCCTCGACGTAAAAAGACCGCCGATGAACTTTCCCGCGCCCCTTTGCCGGTTTTTGAAAGCTCAGCGCCGTCTTTGGCTCATGGACATAGCGTTCATCAATACGGTTCGCCTCATTATCATCATGTCGCCGACCGCCGCCAGCGCCTTATTGTCACGGTTGGCATTAGTGTTATAATGGTTGTCATTGTTACGGCCTGGATATTGAATCTTAATCGCATTATTTCTTCCGACATGCAGATTCCCGTCCCGTCCGGCGCTAACCAGGTAGATTTTGAAACTTTGAAACAACAGCTCAGCACCTCGCTCAGCGAAGTGAGAGGCAATCTCGGCAGCCTCGGCGAGCTCGCTAATCCGACGGCCACCGTTACTCCGTCGGCAACGCCGTCAATAATTCCTTCGTCGTCCGTGACGCCGTCGACTTTACCATCAACTTTACCCCAGTAATATGGCTCGATTGAAAAAGATCATTGCTTCTGACCCAAAAGACCCGAAGAAAAAGGCATCGGCTGACTCTTCGTCTGACGATGTAGTGTCGGATGATCCGAATAATGTCGGGCAGCTTGAGGAGCAGCCGATCGTTGAGGAAATGCGCCGCTCGTACCTCGATTACGCCATGAGCGTCATCGTTTCCCGCGCCTTGCCTGATGTTCGTGACGGTTTGAAGCCGGTTCATCGCCGTATTTTATACGCCATGTGGTCGATCGGCTTGCGTCCGAACGCGAAGTTCCGTAAATCGGCTAACGTCGTCGGTGAAGTGCTTGGTAAATACCATCCGCACGGTGACTCGTCCGTGTATGACGCCATGGTCCGCATGGTACAGGACTTCGCCATGCGCTATCCGCTCGTTCGCGGTCAGGGAAACTTCGGTTCGATGGACGGAGACAATGCCGCGGCCATGCGTTACACGGAAGCGAAGCTGGCGCCGATTGCCGAAGAGCTTCTAGCCGATATCGATAAGAAAACCGTAGACTTCATTCCGAACTATGACGGCTCGCAGCAAGAACCGACCGTTCTGCCGGCCCGCCTGCCGGCCCTTCTTCTTAACGGCAGTATGGGTATTGCCGTCGGTATGGCCACGAATATTCCGCCGCATAACCTGCGCGAGCTCTGCGGCGCCATTAATCTGCTTATTGAAAATCCAGAAGCGACGGTTGAGGATCTCATGCAGTTTGTAAAGGGACCTGATTTCCCGACGGGCGGCTTTATTTACGATCAGTCGGAAATTACCCGCGCCTATACGACCGGCAAGGGCGGCATTATCATGCGCGGCCGCACCGAAGTCGTGGAAATGAAGAGTGGCCTTTATCAGATTATCATTAGCGAAGTTCCCTATCAGGTAAACAAGTCAACGCTCGTCGAAAAAATTGCCGACCTCGTCAAGGAAAAGAAGATCGAAGGCATCAAGGACTTGCGCGACGAATCAGACAAGGAAGGCGTGCGCGTCGTTATCGAACTGAAGAAGGACGCCTTCCCGAAAAAGATCGTCAATGCCCTCTATAAGCTCACTCAGTTGCAGGAAACCTTCCATGTTAACCTGCTCGCGCTCGTTGACGGCATTCAGCCGCGCGTCCTTAACTTGAAAACCGTTCTTGAAGAATATATCAAGCACCGCGAGGTCGTTATTCGCCGCCGTACCGAGTATGAGCTGGAAAAAGCCAAGGACCGCGCCCATATCCTCGACGGCTTGATGATCGCCCTGGACAATATTGATGCTGTTATTAAAATTATCCGCGCCTCGGCCGACAAGGAAACCGCCAAGCTTAACTTGATGAAAAAGTTTAAGCTCTCGGATCGCCAGGCCTTTGCTATTGTTGAAATGAAGCTTGGTTCCCTCGCCAACTTGGAGCGT
>CAZFYY010000001.1:10599-23668 GCA_964523425.1 uncultured Gammaproteobacteria bacterium
TCTTAATATCGAGAATGAGCTCAAAGAAAAGCGCAAGATTATCAAGGAGCTGGAGAGCATTCTGAGCTCCCGCGCCAAGGTTCTAAAGATGATTAAGGACGATGTTACTGAGCTCGGCGAAAAGTATGGCGATGATCGCCGCACCCAACTCGTGCCGCACGGCATTAAGGAATTCAACGCCGAAGATCTCGTGCCGAATGAGGAAGCGGTCGTTCTCATGACCCGTGACGGCTATATCAAGCGACTGGCTCCCGATACCTTTAAGGTTCAGGCGCGCGGCGGCAAAGGCGTTATCGGTCTGACCACTAAGGAAGAAGACATGGTTGAGTTCATGTTTACGACCATGACGCATGACGATATTCTGTTCTTTACGACCCGCGGACGCGTTTTCCAGCTGCGTGCTCACGAGATTCCATCGACGCAGCGCACCGCCAAGGGCCAGGCGATCGTTAACTTCCTCCAGCTTCCGTCCGACGAGAAAGTTACTTCAGTCCTGCCGCTCGACAAAATATCGAAGAGCGCCTTCCTCTTCTTTGCTACGGAGAAGGGAGTAGTTAAGAAGGTTCCGCTCGATGAATTTTCGAAAGTTCGGCGGAGCGGCCTGATTGCCCTGAAAATGCGCGAAGACGACAGCCTGATCTGGGCCAAGCCGACTTCGGGCAGCGATCAGATTCAGCTTATTACCGCGGCCGGACAGGCAATCCGTTTCAAAGAAAGCGACGTGCGCCCGATGGGCCGCAACGCTTCCGGCGTCATGGGTATTCGCTTGAAAAAAGGCGATAGCGTCGTCGGCATGGGCGTTGTCCCGTCTGACAAGGAAAAGATGAAGAAGTTTCAGGTCGTATCGGTCATGGCGCAGGGTTACGGCAAGCGCAGCGCGCTTAATCTCTATAAGATTCAGGCCCGCGGCGGTAGCGGCATTAAGACGGCAAAAATTACCCCTAAGACTGGCCCTTTGACTAATGCGTATGTGCTGAACGAAGAGGCCATGTCGGAACGAGACCTGATCATTATATCTGCCAAGGGCCAGGTCATTCGCTTGCCGTTTACGGCTGTCAATGAATTGGGCCGCGATACGCAAGGCGTGCGCCTGATGCGCTTCAAAGAAGAGAACGACGCCGTCGCTGGCGTTACCTGGATTTAGTTTGACCGCTCTGGCGGCCTGACGTATAATAAGCCTACGTTATTAACTAATCTCTTAGAGCGGGCGAATGGTTCAATGGCTAGGCGGGTAGAGGAGAGAATAGCCGTTTAGCGATTTAACCATTTGCTTTCTATTTAAACCTATGGAACAGACTCCCCATGTCCATCACGAGCACGAGGTCCCGGCTTCGGCGGTGAAGGCGAACAAATCAAACATGCTGATGGCGGCCGGTGCCGTCGCCTTGATCCTGATCGTTCTGGCAGTCGTCAACTTTGGCGGTATGCTTAAGGGCGGCAAGAAGCTTTCTCCGGATGAGGCCAAGGCCAAGGCTGAGACCTACATCAACGCCAATTTGGTTTCGGGCACGACTGCTTCGATTACCGAAGTGACCGATTACAGCAGCACGCTGTATAAGCTGGCAGTTAAGGTTGGCGATACGAGCATCGATTCCTATATCACCAAGGATGGTGCAATGTTCTTCCCCCAGGCGATGGATACGAGCGAGACGGTCGCTGCGGCTGATGGCGGAACTGATACGGCCGCCGCTACGCCGGTTGTGGCCGCAGACATTCCAAAGTCGGATAAGCCGGCCGTTGAAGTCTTCGTCATGAGCCGCTGCCCGTACGGAACCCAGATGGAAAAGGGCTTGCTTCCGGTTATGTCCCTGCTTAAGGGCAAGGCTGACATCAAGATTAAGTTCGTTGACTATGTCATGCATGGCGACGCAGAACTTAAGGGTAATATTGCGCAGTACTGCATTGATAAAGAAGAGAATGGTAAGTACGAAGAATACCTTAAGTGCTATTTGAAGAGCGGTGATCTTGACGCCTGTGTCACTTCGACCGGTGTTAATAAGAAAAAGCTTGATAGCTGTCTTTCCGCCACCGATAAGCAGTTTAAGCTCAATGAGTCTTTTACTGACAAGACGAAGTGGACTTCAAGCTTCCCGCCATTTGCCATTCATGAGAAAGAGAACAAGGCATATGGCGTTCAGGGTTCTCCGACCTTTGTCGTCAACGGCAAACAAGTTGAAACCTCCCGCTCAGCTGACGCGATTAAGACAACTATCTGCGCTGCCTTCAAGAACGCGCCTAAGGAATGCGAGACCAAGCTCGACACCGCTACGCCTTCGGCCGGTTTCGGCGAGGGAACCGCTTCGGCTTCTGACGCCGCCGCCTGCGCGCCGAGTTGATCCGCTTAAGAAAAGCTAAAGAAAAACCCGTCGCTCGTTGAGCGGCGGGTTTTGGTATCCGACTGTCTTCTGATCAAATTCGTGCCACTATTTTGGGCGTCAAAAAAATGACCCGCTGCGTGTATTGTACGCAACGGGTTGAAAAGTATTTGACTTCCACTATATTCGTGGGGTTTGTAGGGCGGGGATGGTTTGTTTTGAGAGAGATGGTGCCCTTGGCGTGGAAAGGATGAAACGGGCCAGTGCAATGATTGCTAGGAGAAGCCCGATAGCCGTGGCTGCTGCCCAGATACTTATGCCTGCAACTTCGAAGCCGTACCTTTTCCATTGTTCGACAATGGAAACAAACAATGTCATATCGAAGATCCAGATAGCTGGAGAAAGCAGGCTGTTGGCTGATTTGAATGTGAGCTGGACCATAAAGGCTACTCCAACAAAGAACAAGTAGAACATGCAGGTGAATACTATATCTGCCCCGTAGTCTACGATGTTCTTGGGGGTACTGGGATCGATAATCACTGATTTTTCAGTCTTTATTAATTTTCCTGCATTATCAAGGCGATATGTTTCCTTTACTACTACTGACTCAATACTAGTATAAGGAAAAATTCCCAAGAAAAAATGCAATGAGATACTTGTTGTGTATTTTTCGTCCTCAACGGGTTGACCGTCTGCAAGTTTGAGCTGCTGGTGCAGTTTTGGTTTTCTGCCGCTATCAAACCTTAATGCTTTCGTTGACGATAGCGTTGAGGTGTCCTGATTAAAGGCTAGATATACGCAGAGAAGAATAAATACAATGAAATACGAAACATTAAGTGTATGTTTTTTCAAGGCGTTTTGGTTAAATTTTGAAAGAGGATGTAAATTTAGATGAAATTATTATATCATACTTTGATATAAAAGTCAATAATAACCTCAGAAATGCTCTAAAATAGGCCATTCTTGCTTTTTTCACTCATATATGATAGGCTAAATCCATAATAAAAACTGAATACCGCCTCTAATCAACTTTTCGGGCCAAGGCGGCCGAAAAACCCTCGTGGTTAATTACACTGGGGTTAATGACCTCTTTTTTATTTCTATGAAAAAATCAACTGCTCCAGCCACCGAGGAAGCGACCGGCTTTGCCGCCCTTCTGAAGGATGAAGGCTTTAAGATTCCGCAGGTTGGCGATACTGTCGTCGGTACGATCCTGGCCGCTTCCAAGGCCGAGGTGCGCCTCGACATCGGTGGCGTCATGACCGGCGTTGTCCGCGGTCGTGAACTATATTTTGAAGCGAGCGAATATTCCAAGCTGAAGCCGGGTGCTGAGATTGAGGCCACGGTTATCGCCGCAGAAAATGAGCACGGCGAACTTGAACTCTCCTTCCGTTATGCCGGACAGGAAAAGACCTGGGCTGGATTGCTCGAGGCCTACGAAAAGAAGCAGCCAATTACTGTTAAGATTAACGCCGCCAACCGCGGCGGACTGCTCGTTACGCACGCGCAGATTTCCGCTTTCTTGCCTGTCTCCCAGCTCTCGCCGGAGAACTATCCGCGCGTATCCGGCGGCGACAAGACTAAGATTCTCGAAAAGCTGAAGTCGCTTGTCGGTCAGGAAACCGAAGTGAAGATTATCACCCTCGATCGCAAGGAAGAAAAGCTGGTTGTTTCCGAAAAGGATGCCTGGCAGGAGAAGCAGAAAGACGTTATCTCCCAGTATAAGGTTGGTGACACCGTCGAAGGCCACATCATTGCCGTTACCGGTTTTGGTGTCTTCGTTAATTTCGGTGGCAACCTTGAAGGTTTGATCCACATCAGCGAGCTCGCCTGGCAGCGCATCGAAGATCCGTCCGAATCGTATAAGGTCGGTGATGCCATCAAGGCGCAGATTATCGCGATTGAAGGCGCTAAGATTTTCCTCTCCGCCAAGAAGCTTATGGCTGATCCATGGGAAGGTGTTGAGAAGCGCTACAGCGTCGGTCAGACCGTCAACGGTACGGTTCTTAAGGTTAATCCCTTTGGTCTCTTCGTTGAGCTTGACGCCGATATTCACGGCCTGGCTCACGTTTCCCAGCTTGGTCTCAATGCCGGTCAGAAAATTGAGGATTCCTATCATCCGGGCGATAAAATGGACTTCGAGATTATCTCGCTTGATGCCGTTGAACATCGTCTCGGTTTAGCTATTCCAGGTAAGGCCAAGGAACGCAAAGGCAAGTCCAAGGACAAGCCGGCTGCCAAGGATGGTGAAAAAGCTACTAAGGCTGAGAAGAAAGAAAAACCGGCTGATGAAGCCAAAGAAGAGAAGAAGGAAGATGAAGCCAAGCAAAAGGTTAAGAAGGAGAAGAAAGCTGCTAAGTCTGACGATAAGACAGAGGCTGCTGAATAACTACTTTCTTCCTGTGCTACGAACAAGCCCCGCCGCTGGCGGGGTTTTGTTTTTTGCGTAATATTGACATTTTTGTCTGATGTTGTAAGGTGGGGTCTATCAACTTCTTTTAAAATTAAAACGCAGTCAGAAATGAAAACAATTGGTATTAATATGCATGCGCCATGCATGTTTGTTTATATGGCGTATCTTCTGCGAGATGCCTTGTCGGGCGAACCGCATTTTCCTCCGAGCGGCTTGAACGGCGGCCGAGGTTTAACGCAAGAAATTTCGCTTCCGCAAGGCAAGGTTGCGATGCATGTGACAACAAATCACTACACGGACATATTTACTGTTGATGAGGAGACGGAAGAAGGCATCAATGAACTGTTTAGTTTTTCCTTAAATTCTTCAATCAGCATAAACGGTTTAGAGGTCAAGCATCCATCGGCAAAAATTTGCGACGGCTTAAAGTTTCTTCCAAACAGTCCTGATTATCGTAATGTTCATGATGCTTTCTTTAAGGCTTATTTTATGGCTGGCGTTGTTATTGAAACTACTCAATTTAAAGAAATAGCCTTTTCGGCAATCATTAACAATTTACAATTTGCCTTTCAGGTCAGAGATTCAGTCAGAAGACAGATTGACCCGGCTGACTTTCCCTGGGTTCAGAACTATTTGTCGAAAATGAAAAAAGCTATAGTTCATTAGCTTTAATTATATCCGTCTTTCTCGTAAAGGCGGATTTTTTTACTATAATCAGCAACCTTTATTTTTTAAGCAATTTATGCTATATTTCAGCTATAATTATTCATTTTATAACTGTATGATGAACCCTCTCGTTGTCGCCCGCGAGAAAATGAGCGGATTGATGTGGACTTTTATCAGCGTCGGAATCGCCATGCTCATCCTGGCCGTTCTGATTGTCTGGACCGATGTCGCTATTAAGCTCCTTTTCGGTCTCATTGTTCTCTTGCTCGCGTATTGCCTCTTCTACGCGGCATATAAAATCCACACGCTGCGCAAGCTTATTGATTAATTGCCCCCGGGCCGGTTTCCTATGAAAATAATCCTTAGAAATATAGGTCTTTTATTGCTCGCCTTTCTCTTCATCGGCGGTCTTTTTAGCATTTGGTCAGGCGAGGCCAAGAAACCGGAAACTATCGGTTTTGATCGCTTAACTCAAGAGATTAAAGCAGATAGCGTTAAGAATATCGAGGTCGAAGGCGAAGCGCTGACGATTAACCTCAAGGACGGAAACAAGCAAACCGCAACTAAAGAACCTGGTCAGCCGCTTTCTGAACTGTTATCAAACTTGGGCGTTGCGCCGGAACGGATCGCCGCCCTGGATATTACCGTAAAATCCTCTACTGGTTGGCGGGCCTGGCTCGCTGCGCTTGTGCCGATGCTTATTCCAGTTATCATCATCGGTATCTTCCTTTATTTCATGCTCCGTTCCGCTCAGGGAGCGAATAATCGGGCGATGAGTTTCGGGCAGTCGCAGGCCAAGGAAGCCGGCACGCCGACTAGCCGCGATAAGGTAACTTTCAAGGATGTCGCCGGCGTTAAAGAAGCTAAAGAAGAACTGGAAGAAGTAGTTCAGTTCTTGCGCGAACCGGATAAGTTTACCGCTCTCGGCGCAAAAATCCCGCGCGGCGTGCTTTTGCTGGGAAGTCCAGGAACCGGTAAAACGTTGCTAGCCCGGGCTGTGGCTGGCGAAGCTAATGTGCCGTTCTTCAGCATCTCCGGATCGGAATTCGTCGAAATGTTTGTTGGCGTTGGCGCATCGCGCGTGCGTGATTTATTCCGCAAGGCTAAACGCACCGCCCCGTGCATTATTTTTATCGACGAAATCGACGCTGTTGGCCGCAAGCGCGGTAGCGGCATGGGCGGTTCGCATGATGAACGCGAGCAGACCCTTAACCAGATTCTGGTAGAGATGGACGGTTTTGAGAATAACGCCGGCGTCATCATTATGGCGGCGACTAATCGCCCCGACGTACTTGATGCCGCTTTGCTACGTCCGGGCCGTTTTGATCGCCAGGTAGTACTTGATGAGCCGGATATCGCTGACCGCGAAGCCATTCTGGGAATTCATGCTCGGGAAAAGCCTCTGGCTAAGGATGTTTCGCTGCGCAAGATTGCCGAACGTACCCCGGGTTTTTCCGGCGCTGATTTGGCCAACGTCTTAAACGAAGGCGCCTTGCTGGCCGCTCGTCATGACCAGAAAATTATCAATCAGACTGAACTGCTCGAGGCGATTGAAAAAGTCATGTTGGGCCCGGAACGAAAATCGCGCATTATAACTGATCATGAAAAAGAACTGACTGCCTATCATGAAGCGGGGCACGCTGTTGTGGCGCATTATTTGCCTCACACCGATCCAGTTCATAAGATTTCTATTATTGCCCGCGGCCGGGCCGGCGGCTATACGCTTAAGCTGCCGATCGAAGACAGACATCTTCATACCAAGACCGAGTTTATTGAAGAATTGGCTGTTTTGTTGGGCGGGTATTTGACGGAGCTGGCCATTTATAAGGATGTGACGACTGGCGCGACTTCTGACCTGCGCCGCGCCACGGGTTTGGCCCGCCGCTTAGTTACGGAATATGGCATGTCGGATACGCTTGGTCCCCGTACCTTCGGTGAGCGTGAAGATATGACCTATCTGGGCCAGTCCGGTTATGAGCGTCGTGATTATAGTGAAAAAACCGCCGAGGCAATTGATGGCGATATCACCGGCTTTATTGCTCAGGCGCGGAAAATGGCCGAAGGAATTATCAGTGAACATCGCGCCGAGCTTGATAAGATTGCCGCTCTTCTGCTTGAGAAAGAAACGATTGAACAAGCGGAATTTGATGCGCTCATGGGAGAAAAACCTGCGGCGGTTAAAGCCTAGTCTTTGGTCTTTGGAGAAAAAGTGGTATACTATAGTCACTAAGCCATAAGCGCGTCGCGCCAATCGTATGACCCTTTACCGTTCCATCTTCAAGCAGGCCTTCGTTACTGCTTGGCAGCATAAGTATCTTTGGTTTTTTGGCGTCTTCGCGACGCTGCTGGCCAGTAATTTCGAGATTGAGCTGGTTAACCGTTTCTTGAACCGCGGCGAGACGCTTTTTGCCTGGCAGCGCTGGTCAGCTCTAGGGATTTTCAATGGACAGGCCTGGTCTAATTTACTGGAGTTGGCCCGGACTGATACGTCGTCGTTTATTTCTCTTCTGGTGTTTATCGTTATTCTTATCGCTCTCTTTGTTGCTCTCTTGTGGATTTCGGTTGTTTCACAAATCGCCCTGGTTAGCAATACCAATAAAGCCGTTGCTTCCGGTAAATTAACGGTTGCCGAGCGCCGTCATGATTCAAGCGTTGGTTTTCAGGAAGGACGCAAGTATTTTTGGAAGGTTCTTTTGCTGAATCTTCTTGTTCGACTGGCTGTGTATGGCTTGGCGGCTCTCACGTTAATTCCCGCGCTATTCCGCACCTCGCCAGGAGTGGTTGATAATTTGCTGTACCTCGTATTCTTTATTGTCTTCATCGCCATTGCCTTGTCGCTCGCTCTCATCGCCAAATATGCAATTGCCGCTTTGGTAATTAAGCGCCAATCGCTGGGTGAGTCACTGGTTTCAAGCTGGAATTTGTACTGGAACAACTGGCTGCTCAGCCTGGAAATGGCTTTTATTCTTTTCGGTCTCAGTGTTGCGGCGAGTATCGTTATCTTGCTCGGCCTCCTGATTGTGGCCATTCCTTTTGCTCTGCTCTATTTGCTGAGCTTTGCCGTCGGTACCTTCTGGATTTATATTATTTTTGTCACCTTGGCCATCATTGCCTCGCTCGGTCTTATTATCATCGGCGGATCAATTATTACGGTTGTCCAAACGACGGCCTGGGTGTCGCTCTATAATCAGTTGCTGGGACGTACTCAGTTATCGAGCAAGCTTGAGCGAACGTTTGGCGCTAAATAGCTTAGAGATTTTAAAACAGCCCTTTAGGGGCTGTTTTTTGTTGGCCTACTGTTTGGCCGATGCCAGAATCGTAATATCCTTTAAAAGCTGTTTGCGCTTCGATCCATTATAGAGGGCGACGGCCGGATGATAAAGCGGCACGATACTAACTCTGCCCCAGGCGGCGATAGTGGCGTAGGTCTTGCCGTGCGCGGCGCTAATGGGCTCCAGTTTCTCGGCTAGGCCGAATTCGCTCATGATAACGTTCATGGAATAGCGGCCGAGGGTGGCGATGACTTTCGGCTTGATGATTTTGAGCTGGCGCAGGAGGAAGGGCGCATAGAGCTTTATTTCGGCTGGTGAGGGGTCGCGGTTTTCCGGCGGCCGGTCGTTGACGATGCTGGTGATATAAACATCCTCGCGTTTGAGTTTGACCGAAGCGAGCAACTGATCCAGGACTTTGCCCGAGGCGCCGATAAACGGCAGACCGGTTAGCGCCTCGTTTTTGCCCGGCGCCTCGCCGATAAAGACAATTTTTGCGTTCAAGCTTCCGGCACCGATGACAGGCTGGTAGTTGTTCTTGATACGGTAGCCGTAGAGCGGGGATTTTTTGAGATTGATGATCTCGTCAGTGAGTTGGCGGATGAGAGTGGCTTTTGAGGGCATATTGTAGTCATTATATCCTCTAATTGACAAAGAGAGAATACTGCCTTAAGCTGTAGAAAAATTGGACTTTAACATGGAAAATATACAAATAATTTCCTTACCGAACGGTAAGCTGCGGCTTAGGTTCTTTCCGCCCGCTATCACCGAAAGGAAGGCTCGTGATGAGTTTGTTGGCATTTTCAGAAAATGTTTGAGAGCTTTAGCTTGGGATTTACCTGGGTATGCAGAATTTGAAATGCTGACAGCCGAGATGGTAAGAAATATTAATGATCATGCCGGCTGTTTCGGAGAAGCGACGTTTATCAAATTTGATAACTGCGTGTATTTCAATATTAGGGATTATGGACGGAAAAGGCATAAGTTTTCTCTGCTTAGGCGAGCGTCTTCAAGTAAGGCGGGAAGCGGATTTAATAGCCGTCTTGGATTAATGACTATCCAGAGCGTATGCCGCAATTTCGTTAAAGGAGGGACGCCTTTTATTGATCTTAGGATTAACTCCAGCAAGGGATTCTCCTATGATGGTTTTTGGTTTTATAAATATTAATAAGGGCTGTTTAGGTTTAAGGACAAGATTGATTTCTTGTCCTTTTATATTACAAAAAACAGCCCCCTGAGGGGCTGTTTTAGGGCGGCGACTATCTATTTAGAGGGCGTTCTCGAGGTTGCCGCCGTCTTCAAGCTTGATCTCGGCGCTGCTGCCGGTGCAGGCTTTGATCTCGGTCTTATAGGTCTTCCAGGCGTTGTTGCGGGCGTCGACCAAAGACTTCAAATTGGTTTTCGCGGAAGCCTGATAGTTCATCATGCATTTTGCATTAGCTGACTGCTGTTCAGCGCTTGAGCCAAGGGCAATGGCATTGATCTGACAGCTGGTACGCGCGCTGATGGCGGCGTTGGTATTAGTGGTAAAAGAACTAAGGGCGTTTTTAACGGCGTTGTCCTTTTTGGTAATGGCTGCTCCGACACAGGCGCGGGCTTCGGCGGTTACCATGGCCGAGCCGGACATCTTGCGGTAGCCCCAGAGGCTGTTGCCCATTTTGCGGATGCCTTCAAAGTTCTTAATCTCACCTGGATTGAGGATGCGCTGCAGAGAAGCGGCGATGCGGAAACCGAACATGTCCTTGCCTTCCTTGACGATATCCTTAAAGTTGCGAATTTCCGAAGGTCCGGAAATCTTTTCACGGCCGTCCGACCCGTCATGGGCAGAGGCGGTGAGCGATGTGCCGGCGATAAGAGATACGGCGGCGAGGGCGAATAAAAGTTTTTTCATATGGGTATGGTTTTAGCCGCCAGACAAGGCCCGGCAGTCATATGAATTAGATGTATAGTGTTACGTGGCTGGGGATGATATGTTTCAGCTATATAATTTTTATATCTAATATTAGTAATAATAAAAACTCACTCAGGAAGAGTGTGTTTTCTTTTACATGCTATTTACATGGTTTGGCGATTTTCCATAAAGAATTGAAGTATTGCCGGTAGGCATCAGAAATTTGTTTGGATTGGATGACGATGGCGATGAATTGTTCCCCGAAAACTTGTATCAATAGTTTATCAGCGTAAATAACTGAAGAGGAAGGAGTGCGGAAATTATCAGGCAGGACACGGACCGGGTTGAACTTTGGGTTTTCATACAAGGCAATACTCTTGCTTTCATTCTTAAAAGTAACAGTTTTCATTCTGATGCCGCGCTTATAGAGAGCGTCATGATACTTTTTGTAATAAGGTTTGCAGACTTCATACCAAGAGCTGCCAGCTCCGCCAATGGAGAAAAATTCTTCCTTGTCCTTAAGGCTGGCGGCCCAGTCTTTTTCTATCTCTTCTAAGCCCTCGGAACCTTCATAAATTCTTACGGAGACCGGTGGCTGGGTATACAGCTCTGTCAGGTAGGGCAGCAGGGTCGCTGCCAGGTTAGCCTTGTCTTGTTCTTTTCGGGCGAGAAGAGTTGGATCGCAGGCCTGGTAATGCTTGATTTTCTTTTTTTCCAAAGATTGCACAAGGCCTTGTTGTTCAAGACGAGTTAGCCCGCCATAGACGATTTCGCGGTGAAAGCCGGTCTGGGCGATGATAGCACCGACGGAAGACTCACCAAGCTTGAGAATGGAAAGATAGATATCAGCGTCTTGGGGGGAGAAGCCGAGTTTTTGGAGAGAATGTTTGATGTTCATATGGTTAGTATAGCAAAATAGGGTCTTTTGGCCTATACATGTATTTGTCAGGTTTAATACTTGACAAAATATTACAGCTATGCTATACTTGTTTATTAAGCTCTTTTACAAATCAAAAAATATAAAATGAAAACAACTCTTCATATCATAAGATGCAGTACTAATTTAATAGTGACTATCGTATATTTCTGCATTAACTTAGCTTTAATACTCGCTGGTGGAATGATATTGTTTATTGCAGTGTGTGCTATTTTTTCTAAGCCATGGTTATTCGTTTTGCAGTTCTTGCTAATAGGTTCAGTCTTGGCAACTGTAGCAAAATTTCAAATTCTACCATGGACGCTACACAGTATAGGAAAATCGCTTCCGTATATTGAGCCATCTATGCAGATTCTGTGTCTTATGTTGAATGGAAGGGAGTATGTAGATGTTACAAGATTGAAAAAAGTCCTATTAAAAGGAGGCTAAACAATGAGGATCGCTATAATATTAACTTTCATTTTTTGTTTCGGATCGTGCTGCGAAGCCCAAGATTCTGTAATTATAGCTGCTAAGGGGATAACTGATTCAGTAGTTTATACGCAACAGAAAAATGAAAATGATGGCGCTAAATCAATTCAAACTGAGAAGCTATCTGAAGTGGAGCTGTTAGAATTGAGAAGAATCACAAAACATGGGATGATAGTTGTCGTGTTCCTGTACGCAGTAATTATTACCCTC
Organism: uncultured Gammaproteobacteria bacterium; assembly: GCA_964523425.1. Taxonomy (GTDB): domain Bacteria; phylum Patescibacteriota; class Patescibacteriia; order Patescibacteriales; family Patescibacteriaceae; genus Patescibacterium. The sequence continues at coordinate 22,772 of CAZFYY010000001.1, forward strand.
ATAGGAGAGAGTAGCGACTTAGAAGGTTTAAACGAGTCAGGGGAAGATATTGGTGATGGCATGAAAGCAGTTACGATTGCGTTTGTTTTATCAACCTTTCTGATTATTCCAGATGCCGTCATAATGATATTCTTTTCATGGACAATCATCTTTTGGTTCATTGTGGCGCTAATTTTAGGCTTCAATGCGGGTCGTGAGCTTTATAAGTTGTTTGGGCCTGATGCTCGTCTCGTCTGGCTTGTGATGTTGAGTTTTTTCTTATTTATCGGATCGGTGAGCGTTACCATGTTTGGAATTACAGGGTTATCTGGTACAAAGAACATAGGGACGACATATCGTTGTCCGTGATATTAATAATCAAAAAAGCTTCATGAAATAATCATGAAGCTTTTCTTTTTTTACGGGTTAAAACCTACACCCGGATAATCACCGGCATCAGCAACGGCCGACGGCGGGTATTCTGGAACAAAAACTGACCGATATCGGTGCGAATCTTGTTTTTGAGGTAATCGTCTTCCGTCATGCCCGGCTGTGGCTGCGGACGGTTCTTGATGAGCGTCCGGATGCGTGTGCGGGTCTTCTGAATGAGGTCCTGATTTTCTTTCATGTGGACGAAGCCGCGGGAGATGATATCCGGGCTGGAGATCAGCTCGCCAGTCTTCGAATCAATCGTCGCGATGACGACGACCATGCCGTCTTCCGACATCATCTTGCGGTCGCGCAAAACAACGTTGTTGCTCGAATCAGTTACGCCCATGCCGTCGACGAAGACGTAGTTGGCTGGAATCTTTTCCTTGGTTGATTTCAAGCCGTCCTTGCCGAACTCGATGACCATGCCGTTATCCGGCACGATGATGCGGCTTGGTTCAAAGCCGATGGTCTTAGCTAGCTTCTCGG
>CAZFYY010000001.1:23678-80659 GCA_964523425.1 uncultured Gammaproteobacteria bacterium
CCTTAAGCATGAAGTAGTTGCCGTAGACCGGAATGAAATAGTCCGGGCGGCTAAGGCGGAGCATCGAAGCGATGTCTTCCTTGGTGCCGTGGCCGGAGATGTGGATGTCCATGATATTGCCGTGGATGACGTTATCGCACTGGCGATACAAGTTATCCTTGAGGCGCTGGACGGTGCGTTCGTTACCCGGAATGATTGAAGAGGAGAGAACGATCGTGTCATTGCGCTGGATCTTCAGGGAGCGGTGGCTGCCATCGATGACGCGTGAGAGCACGGCGTTTTCTTCGCCCTGGGCGCCGGTGCAGAGAACGACAATTTTGTCATCCGGGTACTGTCCGATCTGGTCGATTTTAATGAAGGCTTCTTTGCGCGTCTTGATATAGCCGAGTTCGCGGGCCAGTTCGATATTGAATTTCATGCTGTAGCCGTCGAGGGCGACTTTCTTGCCGAGGCGGTCGGCGATCTCAATGATCCAGCCGACACGTTCGACCTGGGACGAGAACGTGCCGATGATGAGGCGTCCCTTGGCCTGCGAAACGAGGACTTCAAGGTTGGCGCGCAGGTCAGCCGCCGTCGGGCTGGCATGCGAGCTGACCATGCCGAGGCTTTCGAGCATCAGGATGGTCGGGCGGGGCAGGTTAGCTAAGTGCGAGTAATCAAGGACCGGTTCGTTGGTTTTCTTATCGCGTTCCATGGTCCAGTCGCCCGGGTGAATAACCGTTCCGGCTGGAGTCGAAATGATAACGCCGACGGCGTCCATGATAGAGTGTTCGACCTGGAAGAAACTTATTTTGAAGATACCCAGCTGCAGCTTGTCTTCGAGCCCCTTGATGAGGATGGTCTTCAGGCCTTTCGAACTGTTTGGTTTATAATCTTCGACGCGATGCTTGACCATGGCCAATGTCATGTTGCGGCCGATGATGGTCGGGTTGCCAAGTTTTTCCAAGAGGATTGGGGCCGCGCCGATGTGGTCCAAGTGGCCATGGCTGAAGATAACGCCGCGGATATTTTTCTCCTTGCCTTTGAGGTATTCGATATTCGGAATGATGTAGTCAATGCCGAGCATGTCCTCTTCGGGGAATTGGATGCCCATATCGAGGATGATAATATCATCCCCGTATTCATAAATGGTCATGTTGCGGCCGACTTCTTCGCAGCCGCCGACCGGGATGACGCGCAAGCGGTCCGCCGGCGCTTTAGCCGAAGGATTGACGATAATCGGGGCCTGGCGGCCGGTCATACCGGCAGGCAAGCCGGAGGCGGAGCGGGGAGCCGGGCGGCGATTTGAGCCGCCGGAGCGCTGAGTGGTCGACGCCGGGCGCGGTGCGTTAACGGCTGGCCGTGGTGCAGTCGGTCGATGGACGGGACGTTCCGGACGGGCGCTTGGTCGTGCCGCAAAGGATGATTCATGGCGCCGTTCGCCGAGGCGGGGATTGGCGGCGGCTGGACGGGTCGATTTCATGCCAGCCGCAAAGTCGAAACCGAAGCTTCGGTCGTCGTTGCGGGCGGGACGCAGCGGCAGCGGACGAGCGGCTTGAACCGGACGGGCTGCCGGACGGGCAGGTCCGGATGAAGCCGTGCCCTGAGGCGCGCGACGATCGTTTGAATTGTTTTGGGGGCGTGCGTTGGGGTAACGCGCTCCAGAATTGTTTTTGTATTTTGTGATCATACTAAATAAAGGGACTGAGGGTGTTTTTCCTGAGTCTGATAAGAATAATTAATTAAGTGAGTGTATACTCGAGATTAGGTTAGATTGCCAATCGCGTCCCATGCCTTTCGATACTGCCCATTCCGGCACAGGCCGGAATATAAAAAGGTTAGGGAAAACAGGATTGAGAATCGTATCTGTGCCGAAGGAGGGACTCGAACCCTCACAAAGTTGCCTTTACAGCGACCTGAACGCTGCGCGTCTACCAATTTCGCCACTTCGGCATGAAGCGGATATTATATTTTCGACTTAGGGTTTAAAATGCCGTTCCGTCTTGAGATACCAGTTGCCGGCGCTATATAAGCGATCAACGGGCTGCCGCAAGAAAGAGGGCATGAAGCCTTTTAGTTTTTTGGTCTGGGGATATAGATAAGACTGCCAATAGAGCGGAACAACGGGGACATCCTGGGACAAAGCGGCGTTAAATTTATTGTAACGGTCGCTCTGCAGAATTGAATCGCTGTTTAAGCGGGCTTCTTCGAGCCAGGTATCAACATCGCCCCGAGTATATGATGAAAGGTTGACGAGGGAGCTGGAGTGCCAGTACGGGAATGGATCATCGTCATTAAGCGCCTCCGTGTATACTAATACATCATAGCTCTTTTTGGCAATAGTCTCATCGCGTACCGTGTTATCCGGCAATATCTGCAATTCAGCCTTGGCGCCGATTTTTTTCCAGGCTTCAGCCACAGCCTCCGCGGCTGGCTTGAGGCTTTGCGGTGCTGTCAGGCTGACAATTAAGGCGTCTTTTCCTTTGAAATACCATTCGCCGGCCCCGAGACGGGCAAAATTTGCTGTTTCCGGTGAAGGGGAGGCGGTAGCGGCGGCAATGTCTGCTTCACTGACAGTTCGCTTACTCCAGCCGAGTTTTTCTAATTCGGCGCGAGTCTGTTCGACGGTCGGTAAGGGCAGTTCGCCGAGAGCGGGCTGACGCGGCAGGAAGATGGAGGAAGTCGTGACGCCCTGGCCGCTCAGCGCCTTGTCGTTGACCGTATCGCGATCAATAACGCTCAGCGCTCGTCGAACATTTACATCGCCGATGACGCCCTTTGACTTTACATTGAAGAAGATGGCAGTCAGTTCAGGGCGGGAAAGGCGATGGTACTCCAGCGATTTCTTGGCGATGATGGAATCATTCCCTTCGGCCGGCAGAACGGTAATGCCATTTAATTGTCCGTTGTTGAGGGCGGCGATCATTTCTTCAGCGCTCGGGAAATATTTAAAGACGATTTCGTCGAGATACGGAGCTGCGCCGAAGTAATCCGGATTCCGCTCGAGGACATAGGAGCGAATAGTACCGGTTTTGCTTTTAACGAGCGATTCTAGACGGTAGGGTCCTGATCCGACGGGTTTGAGGTTAAGCTCAGCCAATGGAATGGTTTCCGGAGCGACTCCTTCCCATAATCCAGCGGGCAGAATGCCGAAGTCGAGAAATTGAGGAAAGCGTCCGTATTGTTCTTTGAGATTAAAAGCGACCGTCGCGTCATCAATCTTCTGGATAGTTACTCCGGAAAATCGATCGCGCAAGGGCGATTTGTACTCAGGGTTCTCAATGAGATTAAAGGTAAAGACAACATCATCAGCCGTCAGGGGATCGCCGCTGCTGAAGCGAGCCGGCTTAAGATGAATGGTGTACGTTTTTTGATCCGGCGAGAGTTCATAGCTGTCAGCCAGGTCATTGCGCAATTGTCCGGCGCCGTCGCTCACGAAGAGCCTCGAGAAAATCAGGCGCTCTAAGTCGGCATCCGCGTCATTGAGCGAGGAGTAGAGCGGGTTAATATATTGAGGATTGCCGATAGCGCCTTCCGTGTATCGTCCTCCCTGGCGCGGTACGAGTTCGACATGGTCGCGATATAATTTTGTGCCCATGAAGCCGAGGCTTATAAGCATGAGGCCGAGGCAGGCATAGAGCGACCAGCGTTCGCCTGGCTTCAAAAAGCGGCTGACGTATTTCAGTTGTCGTGGCGATGGTATGCGTGACTTAGACAACTGGAAAACCAGCTGCTGGTCAAGGTTTGGGGCGGGAGTGTTGCGGCGACGGAAAAAGCGCATCGGTTTTATCGTTCCTTAGGTTGTTATCGTATGTCGATGAATCGTTGTAGGGGTGTAACGGAAAGACAGGTTCCGCTCGTGGGATCGATGGTGGCGTAGACGGCGCTGAGAATGGCTCGGCCGGTCTCAGGTATGACATGCGGCTGCTTGGTTTGCGTCAGGTAGGAGGCGATAATCGGGGCGGCCTCAAGTCCGATAACACCATCGGCGAATCCGGTCATGCCAGCGTCGCTCAGATAACCAGTTCCCGCAGCGGTAACCTGGTTATCGGCGGTTTGAACATGGGTATGTGTGCCAGTCAGGAGGCTAATTGTACCGTCAAGCGAGTGGCGCAAAGCGATTTTCTCAGAGGTCGCTTCGGCATGCATGTCTATTATTATAGCAGAAAATTTTTTATCTGTAAAGCTTTTGATGATTTCGTGGCTTTTCCTGAAGGGATCATCATAATTCTTTGCCATAAAGACGCGGCCAATCAAGTTGATAAGCAGAATATCGCCCTTGGCCGTAGCAATGACGGAAAAGCCTCTTCCGGGAGCTTCGGCAGCATAGTTGGCCGGACGGAGGATTGGCAGAGAAGAGTCAAAGCAGTCCGCGACGCTCGCGGCCTGATCAAAACAATGATCGCCGGTAGTGAGCCAGTCGATGCCAGCCATGCGAAGTTCCTCGGCCGTCGCGACGGTAATACCTTTGCCGTGTGCGGCATTTTCGCCATTAGCGATGACGAGGTCCGGATTGAACTCTTGCTTGAGGGCTGGCAGCAATTCGACAACGGCTCGTCGGCCAATTGAGCCGACGATATCGCCGATGAAAAGTACGCTTAGCGTCGACATGAATAGCAATTAGCGGGCGTACTCGATGACGCGGGTTTCGCGCAGCAGGTTCACCTTGATCTCGCCTGGATACTTGAGTTCGGCTTCAATCTTCTTGGCGATTTCTTTGGCCATTTCATGGGCACGCATATCGCTTACTTCACCGGCATTGACGAAGACGCGGACTTCGCGGCCGGCTTGAATGGCATACACCTTTTCGACACCGGGGAAAGATTGGGTCAGTTTCTCGAGTTCTTCGAGGCGCTGGACGTATTGTTCGAAGCTGTCGTGACGAGCGCCGGGACGGGAGGAGGAAATAGCATCGGCCACTTTAACGATAACTGTAATAAGATCTTTCGGATGGTCTTCGTGGTGATTTTCGATGGGGGCAATAATCGCTTCGTTCAGTCCGAATTTACGCGCAATCTGTCCGCCGATTTCTGGGTGACTGCCCTTTACTTCGTGGTCTACCGCTTTGCCGATATCATGCAGCAGTCCGCCTTTCTTGGCAGTGCTGACGTCAGCGCCGAGCGATTCGGCGAGCAGGCCGCAGAGATGCGAGACTTCGACGGCGTGCTTCAGGGCGTTTTGGCCATAGCTAGTGCGGTATTTCAAGCGGCCGATAATCTGGACCAATTTCGGATCGAAACCGGTAATGCCCAGTTCATACAAGGCTTCTTCGCCGGCTTTTTTAATATCAATTGCCAGGTCGCGCTTAGCCTGTTCAATGGCTTCTTCGATTTTTGTCGGGTGGATGCGACCGTCTTTGATGAGGTGCTCGATTGCTTTCTTGGCGATATGACGGCGAATAGCCGAGAAGCCGGAAATAGTGATGGCATTCGGGGTGTCATCGACGATGATTTCGACACCGGTCAGCTGTTCGATGGATTTGATATTGCGTCCTTCGCGTCCGATGATGCGACCCTTCAGATCATCATTCGGCAAATCAACGGTGGTTGTTGTCAGCTCAGTAATAAAGTTAGAGGATAGACGCTGCATAGCCGCCGAAACGAGTTCGCGGGCCTTTTCGTCAATCGTCTCCGAAGTTTCGTTTTCCAGTTTTTTCAGACGGGAAGCGAGCGCTTCCTTGCTGTCAGACTCGACGCGTTCCAGAAGCTTGTTCTGAGCTTCTTCACGGGTCAGATTGGCGACGCGCTCGAGCGCAGCGACCTGTTCGTCGCGGATACGGGCGATTTTTTCCTTGGCTTCTTCGACCTGGGTAACTTTTTCGTAGAGGGCCTGTTGCTTATCCTGCAGTTCAAGGAGCTTTTGCGAGAAGAGATTTTCGCGATTCTCCAGGCGGGACTGAAGATCCGTTACTTCCTTATGACGGGAGGCGGCTTCGTTCTTGGCCTGCTCAATGATTTTTAGCGCCTTGTCCTGGGCTTCAAGGATGAGACCCTTTTCTTTAGTACGCGTTTCCGCTAGGACTTTTTCGGCCCGGCTTTCGGCACTATTGATTTCAGTTAGAGCGCGCTGCTTGCGCCACCAATATCCGGCCAGCAGGGCGGCTATGGCAATTATGACATTAATGAGATATGGCATAGAGGGAATCCATGCCGAAACCGAACAAAAACGCTAATTTTAGCAAAAATTACTGATTTATCTGGCGCAGACGGCCTGAAAAGGCCCACATACGGGGTGATGCCAGAAGAAGAATTTTAGTGCTAATATTAAACATAAAATAAGAGAAGCGTTTGTGTGGCCGGATCGGAATGGAACATTAATTATTAGGTTCGTCTGCATTTACCCTATCACGCTCGACCGGCCCTTGGCAAGCATGTATTCCATGGCTTTTTCGGTCATGCTGGGTTATACTGGTCAGGTAACGGGTCGTGAACGATTTTTTCTAAATGACACCTTCTTTTTATGATAAACGACATTGTTGACCGTCTTGGCTTGGATCGCCCATTGTTATTTTTTGATACGGAAACGACTGGTTTGTCCATCCGAAATGACCGTATTATCCAAATTGGCTACGCAAAATACTTCCCAGGAGGTGCTGAAGTGCTCGAGGCGAGTATGCTCTTTAATCCGCAACAGCCGATTCCGGCTGGGGCAACTGCTATTCATGGCATCAGCGATGCCGATGTACGCGAAGCGCCGCTGTTCTCAGAAAAGGCACAGGAGCTGTTTGATCTGTTTAAGGACTGCTACCTGAGCGGCTTCAATATCTCCGGTTTTGACCTTCCTCTTATAAAAGAAGAGTTTGCTCGTGCCGGATTGGCTTTTTCCTATAAGTCGGAGGATATCATCGACGCCAAGGTGATCTATCATTGCCTTGAACCGCGTACGCTCTCGAGCGCCTACAAGTATTATTGTGGAAAGGCGCACGACGAGGCGCATGACGCGTTGGGCGATGTTAAGGCTTCGGCTGAAGTTCTCTATGCTCAGCTGGAGATGTATGGATTGGAAAAGCTAAAGAAAGCGCAGAGCGAAGGATCGGTCGATCGCGTCGATAGCGAAGGCAAGTTCTATTGGCGAGATGGCCGCGCTCATTTTTCGTTCTCGAAGTTCCGGCATCAGCCGCTCGAGAAAGTCTGGGAAAGCGAACCGGGTTTTCTGGAGTGGATGTTAACGGCTGATTTTTCCGATGAAGTGAAGGGCATTATTAAGGACATGCTCGCCGGCAAAGCGCCTAAGAAATAACGGAGACCGCCTATGGACATGATCTCCCACATTCTTTTGACGAACCTCGTATTTAAGGACGCGCCGACCGCCCAGCGCTTGACGGCCACCGCCTTTGGCATCCTGCCGGATATTTTGAGCTTTGGCGCAATGTATAACACGTCTTTTTTGCGCAAGGTATTGTTCTTCAAGAAACCGCCGCCATCAATCTTTCCGCCCTATACGATGCGGCTCTATAATTTTTCTCACAGCTTACTCGTCTGGCTGGCGATTTTCTGTATACTTAAGCTAACGGGTCAGCATTGGTTAGCGATTGCTTTCTGCGGCTGGGGCTTTCATATTCTTATCGATATTTTTACGCACAGCGGCAAGTCATTTCCGACGCCGATCCTTTGGCCGATTTCCAATTTTCATTTCTCCGGCATTGCCTGGTCTAACAAATGGTTCCTGCTCTTCAATTATCTCATGATTTTATTCCTGTATCTGGTGTTTTATTTCTAAGTCACGTTTCATAAGCGATTCCCATGCCTGAAGATTTTTCCACATTCAGCGAAGAAGACGGCGCCGTCGAGGCGGTACTGTCGCCCTTGAGCCGGGCGGAAGACGCGGCCGAGGCTGGTTTGCGTCCGCGTTCGTTTGATGAATACATCGGGCAGGACGGTGTCAAAGCTAACTTAGCGATTTTGATTGAAGCGGCCAAGCAGCGTAAAGAAGCGATTGATCATGTACTGCTGTACGGTGCGCCTGGCCTTGGCAAGACGACGTTGGCTCATATCATCGCCCGCGATCTTGGCGCAAACTTGCGCGTCACCTCCGGGCCGGCTTTAGAGAAGCCGGGAGATTTAGCGGCGATCTTGACCAATCTAGCGCCCGGTGACATCCTCTTTATCGACGAGATTCACCGCCTGCCGCGGACGGTTGAAGAAGTGCTCTATCCGGCCATGGAAGATTTTGCCTTGGATATTGTTATCGGCAAGGGGCCATCGGCTAAGATCCTGCGTCTCGACCTGCCGAAGTTTTCGATTATCGGCGCAACGACGCGCGTCAGTTTATTGTCATCGCCGTTGCGCGATCGTTTCGGCATGAGTTATCACTTGGATTTTTACGAACCGAAGGATCTGGAAAAGATTCTCGAGCGCAGTGCGCGTATTTTCAATATCGGACTGGATAAGTCTTCTGGTGAAGCGATCGCCGCTCGTGCCCGTCGCACGCCGCGTTTAGCTAATCGTTTGTTACGCCGCGTGCGCGATTATTGCGAAGTGAAAGCGGCTGGCGTTATTGATGCCGAGCTCTGCGCCCAGGCCTTAGACTTATTGGAAATTGATCCGATGGGACTGGATCGCATTGACCGCAAGATTTTGGAAATTATTATTGATAAATTTAATGGAGGACCGGTTGGTGTCGGAACCATTGCCGCAGCGAGTGGTGAAGACCTGGCGACCATCGAAGAAGTGTATGAGCCGTACTTGCTTCAGATGGGCTTTTTGAACCGTACGGCCCGGGGACGGGAAGCGACGCCGCAGGCGTATGAGCATTTGGGGAGGAAGAAGTTAAACGGGTAAAATAAATCCTTTTGATATTTGTTTTTTTGCCTAATATCGCTATACTTATTGTATGTCTTTCCCCCTTATCTACCTCCTCGTCCCATACTTCATCTTTCTTGGCGTCTGGTTCATCCTGAGCTTAGTGGCGCTCTACCATGTTATTCGTTTTGGCGGAAAAATTATCGGCAGCATGTTTCTGGCCGTCATTTATATTTCGGGCGCGATTGTCTTATCGGTTATTTCCTTTACGTATCTTAACGAAATAGACTGGCGCAGTCAGGCGACTTTCCTGAACAGTCCGGGCGCTCTGCCGTCTTTTGAGATACCTTACTAAACGTATGTATCATTTGCCTAACCCATTGCCCGGCGAAATCGTGCTCCAGGTCATCCACCGCGATGCCTTTGTGGCGCTTAAGCGCATCGCTTTGTTTATCCTTCTTATCGCCCTGCCGCTCGGGTTGCTGTATATGCTTGATCAGCTATTTCCCGGGCTGCGTGCCAGTATCATTGCCTGGCCGATTATTGCGCTTTCGGCGAGCGCGTACCTTTTCTTTGTGTGGTTGTTGTTTTTCTTTTCGATTATCGATTATCTGCTTGATGTTTGGGTTATTACTAATGAACGAATTATCGATATCGAACAGAACGGTTTTTTTTCACGCAGCATCGCCGAACAGCATATTTCAAAAATTCAGGATGTTTCGAGCGATGTCCATGGCTTTTGGCCTACTGTGTGGCAGTATGGCAATGTCACAGTTCAAACGGCTGGTGAGTTCGGCAAATTCCACCTAGAAGAAATTCCCCATCCCGAACGCATCCGCGATATGCTTATCAAGATGTCGTCGCAGCACGCGCAACCGCGCGAGGAACGCACTGCCAGCGCGACGCCGCCTTCCTCTGTTCTATCATGAAGCTCTCTGATTTTAGCTACAATCTGCCTGAGGAGTTGATCGCCTCCGCCCCCGCTTCGCCACGCGATCATTCACGTCTTTTGGTCGTCGATCGTCGCAGCGGCCGACTCGAGCATCGGCGTTTTTTTAATATTGTTGATTATCTGCGGACCGGAGACGTGCTTGTCATTAATGATTCAAAAGTGATTCCGGCTCGGCTGCTCGGTAAAAAAACGAGCGGGGGAGCGGTGGAAATCTTTTTGTCGAAGCCGCTGGCCGTAACGCCAGCCAAGAAGGCTGCGCCGTCCGAAATCTGGGAATGCCTCATTAAAGGTAAGCACATGCGCCCCGGCACGCGCGTTGATTTTTCTAAAACATTTTTTGCGGTTGTCGGTGAGAAGACCGGCGATACCTGGGCTGTTTCATTTAATAAGAGCGGAGCGCAATTCCGTCGCGCCCTGGCGCGGTATGGCCAGACGCCGCTGCCGCCTTATATCAAGCCGTCGGCCAAAGCCTCGGCCGCGCGTTATCAGACAGTATATGCTGACGCCTCCCACGCCGGTTCGGTGGCGGCCCCGACGGCTGGTTTGCATTTTACACCTCGTTTGCTCGCCGCCCTTCGTAAAAAAGGAGTAGTTATTCAGAAAGTGACATTGCATGTCGGCCTGGGAACCTTCTTGCCGGTGCGGGTCGAGGATGTCACAAAACACCGCATGCATGGCGAATGGGTTGAGGTAAGCGCGGCGGTTAAGAAAACGATTAATGCTGCTCGAAAAAGAGGCGGCCGCATTATTGCCGTTGGCACAACCAGCGTTCGGTCGCTCGAAGCGGCCTTTGCTGATTCGCCTGATAAAGCATTTAAGGGATCGGTCGAGATTTTTATTTATCCGTCTTATCGCTTTCGGGCAGTGGACGGGATGATAACGAATTTCCATCTGCCTGAATCGACGTTGCTTATGCTTGTCTCTGCTTTCGCCACTCGTTCGATTATTCGGCGGGCGTACGCTGCCGCCATCAAGGAGCGCTATCGTTTTTATAGCTTTGGCGACGCCATGCTCATCATCTAAGTCCCTCTTGTTCGGGAAGTCGCGGCGATTGACGGAACGCTAGGAAACCCGTAAGCTGAGGGCAAATCGTTTTTTCAAAAATAATAAAGAGTGGAGGAAATTACCATGATTAAAGAAGCTATGACTGTTCCCGGGCTTGTCTCTCCGCCGCCGTATCGCGTTGAACTGGCTGAACGCGATGAAACCTGCAGTCTGGAATGGTGGAATCGTGTTTTTGTCTTTCAAGGCAACCAGGGCAGTTGGCGCCAGGTGACTAAGCTGCAGCGCAAGGCATTCAATAAGAAGTTCATGTCGCACCCCATGAATGCGTTCTTGTCACCAGCCGATCTGCGGAAGCTGTATATTTCGGAAGCCGAAGCGCTGCTTATGGAACGAGTCTTCACTGCGGCAAACAGGGCACTGGCCCGCTGCGGCTTTCCTTCTTTGCCGTTCAGTGGCTCCTCTGTTCATATTCTCGATCAAGAGGCTATGGAAAAGCTGTCCGGGAAATATTGCATTGAAGAGAACGCAATCAAATCCCTATATATGTACGGCCGAATCTATATTAACCGGCACCACCTACAAAGCAGGGATGCCGCGTACGTATTGGCTCAGACGCTTATCGAAGGGTTGTCGCACATAGGTGCGTATAAAGAAATCGTTATTTTCCGCGACGGCCGCAGCGTTGGTCGTAATGGCATTCAAGATGTCGTAGAGGACGATGTCAATAATGAAATCTTTGATTGCGGTATCAGAACGCTTTTTGCGCATGCTATATATGATGAGCTAGCTAATATTGATAAACGTTTTGCGCCTGGCGCGTACGGATTCTATCAGTCTATGCAAGCTACGGCGTTTGTCGTTTTTCTTATCCACCAGCAAGCCGGTCGCCATAAAGGTATGGCCTCGGAAATATTGCGTCGGCTACTTCGTGCCTATATTGGCGGTCAAGGAGAAGCGTGGCAGATTCTCGGCGTGCGTCCTGTGCTCAATGATGACGTAACCCGCAATCTTTCCATCGGGGAGGATTATTGGGAAGAATGCCTCTTCCTCTGCTGGCCGGAGTTTAAGAATTTTCTAGGCTATTGGCAGAATTTTTTGCCAACGCTGTGATACGAGCAAACTAAAAATAATAGGTGTTCCCGGACTGTAATGGTCCGGTTTTTTTTTGCATAATACGGCTATTTTATTGACATTTTTAAAAAAATCTTGTAATCTTAGATTATATTAATCAATTAGCGCTTATCTGACATGAACCTTACTGAACTGGCCCGAATTTTAAAGATTACCCCACAGGAGCTGCGCGACAACTTGCCGCGGCTCGGTTTTCATATTGGTCAAAAGGCTATTAAAGTCGATAACCATACCGCGAACAAAATTGTCCGTAACTGGCCAGTATTGTCCCGCCGCCTTTCTTTGAATAAGCCGGCTGAAGCAAAAGTAAAGCTGGTGGCGCCGGCTGACGTTACTTCGATCAGCTTGCCGCCCTTTATCACCGTCAAGGATTTTTCGGCTCTGGTAAAACTGCCAATCAATAAGATTTTAGGCGAGCTGATGAAGAATAATATCTTCGCTTCCATGAACGAGAAGATTGACTTTGAAACGGCCGCCATTATTGGCGCGGATCTTGGCGTCGAAGTGAAGCCGGCTTCAACTGACACGGCTGATGAGGGAGCAGAATCCGCTCAGGATAAGATTAAAACCGCTCTGGAGCAGGGCGACGCTGACCGCCTGGCAGTTCGTCCGCCAGTCGTTGTTATTATGGGTCACGTCGACCACGGCAAGACCAAGCTTCTCGATAGCATCCGCCAGACTAACGTTGTTGCCTCCGAAGCAGGTGGCATCACTCAGCATATCGGCGCCTATCAGATTACGCATAATGAAAAGGCCATTACTTTTATCGACACTCCGGGACATGAAGCGTTTACTGCCATGCGTAACCGCGGCGCCAAGGTCGCCGATATTGCCGTACTGGTGGTCGCGGCTGACGATGGCGTTAAACCGCAGACTGTCGAGGCATATCGCATTATCGAAGCGGCTAAGCTACCCTTCCTGGTCGCTATCAACAAGACGGACAAGAGCGATGCCAATATTGAACGGGTTAAGCAAGAGCTTTCTTCCATGCTACAGATTGTGGTTGAAGACTGGGGAGGTAAGACGATTTGCGTTCCATTGTCTGCTAAAACCGGCGACGGAGTCAAAGAGCTGCTTGATATGCTTCTGCTTGTGGCTGACGTTCAGGAAGATTCGCTTAAGGCAGACGCTGCCGCTACGGCCGTCGGGACGATCATCGAATCACGTCTTGATAAGGGCGAGGGAGCCATTGCTACGGTTCTCGTTCAGAACGGCACTCTCCGCGTCGGAGATTCTATTATGTTTAACGGTTTTGCGGCCGGCAAAGTGCGGGCACTGAAGGATTATCTCGGTCGGCCCTTTGCTGCGGCCTTGCCCGGCATGCCTGCCAAGCTTATTGGTTTGAAACTCGTCCCGGAAGTGGGTGATATCCTGGAAGTTGGCCAGGGAGAGAAATCGAAGCCCCGCTCGTATCAGATCAGCCGCCCTTCTATCGCTGCTACCAGCGAAGCTGAAGAGGGTGTTGAGCCGGCGGCCTCTATTAATTTTCTTATTAAGAGCGACATGCTTGGTTCGGGCGAGGCGATCGAAAACTCACTTTCCAAAATCGACAGCCAGGGAGTGCGTTTGTCCATTATCGGCAAGACTCTCGGCAATATTTCTGAGGGCGACATCCTGCGCGCCGAAGCGAACCATGCGCGCATTGTCGGTTTCAACGTCAAGCTGTCGCCTCAGGCGGAAGTGCTCGCCCGCGACAAGAAAGTGCCGGTTAAGCTCTATCGGGTTATTTACGATCTGATCGACGACGTTAAGGCCGAGATTCAGGAGCTGGTCAAGCCGGAGACCGAGCGCGTTGACCTTGGCCGCCTTAAAGTACTGGCGATTTTCCGTACGGAACCAAAAATGCAAATTATCGGCGGCAAGGTTCTTGATGGCATTATTAAGAAAGCCATTGTCGAAGTAGTTCGCGAGAAGGAAATTATCGGCCTTGGCACTATCGTTGGTTTACAGAGCGGCAAAGTGGACGTTGAGTCTGTCGAAATCGACCAGGAATGCGGTCTGCGTTATGAAGGCAAGATTCTTGTTGAAGAAGGCGACATCCTCAACTGTTACGAGGAGAAGCAGACCGTTAAGAAAGTCAGCTAAATTTTTTATACATGCCCCGCGTTGAACAAATCAATTCGCTTTTGCAGCAGGAATTTGCCTCGGCGATTTCCCAGGACGTTCCGCTGCGCGGCGGGTTAATTACTGTCATGCGGGTCGATTGCACGCCTGATCTCCGGGAAGCCGATGTGTTTGTTTCTGTCCTGCCGGAGAAATTCTCAGGCACCGTTCTGGAAAGTTTACGTAAAAAGACTGGTCAGCTTGTCCAGTCAGTCGGCCGGCGAGTTCGCCTCAAGCGCATGCCGACTATTTTCTGGAAACTTGATACCACCGAACGGGAGGCCGCCCAGCTCGAGACGCTGTTCGAGCAGATGTCTTCATGAATCCTTCCTACCAGCAATTTTACGAGCGCCTGAAACAGGCCGAGCGCGTCTTTGTCGTCACCCACCTCCATCCGGACGGCGACGCCATCGGTGCGCTCGGTTTTATGATTCAGTGGCTTGAGGCCCTCGGCAAGAACTACACCGCCTACACCGCCGGTCCGTTGCCCCATAATTTTTCCTACGTCCCCGGTTATTTTTCCATGGTGACCGATGCGGATCGTTTCGTCTTGAGCGATTACGACCTTATCATCAGTGTCGATTGCGCCAATCTGGCGCGCACCGCTCTGGCTCCTCTCATTTCTGCTCGTCGTGCCGATCAATTTTATGTCGAGATTGATCATCATCCCTCTCATGAAGAGGGCAGTAATCTAGCTATCCGCGAAGAAGGGGCGGCCTCGACGACGGAAATACTGTATCACATCGCTCAGCAAGTCGGCTTACGGCTGACGCAGCCGATGGCGCGCTGCCTGCTGACTGGCATTCTGACCGATACCGGCAATTTCATGTTCCCGACAACGAGTCAGCGCACCATTGCCGCTGCTTCCGATATGTTGCTTGGCGGCGCGAGCCTGGCGAAAATCGTTGGTTATACCGAACGCAATAAAACGCTGGCAGATTTGAAACTGTGGGGCATGGCCATGGCCCGCCTTACCTTCCGTGCCGAATATGGCATTGCCTATACCGTCCTGACGCCGGAAGACTTTGAGGCGAGCGGTGCGGACGAGGGCGCGATTGCCGGTTTAGCGGAGTTCATTTGCAGTTTGCCTGATGTTGGAGTAATTCTCGTGTTGCGCGATGATGGCGAGGGAAACCTGCGCGGAAATTTTCGAACGATGCGTCATGATATCGACGTCAGCCGCCTGGCTCGCCGTCTCGGCGGGGGAGGGCATCATAAGGCCGCCGGCTTCAGCGTGCGCGGCCGTCTCGCCCGTACCGCTACGGGCTGGAGAGTTGAAATGTAAGCCTAATAAGTATACAGTTAAGGTACTACGCGCCTGCGCGCCGCCTAAGTTTTCCCTATGTCTTCTGAATCAGCTACAACTAAACACGAAGAAACCGGCCCGATGACCGTGACACCTGGCGCTAAGAAAATCTTCCAGGCAATTTACCGTCAGCAGCAGCCCGCTAAGATGGACGAAACCATCGTTCGCCTGCAGGTATCCGACCTGATTTCGAAGATGTCTTTTTATTATGAAAAGATTCGCAATGCCGTTCACTATACGGAAGATCACTTGCTGCGCAAGGATGCCATTTTCCGTATTCTTAAGCGCCAGCTGGTTATTGAGGGGTCGGTACGCATAGTCCGCGCTGATGACAGCCTGACCATCGCTCATCATCTTCTCATCGAGCTTATCCGCGCCGGTTATCTGCCAAACAATTCCTTACCCGAGAGCAAAGTGGATGAGGTGGGGGCTATTATTAAAAAGTACACGTCGCTGCGCTCAGCGGCTTTGACTGAAAATGCCAGCCATTTTAATTTCTTTTCCGGCGGTTCCCGCAAGAAAGGCGAATTAGAAAATCGTTCAGAACTGACGCACTGGCTACTCGGGCTGGCTGCCGCCGAAATTGAGGAACACATTGGCCAGGACGAGGTGCCGCGCACGGTCGTGCTGGTTATGTATAAGATGCTGGAAAAGCGCATTGAGCTTCCGGAAAGCTTGCCCTACGTTCAGGACTTGCCGATCCAGACCTATCTGGCCATTTATCGCAATCTTTTGCAGTTCGACGAGGATATGCTTTCGCTTATTCTCTTCCGCTACTTTAACGGCGATTGGTCATCGCCTTCCGAGGCGTCCCTGAAGAAGATTGCCGCCCAGCTTTTTGTGCTCAAGCGCGTCATTAATGATCAGTTGGCGCATCCGCTTTCCGCTCAGCTCAACCGCATCGTCTCGCGCTACACCGTTTATTTCCGTGTCTTAGAAGATGTTATTAGCGAAGATCCGGTAGCGGTGTATGACAGCTTTAGCGATGATCCCAAGGCCTTTGCCCGCCGCATTAAGAAGGCCTGCAATAAGCGCTACAGTGAAGCGAAGAAAAAGCTCTGGCGGGCAGGCTGGCGCAGCATTATTTACATACTTCTCACTAAATCGATCTTTGCCGTGCTTCTTGAAGTTCCGGCAACGCAATTTTTTGGCGAGACGCTTAACCTGGGATCATTAGCTATTAACGTTTCTTTCCCAGCTGCCCTGCTTTTCTTGGCGGTTGCTTTCACCCGCCTGCCCGGCGAAGCCAATAGCCAGCGCATCGTGGCCGGCATCGAGGAAATCGTTTTTAATGAAAAGCGTCGCGATCCGATTAAGCTGCGCAAGCCGCGCGGACGTCATGGCGTCATGGATGGCATCTTTACCTTCCTGTATGTCGTAACCTTCTTCCTCTCCTTTGGTCTGGTAGTCTGGTTCCTCGAATCAATTCACTTTAGCTGGGTGAGTATTATTATTTTCCTGTTCTTCCTCACCTTCGTCAGCTTCTTCATCATTCGCATCCGTCGCAGCGCCAAAGAATTGAACGTTGTTGAGACGCGCGAGAGCATGACCCGGCTTGTTTCGGATTTCTTTGCCACGCCAATTATCGCTACCGGCAAATGGCTTTCCAGCAAGTTCTCCCGCGTTAACGTCTTTGTCTTTGTGCTTGACTTCATTATCGAGGCACCGTTTAAGATATTCGTTGAAATTGCCGAACAATGGACGCGCTATGTCCGTGAACGCAAGGATGAAATTTAATAATTAATAAATTAACTAGTTAATTAAATAATTAATTAATTTGTTAATTTATCATCTATGGTTATCTTCGATGTCATTCTCCTCATTCTGCTCGCCGGCTTTGTTTTTTACGGTTTCTTTTTCGGCCTGATCCGGGCCGTGGGCAGCTTGGCGGGGGTGTTGCTTGGCGCCTGGCTGGCTGGACGATTTTACCTCGAAGTCTTTGCCTGGTTTGATAAGATTTGGCCCTGGAGCGAAAACGTCGGTAAGGTTGTTAGTTTCATTATCTGTTTCACGATAGTCAGTCGGCTTGTCAGCTGGGGCTTCGTTCTGTTCGAACAGGCTTTCAAAGTCGCGGCCATTGTGCCGTTCGTTAAGACGCTTAACCGACTGCTCGGCGCCCTCTTCGGTTTTATTGAAGGCGCCCTCGTCCTGGGACTTATACTCTATGTCGCCGGCCGCTATTTGCCGGGCAGCGGTGCCTGGGGGAAGTGGCTGGACAGCTCGGCTATCGTCGCTTTCCTTATAAGTTTCTCCAAGATTCTTGCGCCATTGCTGCCGGAGATGTACAAGAAGGTCCGGGCAATTTTTTAAACGCTAGTTTCCGATTATCTATGCATTTCGATACTCATTGCCATATCAATACTGATGCCTTTGCGACCGATGCCGATCGGGTAATCAAGCGCGCCCTGGAGAACGAGACGGCCCTAGTGATAGTTGGTACGGATTACAAATCATCCAAGCGCGCCCTGGAGTATGCTAATAAATTTGAGAACGGCGTCTGGGCGGCAGTTGGCTTGCATCCGCTCTCGCTGCGCCCCTCACGCGAAGAAGTCAACGGGGAAGTCCGCGACGTGCCGGCCGAGGTTTTTAGCTTCGGCATGTATGAAGTGCTCGCCAAGTTTCCTAAAACCGTGGCCATTGGTGAGATTGGCCTGGATTACGCCTGGCGCGACGGCGACGACGATATTGCTAACCGCAAGGCTGAGCAAAAAAAAGCCTTGCGTGATCAGTTGATCATGGCGCGGCGTTTCGATCTGCCGGTTGTCATTCACTGCCGCCAGGCGCATGACGATTTGTTGCCCTTGCTGCATGATTTCCGCAAAGAGTATAAAGATCTACTGCCTAAGGATCGACCCTGGGGCGTAATTCACTGCTTTTCCGGCGACGAGAATTTGGCCTGGGAGTACTTTAATCTTGGTTTGATTATTTCTTTTACCGGTCTCATTACCTTCAGTCAACGCTGGGATGAACTGATTCGCAAAGTCCCGTCCGACAAAATCATGATTGAAACCGATTCTCCGTATATGACGCCCGAACCGCACCGCGGTAAGCGCAACGAGCCTGTTTTGGTGAAATTTGTCGCGGCCCGCATGGCTGAGATTAGGGGAACAACGCCGGAAAAAATCGCCGAGCTGACAACGGCGAATGCCAAACGTTTATTTAAACTACGCTAGTATAGTCAACCAGAAAAGGATTCCAGTTGAATGGTGTGTACGTTAACGTGCAGGCCAAGCCGAGGAGGCGAGAGCGGCCGGCGATGGCTGGATGATGCAGCAGTACGCCCGAGCGTACAAGCAGTTGCTTGAGGTGGCCTAAACCGCTGGTTTGGTTCCGGGTTGATTTTTGCCTTGCCGCATGGTAAGGTTTTTTCAAATTAAAAAAGGAGTGGTACATTGAAAAAAGGAATTATTATGGCTATCGGCGGCGCTGAGGATCGCGAAAAGGGCTGCCTTGTCCTGCGTGAATTCATGCGCTATGCCGGGGGAGTCAAAGCGCGCATCGTCGTTATAGCAACAGCAGTTGATCCGCAGGAGAAAGAAGCCCTGTGTCTTCGCTACCGGCAGCTGTTCAGGGGGTTAGGCGCACGGCGGGTCGATGTAATCTGCGTATCCTCCCGCGCCGATGCGCAGTCCGAGGAAAATCTCAGAATTATCGCCCAGGCAACGGCAATCTTCTTTACGGGCGGCGACCAGATTCACATTTCGACGCATATAGGCGGCAGTCTCCTGGAAGAGGCAATCATCAAGCGTTGGCACGGTGGCGTAATTATTGCCGGCACAAGCGCAGGTGCGGCGATGATGTCGAGTTCGATGCTGATTGGCGGACGGCAGGAAAAATACCCCTGTTCGGAAGCGGCCATCATCGGACCGGGTATGGGATTCTTGCCTGATATTGTCGTTATTGACACTCATTTTTTTCCGCGCGGGCGTATTGGACGGCTTATCATGGCGGCAGGTCATTATCCACAGCGCATCAGTCTCGGCATTGATGAAGATACGGCGGCGGTGTTTGACGGCGATGTCATGACCGTTATCGGTCAAGGCTCGGTGATTGTCATTGATGTGAAAGATATCGGTTATTCCAATATCGGGTATGTTGAACCAGACGCGGCAGTGACGCTGACCGATATGCGTCTACATGTTCTGGCGGCGGGTTCAACGTATGACATGCGGACACGTCAGGCGACTGGACCACAAATACATTTTTAAAAGTTAGGCAACGCAATGCCGCTCTGTATGGAGCGGCGTTTTTATATCCGGAAATAAAAAGAACCGGTCATGAGTAATCACGACCGGTTAACCTACGCAAAGTGGGGATAGGTTCTTATCCTGAGTTAGTCTTGAGCGAGGAACTCAATTACCCTTTTAGGAGCATTCGCTCACCCTAACTTTGATAGGCATTGCCTTATTTCTTGTTGCTTTTCCCTTCTTTCTTCAGCTTCTTGCTGACTACTATTTTTGCCGCTTCAATAATAAGCGGATCCAATAGGTCTTTCAGCGCTTGCGCATCGACACCGAGATTACGCGCAACGTTTTGCAGCTGTCGGCCGTAGTTGTCCGACAAAGGAAATTTAGCTAAGACTAGCAATGTGGGTATAAGTTTTTTTGCCATTGCTAATTCTTGCTTTACTTTATCTGATTCATCCATGATGGATATATGTTGGTTTAGCGGCACCTCCGCCTATAGGACAGATACTTCTTTGCCTGCATTTTTTGTACTTGATACAGCATGCCATTCGTCGCTGGTTGTTGTGGATGGTGATTTTATGCAAACTTCCATTTTATACCAATCAGGTTCCTTGTTGAGCTGAACAAGCTCTCCTTGCACGGCGCGGCATATTTTATTATCTGATCGGTAGCATACCAGGCGAACGCAAAACTTTTTGCCGAATTCATCGTAGTCTGTTTGTAGTGTTACAAAGAAGCTATGAATTGGGTAGGCACTGGCTTGGCCTGGTAAGAAATCTTTATAGCGGCATTTTACTGAAGTAATGCTTGCGCTTATTTCAGCATCGCAGAAGCTTACGCGAATTATTTTACCTATCAGTTCTGAGAAATGAGAGGTATCGCTTAATTGGAACGCTTCCTTAGCTTCCTTTTGTATAAGCTTGCGGTAGTCTTCCATGGATTCCATGTTCTTCCTTTTTTAATTTTATTTGAATAATTTATACATTTTTCAGGAGCGAGCTCTGTGGCTTTTTGCGGCCGTGCGGGCTGAAAAACCTATGAATTATTCAAATATATGTAAAGGTACTAATAGTACATTATATCATATATTTATATAAATGTCAACTATTATGCTAAAATCTGAGCTATTACGAGCGTTTTCAAGGAATTTATTGACTTCCCCTTAAAATAAGCCTATACTAGTGATGGAGTCCCACGACTCTTGCATTTCAAGGACATTCCGCCCTTGTTTTATTTTTCCAATCTATGTCCGCCGCACCAAATCAGTCCGTTTCCGCTCCCTCGGGACAGGAAAAGGCCCCCTGGTGGCAGGAAGCCGTCTCGATGTTCACCCGCCTGTCTGGTTGGGTGATTCTGCCGTTTATCGTCGGTTTCAGCCTCGGACGCTGGCTCGACCAGCGCGCTGGCGGAGGCCAGAAATGGTTTTTCATCTCGCTGGCTGGATCATTTATCATTTCCACGATCGGCATGGCCTGGCAGGCTAAGAAAGAATACGCCAAAATCGCCGCCCTGACCCCTGACAAAAAAGACCCTGAACATGACTGAAGCAGAGCAGACAATTAACTTGACTGAAACCGCCACGACGACGGCTACGGAAACGCATGTGGCCGAGCCGGCGACTGGTGAAGCGCACGAAGCTGCTTCCGGCGAACATGAGCACACCCTCTACGCTGAACCGCTCTTCAATATCGGCACCTTTACCGTCACTAATTCATTGTTGACCTCCTGGATTGCGTTGATCGCCATTCTGACGGTCGCCCTCGTTTTCCGCGCCCGGCTGGCGACGATCCCCAAAAAGCTGCAGAGCATCGTCGAGATGGTCATGGAGCAGTTTCTCGACATCTTTGACCTCGTCACTAACTCGCGTGAACGATCAATTAAGCTGGCGCCGTTCGTCATGAGCTTTTTCGTGCTCATTCTCGTTAATAATTGGCTCGGTCTTATTCCCGGTGTCGGTTCGATTGGCCGTTTCGTGAGCGAGGGGGGACATGAAACCTTTGTGCCATTCCTGCGCGGCGCGACGGCTGACCTCAACACGACGCTAGCGCTCGCTTCGATTGCCGTTGTTGCCAGTCACATCTTTGGCGTCGTCGCTGTCGGCGGCTGGAATTACCTCAACAAGTTCATTAATATCAAGGCGTTGATTGAGATTCCGAAGAAGATCATGAAGGAGCCGACCATCATCCTCGTTAATCCGATCAAGGTCTTTGTCGGCTTAGTGGAAATTATCGGCGAGGCAGCTAAGATTGTCTCGCTGTCCTTCCGTCTTTTTGGTAATATCTTTGCCGGCGAAGTACTGCTCGCTTCGATGGCCGCTATTTTGGCTTTTGCCGTGCCGATTCCGTTCATGTTCCTGGAAATCATCGTCGGGTTGATTCAGGCCCTTATCTTTGCTATATTGGTGTTGATTTACGTGTCGATCAGCACCACCGCTGAAGAACATTAGGCAAGTTGATAAATTAACTAATTAACGAATACATTAATTAGTTACCTGGTTAATTTATTAATTATTAAATATATACTATGGAAAATGTTATGTTAGCCAAGGCTCTGGCCATCGGCATCGGTTCGATCGCTCCGGCCCTCGGCATCGGTTACATCGGCGCTAAGGCCATGGAAGCCATCGGCCGCAATCCGGAATCTGCCAGCAAGATCCTCGTCCCGATGCTCTTGTCGGCCGCCTTCGCTGAAGCTATCGGTATTTACGCACTCGTTATCGCGTTGAGCATCAAATAACCTTTTGGTTCCCTGTTCCGAATCGTTTCGGGATAGGCATTAAAAGATTATCTTAAACTACATGGAAGCCCTTATTTCCACATTCCACCTCGACCTCGGCTTGCTCATCGCGCAGGCGGTAAACTTTGGCATAGTTTTTCTCGTGCTCTTTTATTTTGTGTTCCGCCCCTTGTTCAAAGTGATGGGCGATCGCTCTTCGAAAATCGACAGGAGCCTGAAGGATGCGCAGGAGATTGAAGAGCGCCTGGAAAAGACCAAGGTCGAGCAGAAAGAGATGATCAAGCAGGCTAAGAAAGAGGCCACTGCTTTACTGGAAGAAGCCGGCGTGCAGGCTGAAGAGCGCAAGCAGGCGGTCGTCGCCCAGGCCAAGGAAGAGATCGGTCAGCTCATCAATCAGGAGAAAGCCAAGATTCAGGCCGATAAGGCTGATGCGTTACGTCAGATCCGTGCTGAAGTCGGCGACATGATCCAGTCCAGCCTGGAAAAGGTTCTCGGCGAGAAGATGGACAAGGCAGCCGATG
The DNA here is from genome assembly GCA_964523425.1 of uncultured Gammaproteobacteria bacterium. Lineage (GTDB taxonomy): Bacteria > Patescibacteriota > Patescibacteriia > Patescibacteriales > Patescibacteriaceae > Patescibacterium. The sequence goes on from CAZFYY010000001.1 coordinate 46,340, forward strand.
AAAAGCTCATCGCCAAGTCCTTAAAGCACCTGGAATAATATGGCCTTTCCTATCCGCAGCTACGCCCGCGCCCTGTACGAAGCGTCCCAGGGAAAAAGCCAGGCCGAAGTCGGCGAGCTGGTTGAGCGCACGCTGCAGATCATGGCCGAAAAAAGCGTCCTGGGAAAGACTGATGTGCTGTTGGCGGAGATTGAAAAACTAGATGACGCTGCCAGTGGGGTGGTTCGTGCTCGCATTACAAGCGCGCATAAGCTTGACGACGAAACCATGGAACTCCTGGAGAAGAAATTGAAAACACGCAGCCACGGCAAGGAAATTGTCTGGGAGAAGGAAATAGACAAAGCTCTGTTGGGTGGCGCTGTCATCCGTTACGGCGATAAGGTCTTGGATCTGAGCTTGGCCAACCGAGTCGGACAGCTGGCTGAAGAAATTAGAAACTAATTACCTAATTAATGAATGAACAAATGAACAAGTTAAGGATTCGAATACGTTAATTCATTAATTGGTTCATTAGTTAATTTACCGCATATGTCAAAGACTAAAGATTTCATTGTTGAGCAAATTAAAGAACGCATCGCCGATTTTAAACCGTCGGCCAAAGAAAAGAATGTCGGTCGCGTTATCCGCGTCGGTGACGGTATTGCCGTCGTTTCCGGGCTGAGCGATGTGCGCATGTCGGAAATGCTCGAGTTTGCCGGCTCCGAAGGCATGATTCAGGGCGTCGCGCTGAACCTCGAGGAAGAGAGCGTCGGCGCGGCTATTCTCGGAAACTATGAGGGCATTATCGAAGGTACGGAAGTGCGTTCGACGGGCCGCATTCTCGAAGTTCCGGTCGGCTCGGCTCTCGTCGGCCGCGTCGTTGATCCTTTGGGTAAGCCGGTTGACGGCAAGGGTGCGATCGCTTCCGAAGCTTCATACCCGGTTGAAAAGATTGCTCCGGGCGTTATTACCCGCCAGTCGGTTAATGAACCGCTGCAGACCGGCATCAAGGCTATCGACGCTATGATCCCGATCGGCCGCGGCCAGCGCGAGTTGATTATCGGCGACCGCCAGCTCGGCAAAACCGCCATCGCCATCGACACGATTATCAACCAGAAAGGCAAGGGCGTCACTTGCGTCTATGTCGCCATCGGTCAGAAAGAATCGAAGATCGCGACTATCCTCGCTAAGCTGGAAGAGGCCGGCGCCATGGAATATACGATTGTCGTGTTAGCTGGCGCTTCCGCTCCGGCCCCGCTGCTCTATTTCGCGCCGTACGCCGGCTGTGCCATGGCCGAATATTTCCTCGACAAGGGCCAGGACTCGCTGATCGTCTACGATGACCTTTCCAAGCATGCCGTCGCCTATCGCGAAATCGCCCTCTTGCTCCGCCGTCCGCCAGGACGTGAAGCTTACCCGGGAGATGTCTTTTATCTCCACTCCCGTTTGCTGGAGCGCGCCTGTAAGCTGAACGCTGAACACGGCGGGGGATCAATCACCGCTTTGCCGATTATCGAAACCCAGGCTTCGGACAACAGCGCTTACATTCCGACGAACGTCATCTCGATCACCGACGGACAGATTTATCTCGAACCGGAATTGTTCTACCAGGGCAACCGCCCGGCCATCAACGCCGGACTTTCGGTTTCCCGCGTCGGTTCCGCCGCGCAGATCAAGGCGATGAAGAAAGTCGCCGGTAAGATCCGTCTCGAAGCCGCTCAGTACCGCGAACTGGCTGCGTTCGCGCAGTTTGGTTCTGACCTCGACGAAGAGACCAAGGCCAAGCTGGAGCGCGGCCGCCGCTTGTTTGAAATCTTTAAACAGGGTCAGTACTCACCGTTGTCGGTTTCCGAACAGGTCGTTGTTTTCTGGTCACTTATTAACGGACATATCGATAACGTGCCGGTTGAGGAAGTAACGCGCTTTGAAAAAGAGTTGCGCCATTACCTGAAAGTTTCGCATGCCGATCTTTTGTCCGATATCGAATCCTTTGGCGAATTGAATGATGATATCGTCGCCCGTCTGACGAGCGCCGTATCTGACTTTAAAGGAACCTTAGATTATTTAATAAATGAATAAATTAACAAATTAATTAATTTATTAACTTGTTACTTATTTAATTATTCCCATGGCCAAGACTAAAGACATCAAACGCCGGATCAAGTCGATCACCAGCACCAAGCGCATTACCCGCGCCATGGAGATGGTTGAGGCGTCCAAGATGCGCAAGGCCGTTGAGGCAGTGCTGGCGACGCGTACGTACGCCAACTTGGCCTGGGAAACGCTGCTGAATGTCGCCCGCGCTTCGGCTAACAAGATTTCGCACCCGCTTCTCGAGGTTCGTCCGGACGTTAAGCGCCAGGCGCTGATTTTGATTGCCGCCAACCGCGGACTCTGCGGCGGTTTCAACACGGCGATTATCGCCGAAGCCCGACGGGCGGTTAAGGGCTTGGAGGATGTTACTGATCTTATAATCCTTGGCCGGAAAGGGGAATCGCTTTCGTCCGTTCTGCATGTCAGCGCGCAATTCGTAAAAGAAGAGGCCGCCGTCAATTCGACAAGCGTCGCGCCGATTGCCAAGCTTGTTATTAATGGGTATATCGACAAGACCTATGACCGGGTGCTGGTCGCTTATACCGATTTCGTCAATGCTGCTAAGCAGTCGCCCCGCGTCAAACAGATTCTGCCGGTTTTGACGTCCGCGACGGACGGGTCACTCGGCATTATCGGCAACGACGGCAAGGTCGGTGTCAGCCAGGAATATGTCGCCGGCAAGAGCCAGGCTCACCTGCGGGACGCCGGATCGACCCTCGAATATTTGTTTGAACCGAATCCGCAAAGCGTCTTGGACGAGGTCCTGCCGCGCTTGATTTCCATACAGCTATACCAGGCTTTGTTGGAATCGACCGCGTCGGAACACAGCGCGCGCATGGCGGCGATGCATCAGGCGACCAAGGCCGCTTCTGACCTCGTCGACGAATTAACGCTTTTCTATAATAAGGCCCGGCAAGCCGCCATCACTGCTGAAATTGCCGAAATTACCGCCGGTGTTGCGGCTTTTGAATAATCAAATTATATGACTGAAAAAAACCAGGGTATTATCAAGCAGGTTATCGGCGTCGTCGTCGACGTCGAGTTCAAGGAACAAGTGCCGCATATCTATTCAGCGCTGACGATTAAGACAGGCGAGGGATTGCTGACGCTCGAAGTCGCGCAGCACCTCGGCGGCAATGTCGTCCGGGCCATCGCCATGGGATCAACTGACGGTTTGAAGCGCGGCGAAGCGGTGCATGATACTGGCGCGCCGATTTCCGTGCCGGTCGGCAGCGACACACTCGGCCGCATCTTTAACGTCCTTGGCGAAACGGTTGATGGCGGCGAAGCGGTGAAGAGCGAAAAGACTTACTCCATCCATCGTCCGGCCCCGAAGCTTGAAGAACAGTCGACGTCGGTCGAAATTCTCGAAACCGGCATCAAGGTTATCGACCTGATCTGCCCGATTCTCAAGGGCGGAAAAGTCGGCCTCTTCGGCGGCGCCGGCGTCGGCAAGACGGTTATCATCCAGGAGCTTATCAATAACATCGCTAAGGCACACGGCGGCGTTTCGGTGTTCGCCGGCGTCGGTGAGCGTACGCGCGAAGGAAACGACTTGTACCATGAAATGAAGGACGCCAAAGTTTTAGATAAACTAGCCATGGTCTTCGGGCAGATGAATGAACCGCCTGGAGCCCGCGCCCGCGTCGCCCTGACCGGACTGTCGATGGCGGAATATTTCCGCGATGAACAGAACCAGGACGTGCTTTTCTTCGTCGATAACATTTTCCGCTTTACGCAGGCCGGCGCCGAAGTGTCCGCCCTGCTCGGACGTCTGCCGTCCGCCGTCGGTTATCAGCCGACGCTCGCTACGGAAATGGGTCAGCTGCAGGAGCGCATTACATCGACTAAAAACGGATCGATTACTTCGATTCAGGCGGTGTATGTTCCGGCTGACGACTTGACCGACCCGGCGCCAGCCACGACCTTCGCCCACTTGGACTCGACCGTTTCCCTGTCTCGCGGCCTGACTGAACTTGGTATCTACCCGGCCGTTGATCCGCTCGACTCTTCTTCGACCATCCTCGATCCGAGCGTCGTCGGCGAAGAGCATTACCGTGTCGCTCGTGGCGTGCAGAAAATCCTCCAGCGCTACAAAGACTTACAGGACATCATCGCCATTCTCGGTATGGAAGAATTGTCTGCTGAAGATAAGTTGACAGTTATGCGCGCCCGTAAAGTGCAGCGCTTCCTGTCTCAGCCGTTCTTCGTGGCTGAAGTCTTCACCGGCGCTCCTGGCGCCTATGTGCCGCTCAAGGAGACGATTCGCAGTTTTGCCGAGATTCTCGACGGCAAGCACGACGACAAGAGCGAGAACGACTTCTATATGAAGGGCGCGCTTGAAGCGGCTGCCTAGTCTTATTCCGCACAACCATCTCCATGGCCACACCCGCCTCAACCTTCCATTTCGAAATAGCCTCCCCTGAACGGGTGGTGCTTAAGGCTACTGTCACTCAGGTGTCGGTGCCGACGTCGGAAGGAGAGATTACCGTTTTGTCGCACCATATCCCGCTCGTGGCTACGCTCAAGCCAGGCGTTGTTGAGGCGCTGCTGGCTGATGGCAGCCGCGAGGTTATGTCCGTTTCCGGTGGACTCGTCGAAGTGATGGTGGGCAAGGTGGTTATTCTGGCCGACACGGCTGAGCGGGCGGCAGAGCTTGATGAAGAGCGCATTCTGGCCGCTAAAGCCAAGGCTGAGGAGCTCAAGGCCCAAGCCCGGCATCATGACGATGTCGAGTTTGCGCGCTTGAGCGCCTTGATCGAAAAGGAGCTCGCTCGCGAGCGCGGTCTCAAGCGCTGGCGCCGTCTGCGCGGAGCGTAAATTCGTATAGTTCTTTAAAACAAAAATAATCCTCTAACCTATGCTTTCAAAGATCAACGTTAAGGCTCCGATAATGGAGCGAATCAAAGAGCTGTTCCGCCGCAATGTCCGCTATTACCAGCAGTACAAGCGGGAGAGTCTGAAGCGCCAGAAATACCTGCAGCTCCATCCGACGATGATCGCTGTTTTTAAATGCATGGACGGCCGCGTCCATTTTCCGCTCGTCACCAATTTCCTGATTGGCATCATCAAGCCGTTCCGGAGACTGGGCGGCAAATTTAACCTCGGCTGGCCCCACCTCTCCGATGTTTTTCTTAAGTGGGTACAAGAACAACTTGCTCTCGGAAAGTCGTGTCTCGTGATCGTTAGTTACCACTTCTCGAAAGGGGATCCGAAGCGCGGCTGTGCCGGTTTCAACTATGATACCGCGGCCGCGCTCGACCATCAGCTGTGGTTCCGCGACCAGATTCGCTCTGTCTTCGCATCGGTGAACAACAATGTCTATCCGATTGTTATTGGTCTCGAAACCGACAGCGACGCCCTTGTTATCCATGGCGAAGCCGGACAGAGGCTGGACCTGTCCGAGCGTCTGACGGCGACTGACGATGCAATCTTCGAGGAATTGTGCCAGCTCTTCCCGGATATGCCGCAGCAGATGCTGCTCGACCTTATGCCGCTTATTGAGGGGAACATCGCCCATATTAAGGAACGGCAAGCTACGACTGATATCATACAAGTCGAACACAATGAATGGGTCATCGCTTTCGGGACCGGTTTCGATTGGCTGCATGCGCCGAATACGGCTATTATCATTGGCCCCTGGCACATGGTCGATCTGGGACAGGAGATCCGGGTCGCCTTGCGCATAATCCAGGGCAACATGAAGGCCGGACGCATCCCGGATGACGGTTTCATCTTCCTGGTCTCTTCCGAATGGCAGCGATCACCCGAAGACCGCCTGCGCGCCGAAAAAGTGAAAGAATTTACAGCTTTTGCTAAGACGATCTTGGAAGAAGAAGAATTCGTCGATATCGCCCCAAAAGCTCGGTTCATTTCTGGTATCGTCGACGATTCGAAAAAGCTCGCCTTGCTACCCGGTAATGCGCCGGAGTTTGAGGCGCTGCTCGAATCCGCTTTGTCTGAGTGACCATGCTTCCCGCCGCCTGTCCTACAGGCGGCTTTTTTATATCCGTCTGCGCTTCTTCTGCGCCTATCCCTGATATGCTATAATGGATTCACTTACTTAAATCATCATGAGCTCCCTATGACCACTGCACCGTGCCCGTTCTGCCATAGCGACGTCATCGTTGATGACGAAGCCTATGAACATGACCTGTTTACCTGTGCCAACTGCGGCAAAGACTCGGAAATCATTTCCGTGACGCCCCTTGCCCTGGCGGCCATACCCGACGAGGCAGTTGATGACGAGCAGCCTCTGTAAAGCAGCCGAAAGGCTGTTTTTTTGTAATAGGCGTATGAAAACAGCCTAAATATTGACTTTTTGGCTTAGATGTGCTATACTCTAGTAACTAATATATTATTTGTCTCATATGGTACATGTTGCTCAGGGATGTTCCGCTGCTACAAAACGGGCATTGCTAGTTATCGTCGGCTTGGCAGTCGGCTTTTTTTATTCCGGTAGCGTTATTCTTGCCCGTAATGACAAAGGCATGGACGAAACAACCGGTTTTTCTCAGACAGCTTTGAGGCTGAATGATAGCGAGGCCACGGCTGAAGCTCAAGAGGGTCTTACGGGTCCGAAGGGCTTTATTGAGCCTCAGCTCGATCACTCCGATTTTAGCGCCGTTACAAACCTTGCCGATATAGCTAATGCAAATTCAGCCGCTATTGTCGGACAGCAAGTCTATATCGCGGCCGAGGGGAAAGTAGTCGTACTGGATCGCTCGACTAACGCCGTAATCGCGGAAATTGCCATGCCGACGGGTCTCTATCTTGGCGTGTTAGGCGACAAGGTGTATGTTCCTTACGACTCGTCCGTTCGGGTGATTGATACCAAGACAAATACGGTTATTAAAACAATCAGCGTCCCGGCCGGCGCGACGACCATGACTCCAAGCGGCGTTAAATTATATCTCACCTGCCGGACCAGCGATGTCGTCGCTGTTATTAATACGACAACTGATACGGTCAGTTCAATCATCCCGGTTGGCGATCAGCCATTTTACGGCTCAGTTCTCGGGACAAGAGTGTACATCAGTAATAATAGCAAGGAAGAGGGTTCAGTTTCGGTCATTGACAGCGTCAGTGATACTGTCATAGCTACCATTCCATTGGGAATGGAGCCGGTCTTAGAAGCCTTTGTCGGTAATAAACTGTATATAAGCAATAAACTAAGTGGAACAGTTTCTGTCATTGACACTGTCTCCAATGAAGTAAGCGCGACCATACCGGTCGGCGTTGATCCGGAAATGCTTTTGCCGCTCGGCGAAAAGCTGTATGTCGTTAATCGCAGTAGCGATTCGGTGATGGTGATTGATCCGGTCAGCGATACGGTTATAAGCGAAATTCCGGTCGGTTCCGGACCTTATTATCTGGTCGCTTCAGGCAAGAAAATTTTTGTCGGTAATCATGGCGCGGACACGGTGTCTGTCATTGATTCGGACAGCGATACTGTTACGGCGACTTTGACGGTGGGCAATCGTCCCTTTTATCTAGCTGCTTCAAGCGATAAGATTTATGTTCCCAATGCGGCGGCCAGCTTTTTTTCCATCATCGATATTAACCAAATTGAGGTCCCGGAATTGCTTTCTTTTGAAACAGATAGTCCGGATGGCTATTATCCTGCCGGAAAGGAGATCGTTATTTCAGCCCGCTTTAACCGCAATCTTTTTGACGGCTCAACCATGACCGTCGATCTTAATACGGGCGACAAGCTAACGCTTGATCAGATTAACGGCGAGTTGCTGAGCGGCACGTACCGTGTCCGTTCGGTTGACGCCGTTCCCGATTTGGCCGTAACCGACATTCAGAGCGCTTCCGTGAGTGATTTTGAGGGTAATACGCGCTATCACTACGCCATTCCTTTTTCGGGAGGAAACTTCACCGGCGAGAACTCGCTTATTGCCCGCAACTTGGGCGATGCCCATAATATTTCCCTTGGTAAGTTCGTGTCTATCGATGTCGGCGCTAATCCCTACCAGATTTCTTCTCCTTTTACCCTCAATGGCCGGCAGTATGCCTATGTCGCCAATCAGGGAGCTGAATCATTGTCCGTCGTCGATATTGCGGCGCGCAAAGAAATTAATACGCTTCGTGTCGGTTCCGAGCCGTACGGCTTTGCTACGGCCAGTATTTCCGGAACGGCTCGTTTCTTTGTGGCCAATACCAATAGCCATTCCGTCTCCGTAGTGGACAGCGTTCTAGGAAGGGTTATCGGTACGATTCAGGCCGGTCTGAAACCGTACTATGCGGCTGCTCTAAATACGAGGATATTTGTCACAAACGGACAGTCCAATACCGTTTCGGTTATCAATGCGGCCAACCATTCAGTTGAAGCTACCGTGCCGGTTGGCGCCTATCCCCGAGGTATTAAAGTTCTGGCCAATGAGGTGTACGTAGCAAATTATGGCGACCCTTACTATTACAGTGGCGGCAATACGATTTCGGTACTTAACGGCTATACGCTTCAGCTGACCGATACGATTGTCTTGCCGGCCGGTAGTCGGGGACCGCGCGGCGTGGCCGTGGCCGGCAACCGAGTGTATGTCACAAACTACCTAAGCGCTAATGTTTCAGTAATCGATGCTTCGACCAAGGAAGTGATAGCGACGATTCCGGTTGGCGCCGGTCCGCGCGGCATGGCCGTAGCGGGGTCGAAGTTGTATGTCGAGAACTTCGACGAAGGAACGGTTTCGGTAATTAATCTGACAACGAACCTGGTAACAAAAACTGTTCAGGTCGGTCATTCGCCCTCTGGTATTACGGCAATCGGCAACACTCTTTATATTTCCAATTTCCAGGATAATAACCTCTTATTGCTCGATACTAAAAGCGATACGCTGCTGCGCAGTCGGGATATTTCCCCGTTTGCGTCTGAGAATCCACTGGCCTTATCCGAACCGGCGTTTGGAGAAAGCGGCGCCGATGCGCTTTTCCCAGACCCCTTGTTGATGAGTCCGCAGCCCGGCGCCCGCCCCTTTTTTGAGCGCTTAGGTTTAGGCGCAGCGACCGGCTTTTAAGGGTGATAACAGAAGAAAAAAACATAAAAGAGCCGAAGGATATTCGGCTCTTTTTGCTATTGGCGTGTCTAGCGACTGGCGTTAAAGATATTGGTGATTTCGTGAGCGGACAACGCGCGGTCATAGAAGCGGAAATCATCAAGGGTGGCGTGAAGGCGGCGCGTTCCGCCGCTGTAGCTTTCGCCGATTTTACCTGTTCCGCTTGTGATTGTATTCGTGGCCGGACCAGAAGCTTCAACTACGCCGTTGACGTATAGTTTCTTTGTTGTGCCGTCCGAGGTAATGGCGACATGGTAAAAGGTGTCCAGATCGGCTTGCGTCGTGCTTGAAGTGGCTGTCCCATCCCAGAAAAGAAAGTGCGTGTCGGTCGTGTTGCTCAGGGAATAGTACTTGACGGTTAGACCGACTTTGTCATCTGGCGTGGCGAAGATCTGGAATTCTTCGAGCTTTTCCGGATCGGTCGCCTGGTCGGAGAGGCGCTTGACCCAGGTCATGACCGTGTAGCGGGGAAGGGTCGGGATGGGGAAACTGCCGTAGCCGCTCTCGCCGTCCAGCGTTAGACAGGTGCCTTTTTTACAGTTCTCGGTTGGTTCCCAGCTGGTTCCGCCGCTAAGCGACAGAATCGCTTCCAGATTACCGCCATCGGAAATAGTTGTGCCATCGCCTTCATCGAAGGCCCACCAGGAAAACTGGGCATTGGGAGTTTTAGAAAGTCCGTCGGGGGTCAGAGTGAGGATGTCTGATCCGCTTTCGCCCTGGCCGAGGCAGCTTGAGATGATGAACCAGCGGTTGCTGGCCGTGACGCTATACGTATAGTTTCGATCTGGACAGCCGTTATCGGCGCGCGGCCGCGGATTGGCCGGGATGTTTTTTAAATAAGTAGTTTGTCCGTCCGGGGACTCGAGCGCCGCGCCGGCGACCAGCGTCGACGGATAGCTGCCGTTCTGCTGGTAATAGGTCTGTAGGGCGGTTGCTAGCGTATTGAAGTCGGATAATCGTTTTGTATCACGAGCAGCTACGCGTGTTCCCTGGAAGGAGATAATCGCGAGCGTGCTGAGAGCGGCGACGATGCCGACGGTAACGATGATTTCGACAACAGTGAAACCGGGGTGTTTGGTACGCATATGTTATGAATAGTTATATAGTATATAGTATACATCAGCGGTGCCGGAGACGGAAGAAGGGTAGATTCGATTAAAATATGCTAGAATAGTCATATATTATTAGACATGCCCGTATGACAGTACATCGCCAGCGTGGTTTTACCCTTGCGGAAGTAATTATTACTGTTGCCATCATCGCCTTGGTTTCGACCATTGCGTTGGTGTCATACTCTAAAGTCCGGGCGACGGCGCGTGATTCGGCGCGCGTTTCCAGTGTTAATCAGATGATGACGGCTTTGCAATTGTATCGTAATGACAATAAGTCATATCCCGAAGCTCTTATCCCGGGGCAGCCGCTGACAGCTAATTCTGTTACGTATATGGGCAGTATACCAAGCAGCCCGACGCCCCGGGCGGATGGTGATTGCGAAGATAAAGACTATCGCTACGAGAAAACACCCAAGGGTTATCAGATTACGTTTTGTCTAGGCAAGGACACCGGAACTTTTAAGAAGGGGATTACGGTCTGCGAGAACGGCCAGTGCCAGGCCGGCGGTAATCTTAAGCTCGCGGACACCGAGGGCAATGAATATGAAACGGTTGTTATAGGCAAGCAGTTGTGGATGGCAGAAAATTATCGCACCAAAATAAAGCCGGATGGTACCTGTATTAATGGCGGGGGACAGCCGCCCTGCCCGGACGCCTCGGCGGCTGATAATGGTCTGGGACGGTCCTGTATGGATAATAACGAAGCCAACTGTACGGCTTACGGGGCGCTTTATACCTGGGATGCGGCCATGGACGGTTCGACGACTGAAGGCGCCCAGGGGATCTGTCCGGCCGGTTGGCATGTGCCGACGACGGCCGAGCATAACCGCCTTGATAAGTTTTTGAACGATCCCTCGAACGCTGATTGCGACGATACGCCTGCTTATGGCAACGGCTGCCCGCCGGCCGGTTTGCGTTTGCGCCTCGGCCAGAGTTCGGGTTTCAATTCGGTCTGGTCCGGATACCGCGATACGGACGGTAGTTCGTTTGACGGCTTCCATGTCGTGCAAGAAGAGCCTTTCGACATGGGAGGGGGCGCGGCGCACTACTGGTCTTCAACTTCCTCTGGCGGCAGCGCCTGGGAACATACCTGGGCTGGTAGCACGACGGTTGACAACGAAGACGCGTACCGGATAGAGAGCGACAAAGGTTTTGCCTATTCACTGCGCTGTATTAAGAACTACTAGACGCCTATTATAGTGTCTGTAATTAAACAGCCTCTTAAGCGGGGCTGTTTTGATAATAAAAAAACTCTCGGCCAGGGACCGAGAGGAAGTAGAATTACTAACTATTTTGTTAAGATCATTTTTTTTGTTACTGCATAACCATCGGTTTGCAGTGTATAGAAATACGTCCCGCTGGAAAGCATCGCTCCATTGAAATCAACCGAGTATGTACCGGCGACTTTACTTTCCTCAAGCAAATTCCTGACTATTTTGCCGGTTATGTCATATACTCTCAGGCTGACAAAGGCGGCCTTAGGAAGCGTGAAGTTTATTTTCGTGACGGGGTTGAACGGATTTGGAGAATTTTGCTTTAATTCAAATCCGGTAGGAAGGGAAATGTTACCTGAGATATTGGTAACCGTCAGATCAATTGTCAATAAGACGCTGCAGGTGACCTCTTCGGAAAGAAAGCCATAGCACAGAACTTTTCCATCCTTGTACTCGAGTCCGGTAAACACTGCGCCAGTATCGATTAATGTAGTCCAGACGTCGTTCTGCACAACGAAGAGTTGTCCGCGCTGATACGTAAAGTAATTATCTGTTACCGTGACGAATATCCCTTTTGGCGTGTAGAGGGCATGAGAGGCATCGCCAATCAAATTTTCGTTCCTGTAATGCTCCCAGGTAGTTCCGTTGTCTTTTGTGAAGGCAACCCCGGGATAGCCATCTGAATTGATAAAATCCTGTCCGCTGACCAGGCTCATGCCGTTATCAGCTGAATGAAATGTATTCGAGCCGAGCGGCGTGGTCATTTGCGTCCAATCGGTTAGATTAGATGATTGCCAGATACGTGAGCCGCACGCATAGTATAGTATGTTTCGGCTTGTACTGAGCATCGGCATCGGCGGACCATACCAGGGGAAGGTTTTAACCCATTGCCAGGTGGCGGCATTGTCGAGGCTGCGGTATAAATATGTTCCGTTAGCCAGACCGAAGAGCTCATTCCCGCGCACGAGTAACTGAGAGAAATCGTAGGGTGAAGGCAGGGTTTGCCAAGAGGTTCCTCGGTCAGTGGTTTTTAGGATAGAAGGCATTTGACCTGCGGCGTTTGTGTATATAGCATAGCCCAGCTCGCCATTTTCGGCGAAGGTCATGGAAACTACTCCGTATTGTGCGGCATACACCGTGTCCCAGCTATTTCCGTTTAGAGTTCTTACGATGCCGCCCTGACAGCCAAGAAGGCCGTTGGTTGGCGAAAAGAAATGCCCAACCTGGGCGTACCAGTACACAGGTAATGTCTGGAAATCAACGGGGAAAGTCTGGGCTTGGGCGTTTGTGCCTGATCCTAATATGCTTATTGCTACGAAGGCAACAAGAAGGGTTTTTTTCAATATTTTTTTCATTTTTAAAGTATTTTAATTGCTTTATTTATATCATATAATCATTGATTTGTCAATATATCTGCCAAAATGCTCGGCAGAGTGCTATACTAAAAGAGCGAATAACTTATATATACTAATATGTCCAAAGGACAACGTGCCGGATTTACGTTTATTGAAATTATCGTAACCGTGGCGATTATTTCGCTTATTACGACGCTGGCGCTCATTTCCTATTCGAACGTTCGTATTAAGTCGCGTGATGCGGCTCGTGTTTCGAGCATCAATCAGCTGATGACGGCTTTGCAGCTTTATAAATATGACACTAAATCATATCCGACGGCTGTCGTTGCCGGGCAGCCGCTGCGTGCCGGACAGACTACTTATATCGGCGCTATCCCGACTAATCCGCAGCCGCGTACCGACGGCGGTTGTGCTGACCGCGATTTCCATTACGCAGCGACAAATGACGGGTATATGATCACTATGTGCCTGGCGGAAGATACGGGCTCGCTTAAGAAAGGCGTGAACATCTGCACGAATGGCCAATGCCAGCCGCTGGCTGATTATCGGGCGCATGACGAGGAGGGTAATGCGTATGGTGCCGTGCAGGTTGGTGAACAAATCTGGTTGGATGCGAACCTGCGTTCCAAGGTTAAGCCGGACGGCACGTGCATCAACGGTGGCGGCCGACCGCCTTGTGCTGATGCCTCGCCGTCAGATAACGGCCTTGGTCGATCGTGCTATGACAATGATGAAGCTAATTGTTCGACCTACGGCGCTCTCTACACTTGGACGGCGGCCATGGATGGATCGGAAGCGGAAAAGGCTCGCGGCCTGTGCCCGGCGGGTTGGCATGTGCCGAGCGACGCGGAACAGCAGACCCTTGATGAGTACTTGACGGTCGAGGGCGGCGATTGTAACCCAGCTCGCTTCGGTGGGTCAACCATTCAGGGAAGATGCTCAACAGCCGGGGCGACTATGAAAGTAGGGGGAGGCTCGGGCCTGGAAATTCCTCTGGCCGGCGATCGAGGAGATGACGGTTCGAGCTTCACCAGCATTGATCAGGCGGCGACTATATGGTCGTCTACCACGTATTCCGATCCGGCCATGGCCTATTTTCGAAATATCCGTTTGAATTACGACAAGGTCTGGCGAATCGCTAATCTTAAGACATATTCGTCCTCCGTGCGCTGTATTCTTGATTGAGAGTCGGTGAAAATGGTTAATAATCTATAACATTGACTTTTTTATAATAATATGCTATAATCTAATAATACCTTATTTTAAGGTAATATTGAGATTATTTATATGAATGTATCTTGGAAAATAGCTGTTCTTGTTTTGTTTGCATTATTTGGAACGAGTACCCTACAAGCTGCTCCTCTTCCGGGAAAGTCGGCCGCGGTGTCAGCCTATTCGGTGCTTTCTCTGGCTAATCCGTACAAGACGCCAGTATCTGACATGTTTAATTTTCCTTGCGGCGCTACCTTGACGGACCGCGATGGTTTTACCTATAAAACGGTGCAAGTCGGAAGTCAGTGCTGGATGGCGGAAAATCTTAAGACGAAGACCCGTCCGGACGGCATTCCATTGACGACCGGTAATGACACTTCGGAACGCGATTGTATCAATTCAAGTAATGCGCGCGGTACGGAAGCCGACTGTCAAAAATACGGCGCTTTGTATACCTTGGCTGGCATATACTTTGATAACGACTTGACACAAGATATCTGCCCGAGGGGCTGGCGTACGCCGCAGGACTCTGATTTTGCTCTCTTGGAACAGTCTCAATCGCCGACGCGCAGTTGTAATCCTGATCGCAATACGCGCGAAGGAACGACGGCCACCGGCTGTCGTGCCATCCTTCCTCTTGATGATTGCCGTGGAAGCGGAGCCGCTCTTAAGATCGGCGGTTCGACCGGATTTGACTGGCAGTTGAGCGGAGTTCGCCTCTTTGATGAAGCTAGCAATACGGTTTCTTTCCAGGGCAGCGGCCGGGACGGCTATCTCTGGTCGCGTGATTTATTTTTCAACTGGTGTGGCTGGCGCCATGGCAATTTCGAATTCGGTATCTATCGCCAAGTCTCTAAATTCTCGCCTGGGATTGTTCGCGAAAAGACCTTTGTCGGCGAACCGCTGGTTGGCGATGTAGGTATTACGGCTATGCCTGTCCGTTGTATCAAGAAATAATCGCGGAAGGATAATTCTCAGCTTATATAACAAAGAAGCGGCTCGACCGCTTCTTTTGTTTTGCTTTGACGACGGTTCGCCGAGCGCCGTAGTTTATTTTTTTCCGGCAAAGCGGTTGAATTGTTCACCTCGATCTTTGTAGTTTTTAAAAAGTCCGAAACTGGCGCAGGCCGGGGACATGAGGATGATATCGCCCGGGACAGCGAAGAGACGGGCCAGTTCGACCGCTTCGGCCATGCTGCCGGCTTCGCGGAGAAGCTCGCTTGGATAGCTGAGACGACGGAGCTCGCGGCGGATTTTGTCTGAACCCTTGCCCTTAAAAAGAATAACGGCGGCCGTCCGGCGCTTGATGTGCTGAGCGAGGGCGGCGAAATCTGACCCCTTATCGGCGCCGCCGGCAATCAGAATAACTGGTTCCGGAAAAGAAGCCAGGGCGGTAATGGTCGAAGCGGGCGTCGTCGCAAAGCTGTCATTGTAATAGGTGATTCCGTTATGCTGCCCGACTTTTTCCAAGCGATAGTGAAGGCCCTTAAAGGAAGCGACAGTGCGAGCAATTGTTGCAGCTGAAATCCCGGCAGTTCGGGCGGTGATGTGGGCGGCGGCGATATTTTCTTTATTGTGTTCGCCGGGCAGACGGCTAGGCAACGCTGAGCGGTCGAAATAGATTATTTTTCCGGTGAGTTTTTCTCGGTTAAGACGGGTGGCGAGGGAGCGGTTGGCGATTAATAATCCCGACTTGTTCAGGAAGCGGGCAATGTTAAGTTTGGCGTTCCAGTAGGCTTTTAGGGAAACATGGTGGTTTGGGTTCTGGGCGTCGGCGGAAACAAGGTGTTCCGGAGAAAAATTTGTAAAAACGGCGATACGCGGACTGGAACTCATGTCTTCGAGCTGGAAACTGGATAACTCGAGAACCACCCAATCTTTCTTTTGGATTTTGGACATGAAATCGAATGGAGCGATGCCGATATTGCCGCCGAGCCAGGTCTTTTTGCCGCCGGCTTTGAGAATTGCGGCAATGAGGCTGGCGGTTGTACCTTTGCCTTTTGTGCCGGTTACGCCGATAATGTTTTTGCTTGGGCAGAGGTCAAGGAAAAGTTGCATGGGCGATAGGACACGAGTGCCGGCTTTGGCCAGACTGCGGCGCAAGACAGGAGAGAAGAATGCCCCTGGGGAGCGGAGAATGAGGCTAAAATCTTTCAGGTCGTTGCCGGACATATCGCCGAGCCGCCATTCAATATTTTTATTTTTTTTCAGTTTTTCGTAACGATCGCCGATGGTAGCGGCGCTGCGGGCGTCATGGATAGTTATGTTTGGCTTGCAGCCGATGCGGCGGAGAAAAACGAGCAGAGAGTAATTCTCCGAACCTAGTCCCATGAGAGCAATTTTTTCTTTTTCTAACTGCTTGATTAAGGCATTCATATCGGTTTCATTGTTTCCCAATCAAGTCCGCGTTTGGCATCGGCGACGACCGGCACGGACAACTTAATGACGTTCTCCATGATACTTTGAATCTTTGGCGCCACCTCGGCGATGAGCGCCGGCTCGGCTTCGAGCAGTAATTCGTCGTGCACTTGTAGCAGCAGCGAAACGCGGCCAGCGTATTCGGCGGTGAGCATCTCATGCACCTTGATCATGGCCGCTTTAATCATATCAGCGCCCGTGCCCTGGATCGGTGTGTTAATCGCCATGCGTTCGGCCGCTTTGCGGATCATAGCATTGCTGGCGTTAATTTCCGGCAGGTAGCGCTTGCGGCCGAAGAGCGTTTCGACATAGCCTTTTTCCCGCGCACTGGCGACAGTCTCGTCGATATATTTTTTGATGTTCTTGAAGGACTTTAGATATTCGTCGATAAACTTGCGGGCCTCTTCATAGCTAATTTCGGCTGTCTGAGCTAGGCCATGCGGTCCCTGGCCATAGAGAATGCCAAAGTTGATGGTCTTGGCTTGGCGGCGCATGGTGGGCGTTACTTTTTCTAGTAGGACATGATTGATGAGCGCAGCGGTGGCGCTATGGATGTCTTCATTATTCTTAAAGGCCTTCTTCATGACCGGGTCGTTAGTGATGTGGGCGGCGATGCGTAGCTCGATTTGCGAGTAGTCGATGCTGAGAAGCTCGCAGCCCTTTTTCGGGACAAAGGCGCGGCGGATCTTGCGGCCGAGGGCGGTGCGGATCGGGATATTCTGCAGGTTTGGATCCACGGAAGAGAGTCGTCCGGTGGCAGCAATCGTCTGGTTAAAAGAAGTGTGGAGGCGGCCGGTATGCGGATCAACCAGTTCGGGCAGGGTGCGGATGTAGGTTGAGGCCAGCTTGGTCAGCTCGCGATATTCGGTGATGAGGTCAATGACTTCGTGCGTTCCCTTGAGCTTAGCCAACTCATCGGCGCCGGTGGAAATACCAGTTTTTGTGCGGCCCAATCCAGCCGTCGGGATCTTGAGTTTTTCGAAAAGCATTTCCTGCAGCTGCTTGGTCGAACTAATATTGAATTCCTGGCCGCAGCACTTCCAAATTTTTTTCTGGATGGCGGAGATATCGAGATCAATTTCTTTTTCTAGTTTCTTGAGATACGCCGTGTCCAGGCTAATGCCGGTTATTTCCATGTCGATCAGACAGTCGAGAAGCGGTATCTCAATCGTGTCGAAGAGCGGCTTGAGCTTTTCCTTTTTCAGATCTTTATCCAGTCCGCCGTAGAGGCGCCAGGTAATATCGGCGTCTTCGCTGGCGTAGATGCCGAGCTTGGCGAGCGGTACTTCCGGGAAGGGGATGGCGGCCTTGCCGCTGCCGATTAATTCGCTCGTGGCAATCTTTTCGAAGCGCAGCCGTTCCAGGGCGAGCGCGTCGATGCCATACTGACGGCCGCCGGGATTGAGCAGGTAGGCGGCGATCATCGTATCAAAATCCAGGCCGGCAACATCGATCCCGAATTGCTTAAGGATCTTGATATCGAATTTGGCGTTGTGGGCAATTTTTTTTACTGCGGCTTTTTCCATGACTGGCTTGAGCTTGAGTAGCCAGGGATGGAGAGCATTCTGAGAGGACGAGGCGTCAGGCGAGGCCTGCCAGCTGAAGAGATCTTTTTTCTTGGCCGGACCGGCGAGAAGCGACTTTTGGTTCAGTGCGAGATAGTAGGCCTCTTCGTCTTTCCAGCTGAAGCTCATGCCGAGCAGGTCTTCGCCGAAGGTAGCTAGACCGCTCGTTTCCGTGTCGAAGGCAAAGCGTTTCTGCGCGGTAAGCTTCTTGAAGAAAGCAGCAAAATCCTTATCGCTTTCGATAATTGTATACGTAAATTCTTTTTCATCACGGGCGAACTTGTCCGCCGTTCGGGCCGTCTGCAACAGAGCAGAGGCTTTCTTGTCGACAACGCCGGTCTGGGCGAGGCGGGGGAGCAGCGAGCGGAATTCCAGCTCGATGAAGAGCTTCTCGGCGCGGTCGCGGTCAAAGCCGCCGAAAGCCAGGTCTTTTTCTTTGAACGGAAAATCAATATCGCAGCGGATCGTAGCCAGGTCATGGCTCATGAAGGCGTCGTCCTTGTATGTTTCCAGTAACTCCTTGATGCGTGGTTTGATCTTGTCTGACTTGAGGTTCTTGTAAAGGTTCTTAACGTTCTGGAATTCCTGCAATAATTCGACGGCGCTTTTTTCGCCGATGCCGCGGACGCCGGGGATGTTATCGCTCGGGTCGCCGCGCAGCGCCTTGAATTCAATGATCTGGTCAGGCGTCAAGCCGTAGCGTTCCTTGACCTGCTTTTCATCATAGAGGATGCTGTCGTTGAAGCCGCGGCTCATGGTATACACTTTGGTCGTTTTGTCGACCAGCTGCAGGGTATCCATGTCGCCAGTGACGATAATTTTTTCAGCGTCTTTTACCTTGCGGACGAGGGTGCCGATGACGTCATCAGCTTCGCAGCCGGCGATGCGGAAGACGGGGATCTCGAGGATCTCGGCGACTTCGCGGGCGCGGGGGATCTGGGCGTAGAGCTCGTCCGGCGCCTTGGTGCGGTTAGCTTTGTATTCCTTATAAGCGGCATGACGGAAGTTTCCGCCTTTTTCGTCAAAAGCGACGGCGACCATCTCCGGCTTGAATTCTTTGATGGCGCGCAGGACAAAAGCCGTGAAGCCATAGACGGCATTAACGACCTCGCCCTTGCTGGTTTTCATAGTAGGGGGTAGGGCGTGGAAACTGCGATGGATCAGGGCATTTCCATCGAAAATAAGGAGTTTGGGGAGTTTTTTTGCTGGCATATGTGTATAGCTATTATATCATAGCCGCTTAGAAACAATGGCTAATAAAAAACCCCAGAAAACATGTATCTGGGATTTGGATATTTCAAATTATCGCACAGGAATAAAGGAAAGGTTATGGGGTGCTGTACTTTCTTCAACTACTTGGTCAGCGCCGGTGTCATGAAGGGGCTTGGTGGTTGTATAGAAAGCCGATAATCCTTTATGGTCGCAGGTAAGGATAATTTTGCGATTTTCTTGACTTCGGTGGTAGTAACATGAATACGATCGGGATAGTACGATCATTGAATTTGAAATCTCCAAAGATAGTCTAGCTCCCATATAATCTTCGTTTATACCATTGATATCATTTGGGCCGAAGGTTGTAGCCAGAATGGTTCCGCCTAAATCAACCGGGATAGGTTTTTTTAAGAGGTCCGGAATAAATATTCTTAAAGTCACTTTTCTGCCTATAAGATCTTGAAAATTATCAATCGGTTTTAGGCCGACTTTTTCTTTGATTTTGAAAACAAACGAATCATTTATTATTTTTAAGGTTTATTTTACTGCTTCAATTTGTTCCGTATTGTATGGTTATTTGCAGTATTTGTCAATAAAATAGAGACCTCGTTTCAAAACTGCTATACTAATAGCATGAAAGAAACAATTCTCGCCCTTATCTTCGGTGGCCCTTCTGCCGAACATGAAGTGTCGATTCAGTCTGCTAAGAGTATTTTGGCGGCAATTGATCGCCGGAAATACAAGTTAGTTTTTATCGGCATTGATCGAAAGGGCCGGTGGTTTTCACTGCCCGAAAAAATTGCCGTTGCCTTTTTGCAATCAGCTTCGCCCGGTACGCCATTAACCGATTGTCCGGGGTTGCCAAAGAAGCTGTTGCGTGTTGATGTTATGACGTTGAAAAAAGATTTGGATGTAGATGTCGCCTTTCCGATTATACATGGTCCATTTGGTGAGGACGGAACAATTCAGGCCATATTAAAAACAGCTGGCATTCCCTTTGTCGGCTCGGATGTCTTGAGTTCGGCGGCCTGCATGGATAAGGACATAGCCAAGCGGCTCTTACACGAAGCGGGCATCCCGACGGCCCGCGGCCTTGTGTATCAGGCTCATGAAGCAAAGAAAATTTCTTTTGTCGCAGTTAAAAAAACGTTAGGGCTGCCGCTCTTCGTCAAGCCGGCGAATATGGGATCGTCAATCGGTGTTTCTATGGTGCTGAATGAAAAAGAATTCAATGTGGCGCTCAGGACCGCTTTTAGGTATGACAGCAAGGTTGTCATAGAGGAGGGAATTATTGGCCGGGAGATTGAATGTGCGGTACTGGGAACTGAGACGCCTCGAGCGTCGCTGCCCGGTGAGGTCGTCGCTCAAAAAGATTTCTATTCCTACGACGCGAAATATATTTCCGCCGACGGCGCTATTTTAAAAATTCCGGCTGAGCTGCCGAAAAGCACTATTACTAAAGTTCAGAAAGCGGCCATCGGGGCGTATGAGACTTTGGGCTGTGCCGGTCTGGCCCGAGTTGATTTTTTTCTCAAGAAGAACGGCGAGCTGGTCGTTAATGAGATTAATACGGTTCCCGGTTTTGTTGCCGGCGTCAGTATGTATCCGATGCTATGGAAAGCGAGCGGACTTCCTTTCGCAAAACTGATAGATTTGCTTATTAGATATGCGTTAGAGCGGCAGCGTAAGACGAAGAAGCTGGTTTGAGTGTTCTAGTCGCAATCGCAGGGCTTCTCTTTGAGGAGTTTTTTTTGTTGAGCGAGGCTGTCGATAAAGACATCTTGTTTTGCCTTGCCGGTGGCGAGCTTCTTGTCGAGCGGCGTCTGGTGATTGTAGCCGCGTTTCGTCATCTCGGCCACGAGTGCTTCATGACGCAGATAGAGCGCTTTTAGTTTTCCGACCCAGCGTTTTGTTTCGGGGTGGTGCGAGTAGCCGCCGCTCCCGCCGTGCTTGGTGAGTATATTCCAGAGGCCGTGCAGCTCACGGTGTTCGCCGAGTAGATGCTGGCGGCAGAGGAGAGATGGTGAGACGTCCCAGACGCGCATATAGTAATGTGGATTAACAGATGAAAATAAAAAATCTTCTTGCGAAGATTTTTCTTGTGGACCAGACAGGACTCGAACCCGCCACCCCCTGCGTGCAAAGCAGGTGCTCTACCAGATGAGCTACTGGCCCATGATGAATTAATGAATTAACTAGTTAACTAATTAATTATTTAATTTGTTAATTATCCTTGATTCTGACTGTACCTGAGGAGAGGGGACAGGACGAACTCCATAAAGCCCTGAATCAAGCCGGTCATCGTCAGAATGCCGAGAAACAGTATCAGTATCCCGATAAGCTTATAGCCCAGGCGCGATCCGCCTGCCGTACCGAACTTATCCTCAAAGAATTCGATGCGGCCGAAGGCTTCGAGCACCTTCTCGGACTTGATAGTGATAAGGGTGCCGGCGGCGAACATGGCGAGTCCGATCAGGAAGGACATGGGGGCTGCTTAAAGGAATCTCCTGTAGTATAGCGGCAATTAACAGTTTTGTACAGAGCCGTCTCGGGCCGATTTAACGGGTGTAATTGAGCGGGTTGTAGACCTTGCCGCCAATGATAACCTCGAAGTGGAGATGGGGGCCGGTGGAGCGGCCGGTTGAGCCCATGGCCGCAATATACTGGCCCTTGGTGACTTTCTGGCCGACGTTGACGCTAAAGGCCGATAAGTGGGCGTAGCGGGTCTTTTTGCCGTCGGCGTGTTGGATAACAATTTGGTTGCCGTAGCCACCTGAATTCCAGCCGCGCGTAACAACCGTGCCGGCATCAGCCGCATAAATCGGCGTTCCAATCTTATTGGCGACGTCGACGCCGGTATGGCGCCAGGAGAAGTACTGGGTAATGGTATGTCCGGTGGTTGGCCAGGCCATGCGGGTGCCGGAAGGGACGACGGCGGAAGGACCGGGCTTGATGATATTTTTGATAATGGACAAACTCTTGGAGGCCTGTTGGACGGCTCGACCGCTAGACGACTGGGCCGCCACGATCTTATTGCCGCCCGGAATGACCAGCTTCGTGCCGATGCGCAGCTGATTCGGATTGCTTAGGCCGTTGGCTTTCATGATAGCCGACCCTTCAACGCCGTAGAGTCCGGCAATGGCGCTCAAGGTTTGGCCGCTCGCTACCGTGTGGGAAACGCCGCTGGCCGGAAGAATGGTTAGTTCTGTTCCGGCACGAATAACGCTCGTCGCGGTCATGTTGTTTTCCCACAGAATCGTATTGACACTGACGCCGAAACGACGGGCGATGCTGCTGATAGTGTCGCCGGCTTGAACGCTATAGGTAAGGGGAGCAGTGCGTGTCGTCGCAACGTCGCTGCCGGTTTCTTCGGGAGTGGCGATGGCTGGCTGCTTGGTGTAGAGACTGCGGGGCAGGCGTAAAAGGGCGAGCGGAGTAGCTGGCTTATGCTGCCAGAGGGCGATATCCTGCCGGGGGAACTCTTCGATCGGCTGGTCAAAGTCTCCGGTATCGCCGACGACAAGCCGGGCGAGAAGAGTCTGTCCAACGAGATCTTCGGAAGAAACCGATGCCGGTTGGTCGCTTACATTATAGATAATAAGGCTGCCGGCCAAAATAAGAACGAGGGCATGGATGGTGTAGCGGCTCGTCAGGAGATTTGGAAAACGGCTCGTGCCTTTCGGTCCGCTCGATATGCGGCGGTCGATGAGGGAATAGAGGCGATAGAGCGGTATAATGAGAAGCTTAAAAAAGCCCCGGCCCAGCAAGCCAATAGGGGCAAATACCGCTTTAACAAAAAAAGCGGTTAAAAACCTCTTTGCATGGATGATTAATTTGAGGACGGCCAGCAGAAACGAGACTGCCAGGCGTTTAATGGGCGTGCTGATACGGGTTGATTATAGTATCTGAAGCCCCGTTATAATACCACGGACAGGGTGTTGCGTCAATTGAAAAAAATGGCTAGCGCTTGGCTTTGCGGGCAGGCTTTTCTGAGTCGTTGGACTTATCGCCAAGAAATTCACTCATTTTCTTTAAGCCGGACATTGCTAGGCCAAAGTAGGAAAAACTGGAAGTAATCTTGGTTTTGACGAGGGTTATGACATCATCGATAGCGTCGATCTTGCGTTTGACGGATTGGATGGCGTCATAGATGTTGCGGACGGCATTAATGGCGTAATACATCAGCCAAGTGATGAGGACGGTAAACCACAGTACGCAAAAGGCGAGAACGAGATAAAAAATGTCCTGGCTTGAATTAATGATGTCCATATATTTTTATTTTTTATTTAATGAGAGAGTGATTAGATGAAGGCATCGATTGGCTGGCCCGGGCGTCCGCCCTTGAGGACGTGGATGCCGGAATGATCCGTTCCGAGGCCGAGCTCGTCGGCGGCGCAGAGCATCGCTTCGGACGAGACGCCGCGGATGATGGCCGGCTGGATGACGATGCCGTTTGGCAGGGCGGCTCCGAGAGTGGCGACGGGGACGAGCTGTCCTGGTTCGATATTTGCCGCGCCGCAGACGACTTCCAGACGCTGGCCGATATCGACCGTGGCGAGGCGGAGGCGGTCGGCATTGGGGTGAGTAGTAATAGCTTCAATTCGGCCGACGACAACGCCGGGAAAACGGGTAGCGACCGATGGTTTAGAAAATAAAGATGTAAGGCGGGAGAGGAAAGACATAGGTTATTCTTCAGGTTGAATATTTTTTAGATGATCGCTTTCATAACTCAGAAGGAAGAATTCGAAAGCCGTAAGCGCCAGAATCAGCAGGCCGAGATTGAGCCAGCTGAAGAGTTGGCGGGAAAAGAGAAAAAGAACGGCAGTAATCAAGATGGCGGCGAGCAGGGCCTGGCGGAATGCGACCAGAACGGAACGCGCGACCAGTTCCTGCTTGAGAGCCAGGAAGCGGACGGTGAAACCGAGAATGGCGCCTGTGCCCGTCAAAGCGAATAACAACGTCAGATAAAAGAGCGAGAGCCCGAGAGCGTCGGCCGTGAGCGGATCGACGCTGATAATGACACCGCCGAACGCCAGCCAGAAAGCCAGCGTCGCTATAGTCATGAGCATGAGATATGCGCGGAGGGTCATGGCCTTATTGTACCGCCACCGGACCGTGCTGGCAATACTGACAGTCGCCGTTTTTGCGCGGTTGGAAGTCGCTTGTTTTGATTTCTTCGATAAGATCGAGCATATCCTGTTTGACGAGGTCGAGTTCGTCGGGTTTAGCGACAAAAGACAGGCATTCGCCATTCTCCAGATAGCAGAATGTCAGTTTGCTCACCTTCAGTCCGAAAATCTCTTGGAGGGCCGCCTGATACAGGAGGAGCTGGCGTTTTTCTTTATAGGCCAGACGTTCTTTCGGCTTTCCGGTCTTATAATCCATGATTTCATACGTGCCGTCCGGCAGGCGGTCGACGCGGTCGATTGTACCGGCTAAGACATATGGGCCGAGCGGCAGCGTGAATTTCTTTTCCAGAAAAACGATGTCCGGTTTTTGGCTGCCGAGGCTGGCATGGTAGGCGGCGAGCATTTCCGTGCCGCGCGCTTTGTATTGATCGGCCTGGGCGCGGTTTTCATAGCCGTTATCCGTCCAGTACTCGTTATAATATTTAAGGAGTTGGGAGAGGGCAAGCGATTTTTCGTCGACGGCCTGGCCGCCAAACAGGTCTGGCTGAAAGGCTTCGCCGAGCAGCGGCAGGAAGTACTGGCGCAGCGTGAGATGGAGCACTCGTCCGAAGACGGCTTGAGCGGCATCTTCGGTCGGCATCTTGAGAATGTAGATGTATTTATATTCAAGCGGGCAGCGTTCGAAGGTGGCGAGCTGTGAGAAGGAGAATTGCTTGGGCAGCTGGTAGGCGAAAGCCGGTGTCGGCGACTCGAGGGCTTCCAGGTCACGCTGCAGCTCGTTCTTAGCTTCGCGGTCTGAGGCGACAACGGCCAGGCCGGTTTCGGTTATGAAGCGGGATGGCTTCTTCTCGCGCGCGCCGCCGTAATCCTTCGCGCCGCTCAGGAAGACGGCTCGCTTCCCGCGGGTCAGGGCGACATAGAACAGGCGGCGTTCTTCTTCAAGATGGGCCTCGCTGCGTTCCGTCTTGGCATCCTTCTCATTCGTTTTAGGACCGCCGAGGGCTTCCGGAATAGAAATCTTCTCCGGTCGGGTTATCGTCGGAAACTTTTTGTCGACGAGGTTCGGGATAAAGACATGGCCGAATTCGAGGCCCTTGGCGGCATGAACGGTCATGATCTTTACCGTATCGGCATCATCGAAATTAAAACGCAGGCCGCCGGTTTCGCCAGCATCCATTTCGAGATTGAGAAGCTCGAGAAAATCTTTCAGCAGCACGCTGCCGTCGCCGTCCTCGAAACCCTTGATCTTTGCGTAAAACTGGTTTAAATAGCTGAAAACTGTCTGGTCCTGATCGTTGTCGAGACCGGGTTCGAATAGTTCGCGCACGACGTTGAGGAAGACGCGAGAGGCTTTCTTGTCTTTCGCGAGAAGGGCATGTTCGCGGACGCTGGCTAACAGTTTCTGGGCGTGGGCGCGGCCCTCATCGCTCACGCCGGGGACGGTCGCGATTTGTTCGAGCGTCTCGAACAGCGATAGGAGCGACTTGCGCGCCCAGGCGTTGATGATGAGCAGGTCGGAATGATTGATGCGGAACGCCGGCAGATTAAGCACGCGGTAGAGCGAGGAGATTTCGTGCCGATCGTCGAGTAGCGACAGATAGGCGAGGCAGTCGAGAATGATCGGCTTGTAATATAAGCCCTTGAGCGAGACGAAGTGGTTCGGGATGCCGCGGCGGGAAAGTTCGCGGGTAAATTTGTCAGCTGTGTCGTTGGCGCGGACGAGGATGGCGATATCGGACCAATTTTCCGCCTGCTTGCTGGCATGCAGCGCTTCGATCATCTCGGCGATGGCCTGCGTTTCGGCAAACTCAGTCGTAAACTCAACGAAACGGATATCGCCCGGTTCTTTGCTCTGTGATTTTAGTTTTTTGTCGAGCCCGAGCTTGGCTTCGAGGCGGTTCGGGTCGTTATGCGCAATGAAGGCGTGCGAGGCATCGAGGATTTTCTGACCGGATCGGTAGTTCTCTGTCAGGACGATTTCCTGAGCGTCGGGATAGTCGTTCTTGAATTCGAGAATATTGGAAAGCGACGCGCCGCGGAATTTATAGATGCTCTGGTCATCATCGCCGACGGCCACCAGGTTGTTGTGTGGCGCGGCTAAAAGTTTAATCAATTCATACTGGGCGCTGTTCGTGTCCTGAAATTCATCAACCATGATGTACTGGAACTGCCGGCGGTAACGTTGCAGAATATTGGGGCGTTCGCGGAAAAGTTTCAGCGTGTAGCCGATGAGGTCGCCGAAGTCGAGGAAGCCATTGTCGAGCAGTAGCTTGTTATACACCTGATAGGCGCGGGCCAATTCGCCGAGGCGACGTTTCTCCAGGGCAGTCTCGTCGTCCGGACTGCTAGCGGGTTTTTTCTTCGCGGATGCTCGTGTTGGCTTTTTGTCGGAAACCGAAAGAGTGTCAGGCGACGTGGCGGCTTTCTCGGCGTATTCGAGGTACGTATCCGGCGTGATCATTTCGTCCTTGAGGCGGGAGAAATGGGAAATCAATTCATGGATGAAGCGGGTCGGGTCGCCGAGCGGCTTATAATAATCTAGATCAAACAGGTCGAGATTCTTTTTCATGAGAATCCATTGTTCGGTCTGCGTCAGCAGCTTGAAGGCAGGGGAGAGGCCGATGTCGAGGGCATGGTCGCGTAGGATGCGTTCGCCGAAGCCATGGAAGGTATGGATCCAGAGATGCACATAGCCATAGGGAAGGATGCGGTCGGCGCGCTCTTCTAATTCGCCGGCCCCCTTTTCGGTAAAGGTGGTGACGAGAATGCGGTCCGGCTGCACGCCCTTGTCCTGGATGAGGTAGGCGAGGCGGTTGATGAGCACGGTTGACTTGCCCGTGCCGGCGCCGGCCACAATCAAAAGCGGGCCGGTATCATGCGTGACGGCCTGTTTTTGGGCAGAATTAAGGGTTTTGAGGAGATCAGCCGGTCGAGTCATAGGGTATGAGGCTATTGTATCATTCTTAGGCTTCCTGAGCAATCTGATATTCTAATATTAGCCAAAAAATAGACTAATTGGGCAGTTTACTTGACATTTTAATGTATATGTGATATAATCTTATATTGTTCATTGACACAGATTTGGCTCAATTTAAAGCTGTACGGGTAAAGACCTATTCCTTTAAGCTGATAATGACCCGCTTTATGCCGGCATTTTTAGAGGGATAGTTCTTTATCCGAACAATTTTAAAACAAAAAAGCCAAATACAATATGGAAAAAATATCCGCTTTTTGTACCAATGGTGATGAATTCACCGCAATTACAGAACAGAATGAAGTTGTCACTGATGAAATTAGTGATGGCAGACCTCTTGAAAAAGTTTTTGCGGGGTATGTTTTCGGTGATGAATATGACACTTGCATCAAGCAATACCCAATTGCGTACGGAAGAATTCCGCTTGCGCAAGAAGCTCGTCATAACAACAAAAAACCACATCAGCGTCATCAGTGGGGCAAATCCCGCCGTGATCATGGTGATCTCGGTAAACTTGTTGCCGATACGAATGCCTGGATAGCAAAGGAAAAGGAAGAAAGGAAGAAAGCCTGCGAAGAGTATCAACAAAAGCACGACAGACTGTGGGAGCCGTTTGAAAAAAATGAACATGAAATTTTCTTTGATATTATTTTAGGTTTAACTGTTGACGAAGCAGAAGAAAGGCAGGCAGCCTGATGAACAAGACAAGAATAAGAAAAAGCAGAAGAAGATTTAGAGTGAAGATTCCGGGCCGATTCGTAGTAATTGGCATGGTATCAGTCGTCAATATGGACTACTGGCTCACTCACTGATACATTAAATATCTCCCTGATCAATTTCGATCAGGGATTTTTGTTTGCTGCGAAAGTTCGGCTACAGAAGGAGAAGACGGTCGTGTCTGTTTGTTTACTCTGAGATATTGACACTTTTGAAAATCAATGATGTACTGCTGGATTAGCAGTATTAAAAATAATATAAGGAAGGAGTAACGCGTGAAAGCTTTATCGGCCAATGCCAAGAAATTCATCAAGAACGTAGTGGGGGTAATAGTTGAGTTAACGCCCGACGAGGAACGCACCGGTGCAGTCGTGGCTATGCTCGATACCCGGGACGAACCTAGCGTCTTCCCGCTGACGTATAAGGTAGGCAAGATTAAAAAAGAAAAGCTTCATAAGTACGTTTTCTGTGCCATCGAAAAGTCGTTGCGTCTACGGGATAACGGCGCGCAGCGATCGGGCGATAGCGCTGAGCCGGGCAAGCATCGGTACCGCGGCGGCGTTCGGATCGGCCAGCATACAATCGTTTCCATGTCCGGTTTTGACTCGTTCGTTGATGAAGCAGGCTCGGTTGTAATCGGGGCGTACTTGCAGGCAGAAGAAGAAAATACGCCTGGCGGCGTGGATGGCCTTTGCGCCCGCGGCCTCGAGCTGGTCGATGAATTCGTCGTGCGAACTGGCGCGTCAGATAATGAGAATATATACGATTTCAAGAGATATTTTTTGACCTGACTAGCAACCCTGACCAGAGTTTCGGTCAGGGTTTTTTATTTGACAAGGCGGTTGTTCCGGTATAGCATTGAGACAACATTTTTCGAACGTTAAAAGGAGGATATAATGTATTTAAGTCGAGCAACTTTCAAGTATCATAATGGCTCGAAAGGCCAGGCAGGAAAGAATGGAGCTAAGGGCTCTTCTAAGAAGCATCTGTCTGCCAATACGCCAAGTAAGTCGCCAGAATCACTGCAGCCTCGTGGGGGTTGTCGCGCGGTCCGCTCCCCATATAGCAGGATTTTATAAATTCAACGGGGATGTACTATCCACCTTCGTGTTATTCCTCCTTTCAAAGGGAATAGCCGAAGGTGTTTTTTTATTTTTAGTATTTTATGGCTGCATTATAAAGGGCTCATTGGTTGACTATTATGAGAATGCATGCTGTAATCAAGGATTATCAACATTAAAAAAATAAATCAAAAAGGAGCACACATGCATGATTTCAATGCGATCCTCAGCGCGAGCAGCTTTGACTGGCAGTTCTTGAACGCGACTGTTGGCAAGGCGGGAAGCTGGACAAAGTCCCTGCCCGATTTCGTCGGCGGTGTCGTCGCCCTACGCGACCTGACACAGGCGGAGGGACGGACGCTTTGTCTTGAGCTAGGAAATGTACCGGCTGACCATAGAGCGGTCGCCTGTTACAAATCAGCCGGAGAACAGATTACACGGCTCTATCAGAACGGCGGCTTGCGCTCGATTGATACGTCGAACTGGGACATTGAGATATATGCCGGAGGAATCCGGATAGAAAAATATCTTATCGCGTTCGCGGGTTTCGGTCTCAAGGAAGATTGGAAGCTCAATGAGGCTGTTTCCGTCGTTATCGGCGCGTATCTCTTAACACGCGACAAGGGCCTGATGCTCGGGGAAGGTGAGAATGAATATAGGATATTCAACGCCACTGCCTTGCAGACAATCGCCTTGTTCCTCGATCGCGCCCAGGTACATGATAATATCCTTATCAAAGAATTCGGCAACAGCGTCTTCGGACTGAAGCCATAGCGAGATTATGTTTTTAATTTTGAACGCAAAAGCCGCCCGGACATCCAGGCGGCTTTTTTATATATCAGCGCGAGTTTTTAAATACGCCGAGCGATTAGGGAAGTTATTTCAAGAGCTTGAGGAAAGCATCGCCGTTCTTATAAGGGCCGATGATGGCTAGGTTGAGGCGCTTCGGGTCGAAGATGGTTTTGGCGACGCGGCGGATGTCTTCCGCCGTGATCTTCTTGACCTTGGCTAGGAAGTCGTTCGGCGTAACGAGTTTGCGGCGGGCGCCGCCCGGCTGCTGGCAGTTGAGAACAAGCTGGTGCGCGTACCAGTTGGCGACGTCATCAGCACCTTCGAGCTGGAGCAGGATGCGGCCGCTGACGAACTGCTTGATCTTCTTCAATTCGTCCTTGTCCATCAGTTCGGACGAGAGGCGCTTGTATTCGGCGAGGATGATGCCGATGGCTTTCTCGACCTTGTCGACCGGGACGCCGGCCTGTGTCGTGATGTAACCCGTGTCGGTATAGGTTTCGGCGCCGGTGCGGACGTAGTAGCAGAGGCCGTTGCGCTCACGTAGGCTGTGGAAGAGGCGGGAGCTCATCGAGCCGCCGAGCGCGGTCGCGATCAGTTTGACGATGAATTCGTCCTTGCCGTTGTAAGCTTCGCTGCGGACGCCGAGTGAGAGATGGGCCTGGTCGGTTTTCTTGTATTCGACTTTAACGGCTGGCTTGGACTGTTTGTCAGCGGTCGGGAGCTTAGCTTTCGGCTTGCCCTTGGACCAGGCGGAGAAATGCTTCTCGACCAGCTTCTTGGCGTCCTTCGGCAGGTCGCCGGCGAGGCAGACGAAGCTGTTGGAAGCGCGGTACTGGCTCTTGAAATATTTTACGAAGTCGGCGCGCTGGAAGCCGCGGATGTTATCCTTGGTGCCGATGGTGTCCCAGCCGGCTGGGGTGTCGCCGTAGAGGCATTCCTCGAAGACGTCCCCGATGCGCATCAGGGGATTGTCGAGGTACATGTTGACCTCTTCGATGATGACGCCTTTTTCGCGATCAATCTCTTCGGCGTCGAACTTCGAGCCGAGCAGCATGTCGGCGACGACGTCGATGGCCAGCGGCAGGTCGCTGCTGGCAGTTTTGACCCAGTAGCCGGTATATTCCTTGGAGGTGAAGGCGTTATATTCGCCGCCGACGCGATCGAGGGTCGAGGAGATGAGCTGGGCGTTCGGGCGCTTGACGGTACCCTTGAAGAACATGTGCTCGAGGAAGTGCGAGAGGCCGCTCGTCGTGCGGTCTTCATGCTTCGAGCCGGTGGCGATCATGACGAGCACGGCAGCCGTCTTGGCGCCGGCGATCGGGGCGGAGAGGAGAGTTAGGCCGTTCTTGAGCTTTTGGAGTTTGGGCATAAGGAGAACAAATAACTAATTAATGAATTAACCAATTAATAAATTAAAAAGGTGTAGTGGATAATCAAATCCTATACAGCTAATTATAGCTCTAATGTTGTAAAAAACACAAAAGAATGATTTATTTGTTTCTATTGTACTATCACTTTAAATTCTCCTTCTTTCAATGTCACAATTTCCAAATCTTCTTTATATTCTTTTAACTCTTGATATGCCTTGTTCCAGTCAATGTTCGGCGCATTATAATCAGACTGCCAATGAGGAATAAATTTGAGAGGCAGGATGCCGAGGCAGTCGAGGACTACGAGGCGATCCAGGCCGTAGGCATATTTTGCGAGCATGTCAGCGCCGGCTGAGGTCCCGGCGATAGTCTTGTTTTCTATATTGCGGGTCCAGTCAGGGAAGCTGTTGAGGGTATCGAGCAGCATCTCCGTTTCGCCGCCGCGTATATATAAAACATCAGCCTGCTTTAATTGTTCTATAAAAGTGTTCTTGTTGGCTAGTTCAAGCGTGAAATCAGAAATGAATTGCTTGAAGTATTCTTGGTCGCCAGCAAATTTTTCTGCCCATGATTCTTCAGGCACGGCAAATAAACAGACTAAGATTTTTGCCGGCTTATTCGTTACATCTTTTACTAGTTCTTTGATGAAGGCGGCGCCCTTATCGGGAGCTTTATGAATGTACCCGCCGGCTAAGATAAATTTGGTCATATACTATTTCTATAGATATTAGGTCGACAGTATTTATTCCAACGTAAAGCTGCCATGTACCGGATAATGGTCGGTATTGACGTTTGTATCAACTCGCGCTTTTATGTCTGGCTGCAGGCCTCGATAAAAGATGTGGTCGTATATTCTTCCTTTCGGTGTAGTGGCTTGCTGTCCGCCGTTTTCGTGTAATTCATTTTCGAATATATTCGGCAGTAGAACAGGAATGTCGTCAAAGTTAAAATCTCCCTGCAGTAGATATGGTGAAGTTTCCTTTTCAAGGAGGAGTTCAATGCTGTTTTTCACTTTCCTTCCTTCGTCATCGTCCATGTCGGCGTTGAATTTCCGAAAGGGGATTAAATGAAGCGTCTGGACCGTAAGTTTAATTCCTTTAATATCAATAAGTACGGTCGATACGCCCTTGTCATGTGAACCCCACACGCTTCCATCTTCATTCGTCGTGCGGTAGTGCGGGTTATAAAAAAACGAAAAAGAATGATGGAGAATCGGATACCGGGAAATTATGGATTGGCATAATTTCTGAGTAGGGTCTATGTGAGAATTGTCGTATGGATCATTTATGACATAGGGCAGTCCAAGCTGCTGTCCTATTTCTTGTGCCTGGCTGTCCGTCTGATCAGCATGGGATTCTTGCAGAGTAATAATATCGGGTGTTTCATTTTTTAGATATTCAATAATATACGACAGGTCTTTGTTGACGTAGCTTGCGGCTTTGGTTGGGTCGTCGTCAGGAAGGCGGATATGGGCTCCGCCGATATTCCACTGAATGGTATGTAGTTTCATGGGTTGACTTATTTGAATGTTTTCGCAGAGGGGGAGGTTATATGGACTAGATTGGTTTAGGTAAATTATACCTTCTAAGCTCATAAGGCAAAAGACCGAATAAATCGGTTTTTTGAAGTGTTCGGGCGAGGTTAAAGATGATGACTACTCAGTCTAGATTCGACCGTATAGCTTAATTATATATGGTTTCCCGGCTTCGGACTAGGCTTATAAGATAGGCCTTTCGGAGCAAATTGACTATGTAAACGCGTCCTGCTAGGATATAGCCAATTCACGAACCTTCAAAACTCACAAAGTATCATGAAAGAAGAAGAAACCTTTATGGATATTACGGGAGATGCTATCGCCGGCACAGCTGACGCCATGGCGAAGCTTTTAATGTTTTTGTTCATACCGGTCGGTCTTTTAGTAGGGCCTGGCATATTCACATATTTCGCCCTGGGATCTAGCGGAAAAGTCGCCGATCCAACAAATCATTGGATTGGAGATGTAATTGTAATCTTGGCCACAGTAACGATTTCATTGTTCTACTACATGGTAATCCTTGGCGAATTCAGAAGAGTGATCGCGTATCGCGCAGGCTCTCTCGCCAGTCACGTTTTGATTACTGCCGTTGCTTACGGCGTGCTGTACTTTAAGTTCGACGCCCAACCTGATTGGCGGGCTTGGATCGTATTCGCACTGACCTTTCTATGTTATGTAGTAACTCTGCGAACAGATACGCAGGATGCTAACGTATAACACCGAAGCGTCAAACTTCAGAAATTAAATTTTCAGCCTTGCTTAAACGCAAGGCTTTTTTATTACAGCCCAATATGTGAAAATATAGCAATACAGTTTCGGATACGAAAAATTTTATCGCAAAGATGCTGGGCTCTTAGCAACCAGACTACGCTTTAAGCTTTTTTCGCAGGTAATCTTCCAGTTCCGCAATCTTCACATGCTCCTGCTGCATCGTATCGCGGTCACGGACGGTGACTTCGTCATTCTCGAGCGTATCGAAATCCACAGTAACGCAGAAGGGGGTGCCGATCTCGTCCTGGCGGCGGTAGCGCTTGCCGACGTTGCCGTTATCGTCGAAATCGCAGCGCCAGTTCTGTTTCAGGGCGGCGTAGACTTCGCGGGCCTTAGCGACGAGCTCCGGCTTGTTTTTCAGAAGAGGGAAGACGGCGACCTTGAAGGGCGCTAGCTTAGCCGGCAGTTTCAAGACGATGCGGGTATCGGCCGCGGCGCCGGAGTCGGACGCCTCACCAATCGTTTCTTCCTTGTACGCCGAGAGGAGGACGGCGAGCAGGCTGCGTTCGACGCCGAGGGACGGTTCGATGACATGCGGGATGTATTTACTGCCCTCGGCATCGGCGTAGTCGAGGCCATGGTTCTTCAGGTCGAAGTCGGTGCGGTAGGCGATACCGTATAGCTCTTTGCGACCGAAGGGATAGTCGTATTCGAAATCTATGGTCTTCTTAGAATAGTGCGCGCGTTCGCCATCCGGGATATCAATTTCATGAATCTCATTTTCATAATCGATGCCGAGTTCCTTTATCCAGG
>CAZFYY010000002.1:0-61042 GCA_964523425.1 uncultured Gammaproteobacteria bacterium
AACCTAGAGTCCTTGACTAAGGCTGTTTGTACGCTGCATGTTCCCGGTACGCTGGAAATGATTATTATTGACGATAATTCTCCTGATGGGACCGGCCGCCTAGCTGACGGCTTAGCCAACATAAACTCTTGTATTAAAGTCGTGCATCGACAGAGGAAGTTGGGGCTGGGCTCGGCATATATTACTGGCTTTGGAGAGGCGCTTAGCTTGGGGGCGGATATTGTTATACAGATGGATGCTGATTTTTCACATGAACCAAGCGTAATTCCCAATCTTATAAATCTTGTTCAAGGCGGAGCAGACCTGGTCATCGGTTCGCGGTATGTTGCGGGGGGAAGGCTTGATGTTGAATGGGGCTGGGCGCGCCGCTTATTGAGTTGGTGGGCGAACAGGGTATGGATTAGCGCCGTACTTGGTTTGCCTGTCCGCGATGCGACGGCTGGCTTTCGCGCCTGGTCGGCCTCTGCCTTGGAGCGGATTGGGCTGGCTGGCATTAAGGCCAACGGATATTATTTTCAAATTGAAATGACCTTTCTGGCGCAGGAAGCGGGCTGTAAGATTGTTGAAACGCCGATATATTTTCGTTCGCGCCGCCAAGGCCGGTCAAAGATGGATTTGCGTTTACAGTTCGAAGCGGCTGTCGGTGTGTTGCTTTTGCGCTGGCGCCGCCGCTCATCGAGATAATTATTATGCATATGCCCAACGAAACAAATTCTAACGTTCAACACAAAGAGATTGAAGCTCGTTTTCTGGAAATAGATAAAACCGACCTCGTAGCAAGACTAATGCATTGCGGGGCAAAGGATTGTGGTGAGGCAATGCTTAAGGAATCAATTTTTTATGATCAGGCCATGACCTGGAATAAGGAGAATAAGTTTATTCGGGTTCGCCAAAATGGAAAGAAAATAACTATCACCTATAAGCACCATGCCGCCTATACGATTGACGGAACAGAGGAAATAGAAGTCGAAGCTGATGACTTTGAAAAAAGCTGTTTAATGTTGCAAAAGGCGGGCCTTCTGCTTAAACGCCGGCAGGAAAAAAAGCGACACACCTTTCTGCTTGATGGAGTTGTAATTGATATTGACACTTGGCCGCGTATTCCGACGTACGTCGAAATAGAGGGGGCGAGCGAGTCGGCGGTCCGGGGGGTGGCTGAAAAACTTGGCTTTACATGGAGCGAAGCGGTCTTTGATAGTGCCGGAAGGATTATTGAGGATCGCTATGGCGTGCCGGTCTTATCACTGGAATACTTTATTTTTGATTCTGGCGAATAAAAATTACACTACGCTCATCCTCGTAGACACGTTTCCAGTCAGTTGATTCCGTAAGGTATGAAACCAGAGCATCGCTCTGGTATTTTCGCAGGCCATACCCCAGAACCCATTTTTCAAACAAATCAAACTCCGGCTCGGGACGTGGCTGTGCATAAAACACCGTAGAGATATCATATTTTTTCAACTGCTCAGCGGCCGTGTCTTTATTATTAAAAAGATTAAATTCAGCGAGCGCGCTTTGGCCGCGCAGTGGATACTGAGGCAAGCGGCCATCAATAAAGAGACGCAGGTCTGGCCAGGCACCAATCAAAAAACCGCCAAAATTATAATGATTAAAAAGCTGGCCACGGTTATACTCCGGATGTTCTTGAAGATAGCGCATGGCCGCACAGGGATAATTAGAGCAGTATGATTCAAAAGGAGTGTTGGTAGGGCGGGTTGACATAACAAGCACGATACATACGACACTTAGGCAGATAAGGCAGATGAGAGAAATGAGGCGCCGTTGTATGACCGAGAGACGCGGCGCGAGTTCAATAAACGCCCGCGGAGCGACTAGTACGAGGGCGGCAATAGCTAATAAGGGAAAGTGTCTCGTAGAGCGTAGGGCTAAGAACGAGAAGGAAAGCGTGACGAGGAAGGGAAGCCAGGCTTCGCGTTTTCGGGAAAAGACAAGCCAGGCGGCTAGCGCTAGACTTAGGATAATCATTGCTAATTGCGAGTAATGAACCGGGTGAGCATAAGGGGGCAGCCATTCCTGAATATGGGACATAAAATAATTATCCCGATAACCGCCCAAGAAAGAGTAGAGCTCGGTTCCATAGGGAGTGGCGAAGGTAAGAGCGATGGCGCCGCAGGCAATGCCGCTAAGTAGCCAAAGAGTTTTTCTAGGCAAGGTGGCTGTGCGCAGGTAGTTGGCTAGTTTGGGGAAAGAGAAAATAAACCATTCGAACATCAGCCAGCTGATAAGGATGATGTGGGCAATGAGGAAGCCGCCATGCAGGCAGGCCCAGAAATAACAAAGCGGCAGGGTCCAAAGCAAGTAGCGCCAACTCCCGCTGCGCCGTATTGAGTCGATAATGATAAGCAAGAGAACTAAGAAGAGAGGAGTGAACTCTTGCATGCGGACGCCGATATGTCCGCGCATGGCGAATAGGATGGCAATCTCAAAACAAGCCAGCAGAAAACCACTCTCCGCCGACAGGTTCCAGCGCGCCTGGGCGTAGCGGTTGGCGAGCCATATAGTGAGCAGGGGGAGCAGGGCAAAGAAAAGCGTAACGGTAATATAACCACCGGCTGACCACAGGCCAAAAGTGAGGAGATCGCTCAGCCATTCATGGTCAACCCAGGTCTTGCCGGCGAGCGTCCACATATATATCTGGTCATGTGGAACGTCTTTGGTTTGCCAGACTACTTCGCCGGATCGCAGATGCCAGCCGAAGTCAGGGTCGAGATAGGAAAAAGAATTCCACACAATAAAGCAGAAAAGAAAAATATAAAAAAGGATCCACAGCGTTTTTTTCATAAGATGGCATTAGCTCCGGGCCGGGGGCTGGCGCTCGGTGAATATATTGTATTACTGATACGGTATATGGTAACATGTAGATAACATCTTTATAAGCATAAAGACATGAACAATAGATGGGGGGTGACATTATGAGAAAAACAATCATTGGCTTTGCTATCGCCATTTTCAGCATTTCGACCATGGCAGTCTTCGCGGCCGCTCCTCTTCCTGTCGCCGCCGTTGACAACAATCTTCTCTGGGGTAACGAGTTCAACCAGAACGCCGTTCAAGGCGAGCTCGGTTTGGGCAACCGCGACCCGAGAGCGATCGTCGCTAGCGTCGTGCGTATCATCCTCGGCTTCCTCGGCATCGTTGCGGTTATCATCATCCTCCTCGGAGGCTTTAAGTGGATGACCGCCGGCGGTAACGAAGAAAAGGTTGGTGAAGCGCGCAAGTTGATTGTCCAGGGCATCATCGGTCTGGTCATCATCCTCGCTGCGTTCGGTATCGCCACCTTCGTCATCAACAGTCTGTTGACGGCGACAACAGTTAATAGTAACTAAGTGTGGTCCGCGGACCTGAGATTTCTCGGGTCCGTTTCCGAGGCGCTGATAGAAGGAATCCCCTATCGGCGCTCCAGAAACGTATGAAAACGCGAACTTCATCATATTTACAACGCGCCTCACTTCTAGTCGGGGCTTTTGTTGCTTCTGTGACAGGTGTAGCGCTGCGCGCGTACGCCGAATATGGTTTGGATACGGCAGCGCCAGACGATCTCAAGGCCTTTGACGGCTCAAAAATCCCCAGTAAGATCGGTTCTATTATCGGAACTGTTCTTGGCTATACTGGAACGGTGTTCTTTATTCTCGTGGTGTATGCCGGTATTATGTGGATGATGGCCGGCGGCAATGAGGAGAATATAAAAAAGGCGCAAGGCATATTAAAGACGGCAATTATCGGCTTGATAATTATTATGTCGGCCTATGCTATCACCCAGTTTATTGGCACGCAGGTATTGAAATAATATGCGCTTCCGTTTCGCTTTCATTCCGGCCGCTATCTCGCTCTTACTGCCCGGACTATCGCGCGCCGTAGAATTAGGCGGATTAAAAGAAACCGCCATCAAAGCTAATATAGACATTGACAAGCAGTCCGATATCACCGCAAGTCTAGCAAGTATAATCCAATTCGCCTTATCGTTTGTCGGCGTTCTATTTCTTGTTATGCTTATTTGGGGAGGAACGGTGTGGATGACGGCGGCCGGAAACCAAGAGAACATCAAAAAGGCTCGCGGCATCGTGGTCGCGGCCGTTATCGGCCTTATTATTACACTTTCCGCTTACGCCATAACCCAATTTATCGGCACCTCTTTGAAGTAAGGCGCTTAACATGTTTATCTATATGAAAAAAGCCATTTTCCTTTTCGCCTTTGCAGTAATTTTATTCTCGCCGCTCGCGACCCGGGCTGAGTGCACAAAAGACGCTGACTGCGGAGCGAAGATGTTTTGCTGTTCCGGAACCTGTCAGGCCGCGAAATGCGAAGCGCCCACTAAGGATTCGTATGGTTTTGGCAGTGGCAGCAAGCTTGATACGGTGGCAGGAAACTTTAAGCCATCTACGCCTCAGCCCCTTGAGCAGCGCGTTGCCAGTATTATCGCCATTGCCCTTTCGTTTCTCGGCGTAATTTTCCTCATTTTAATGATTTGGGCGGGCTTTGGCTGGATGACGGCCGCCGGAGATGAAGAAAAGATTACTAAATCAAAAGAAACGATTCGATCAGCAATTATTGGCCTAGTGATTGTTATCGCGGC
The DNA here is from genome assembly GCA_964523425.1 of uncultured Gammaproteobacteria bacterium. Classification (GTDB taxonomy): domain Bacteria; phylum Patescibacteriota; class Patescibacteriia; order Patescibacteriales; family Patescibacteriaceae; genus Patescibacterium. The sequence continues at coordinate 4,596 of CAZFYY010000002.1, forward strand.
CTATGCATTAAGCGTGTTTATTATCGAACGCATTTGGGGCGCAGTATAAAAAACATATGAAAAAAAACATTGCCGGTTTTGCTCTTGCTCTTGTTCTGTTTGCCGCTCCAGTTGTTGCAGTATTTGCACAGGCCAATGCGGCCTCATCAGTCGAATCGCCCTTGCTTGGAAAACTCAAGACCGTCGGCAAGGGAGCGGGTTATGATACGGCTTCAAACTCCGATGTGTTTTCTACGGTCGGCACGCTCATAAGCGTTGCGCTTGGCTTGTTGGGCATGATTTTCATTATCCTTATACTCGTTGCCGGTTTCAACTGGATGACGGCGGCGGGCGATGAAGAAAAAATAAAAAAGGCCGGCTCGATGATTCGGGCTGCCGTTATCGGCTTGTTGATTGTTGTTTCCGCTTTTGCGATATGGACATTTATCAGCACGATGATTCTGCGCGACACCCCCTCCGCCTTTATCAATCTTATCTCCTACGTATGATGTCCCGCTTGCGTGCCGGCTTAGTCGGCCTACTAATCGCCTTTTTTAGCTTCGCCTTTTCGGCGCAGGCCGCTTTTCTAACCGGCAATGCCGTGCAGGATATGAATTTAAATACCGAAAAAGTTCAGCAAGCCGCCGGTTATGACGGTAGCATTACGCTTGGCGTAGCGGTTGGTTTGATTATCAAGGCATTCCTTGGCGTGCTGGGAATGATCTTTCTTATTCTTTTGCTTGTAGCTGGTTATAACTGGATGACGGCAGCCGGTGACGAGGAAAAAATAAAGAAAGCGACCACGACAATTCGCGCGGCGATTATCGGCTTGATGATTATTGTGGCTGCCTACGCTATTACGTATTTTGTCTTTGCGAACCTGCCAAAATAGTTTTCTGAATAAAAAGAGCCCGGTCGTATGTTTATACGATCCGGGCTTTTAAATATGTCGCCACAAAATTAATCTATGTGGCAGGTTGAATATCCGTGGGACGGTGACTTATAATGGCAGTCGGCCGCGTTGTTGAAAAACGGCTCGACTTCGTCCTGAAATTTTTCAGGCATCATTTCCATTTCCCACCTTACCCTGAGCTGCTCGTTCTTGTCCCGCAGAAACCAAGCGGGAAAAGTCTCGTTTTTATCAACCCAGATCTTTCGTAGCAACTTGCCGTTAGACCCGTAAACAAAGCAGTTCATGGCGAACCGCGTGTTGTTTACAAGATAAAATAACAGCTCTTTATTGCTATTTTGTATAATCTGACGTCCTTCGGCGTCGACCATAGTGACAATCTCTGTACTTCGACTGCGTTTGATATAATTCTCAAGGTCAATTTTATTTTTAACATCTTCTTCTGTTACACCATTATTTGGCACCCAAACCCAATCACCATTCTCGTCAAAGGTGGGTTGGTTGCTTGTGCAGCCACTTAAAATGAAGGCAATAAGGGTGCATGCAAAAATTAATGAAAATATCTTTTTCATTATGTTATTCTCCTTTATATTTATTTAAAATTGTAAATGAACCGTGAGGCGTCGGAAATAAAAGGGAATCCACGCCAATATACCATTATATCACTAAATTTGGTATTTGTCAATAGAAGCAGAGATTATTTGTATTAAATGGCTTATATTAAACAAATAATAAGAAATTGCCTGGTAATCGTGATAAATAGGACGTTTGACAAAAAAGTGGCTTATGTTAAAATAATTATAAGGCTAGTATTCTAAGGATACTGGCTATTTTATTAGCTTGAATATTTACTAACAATCGCTAATCAAACGTCTATGAGCGATATCACTAATGCCATCAAACAGATCTGCGAAGAAAAGGGCCTCTCCTATGAGGCGGTAATTTCGACGATCGAATCTGCTTTGGCAGCCGCCTACCGCAAGGATTATGGCGAAAAGAATCAGAATATTAAGGTTGAATACGACCCCGAGAAAAATACCTCGAAGGTTTTTGATATTAAAACCGTAGTTGACGATGTTCCAGAAGAAGAGCTGGCTGCCCTCGAAGCGGAAGAAGAGGCGCCGAAAGCCGAAGGTCGTCGTCCGGAGTTTGCTCCTGCGACAGTAACTGAAACAGCGGAAGGCGAAGAGGAAAAGCATCGCTTTAACCCAAAGACTGAAATACAGATTTCCGATGCAAAGCAGCTCGACAAGAAATACGTCATCGGCGATGAAATCAAAACTGAGTTGGAACTGCATGACGAATATGGTCGTATGGCCGCTCAGACCGCCAAACAGGTCATTATCCAGCGCCTGCGCGAAGCGGAGCGCGACATGGTCTTCGGCGAATTTAAAGACAAGGAAAAAGAAGTAATCACCGGTTTCGTGCAGCGCCGCGAAGGTCGCGTAATTCTGGTTGACCTCGGCAAGGCGACGGGCGTCGTTCCGCCGGACGAGCAGGTGCGTGGCGAACGTTACAACTCAGGCGAGCGCCTCAAGTTTTATGTTAAAGAGGTTAAAATCACGCCGCGCGGACCGGAGATTGTCTTGTCCCGCACCTCTGATGAAATATTGAAGAAAATTTTCTATCTGGAAATTCCGGAAATTTCTAATGGATTGGTAGAGATTAAATCGGTTTCCCGTGAAGCGGGCAGTCGTTCCAAGGTGGCGGTTTCTGCTTCGACCGATAATATCGATCCGATCGGCTCCTGCGTCGGACAGCGCGGTTCGCGTATTCAGACGATTATCCGCGAGCTTGGCGGCGAGAAAATCGACATCATTGAATACAGCGAGGATGCGGAAACGTTTATTGCCAACGCTTTGGCCCCAGCCAAAGTTGAGGATGTTAAATTAATCGCTGAGGAACGGCAGGCATACATTACCGTTAAGGATGATCAGCTGTCGCTGGCAATCGGCAAGGATGGTCAGAACGTCCGACTCGCCGCCCATCTGACTGGCTGGAAGATTGATATCGCCGGCGATGGAACAGGAGCGAAGGCAAAGACAGAAGCAGAAGCGGGGGCGACTGAAGCGACGGACGAAACGGCAGACGAAGAAGTGTCTGAGTCGACTGAAGTGTCCGAAGAGAATGATGCTCCGGCTCTTTCGGCTGAAGATGCTGAGCCAAAGACCGAAGAGGCTCTGGAAAATGCTCCTGCCCAGCCACTTGTCGAAGAAGACGAAGCGGCTTAATTAATCTAACCTACCCTGCCGACCACGGCCGGTCTTAGAAACATAACAATCATATGGATTACACAGTTCTCTCAATCCTCGGTGCGGCGGTCATCGCCCTGCTGTACGGTATTATTTATATAAACGTCATTTTGCGTTTGCCGGACGGCAATGAAAAAATGCGCCAGATTGCTTCGGCAATTCAGGAAGGTGCCAAGGCGTATTTGAACCGCCAATATCGAACAGTTGCCATTGTCGCCGTTGTCCTATTCTTAGTTATTGGCCTCATCCCGGCGCTTGGTTGGTTGACGGCCCTCGCCTTTATTATCGGCGCCTTCCTTTCGGCGGTGGCTGGTTATATCGGTATGAATATTTCAGTGCGCGCCAATGTTCGCACAACCGAAGCAGCTCGTCATGGCATGGCCCGCGCGCTTGACGTCGCCGTTAAAGGCGGCAGCGTTACCGGCATGCTGGTGGTTGGCTTGGCCTTACTTGGTACGGCTGGTTTTTATTTCGCAACACATGATACCGCAGCTCTTATCGGGCTCGGTTTCGGCGGTTCACTTATTTCTGTCTTTGCTCGTTTGGGCGGCGGTATCTTTACGAAGGCGGCCGACGTCGGCGCTGACCTGGTCGGCAAAGTAGAGGCTGGCATTCCGGAAGACGACCCGCGCAATCCGGCAGTTATCGCTGACAACGTCGGTGACAACGTCGGTGACTGCGCCGGCATGGCAGCTGACTTGTTTGAGACTTATGTTGTGACAGCAATTGCCGCGATTCTGCTCGGCAATTTAATCTTCCCTAACTTCGCCAACGCAACGCTGTATCCGCTCGTGCTGGGTGCCGCTTCGATTATTACTTCCATCATCGGCATCTACTTTATCCGTCTGCCAAAGAGCGGCAATATCATGGCGGCATTGTATAAGGGATTGGGCGCGGCCGGCCTTATTGCCGCTATCGCTTTTTATCCGATTACGAAGTGGTTCATGACTGGCAATGGTCTGTACTCGGCTACAAATATTTATTTTGCTTCATTGATCGGCTTAGCTGTAACGGCGGCTATGGTTGTGATTACCGAATATTATACTTCTACTAAATATAAGCCTGTTAAGGATATCGCAGAATCTTCGACGACTGGCCACGGCACCAACATCATCACCGGCTTGGCGGTTTCCATGAAATCTACCATGTTGCCGATTCTGGTTATCGCCGCTTCTATCTGGGGAGCCTATGCGCTGGCCGGACTATATGGTATCGCCATCGCGGCCGCTGCCATGCTTTCCATGGCTGGTATTATCGTGACGATTGACGCGTATGGCCCGATCACGGACAACGCCGGCGGCATTGCCGAGATGGCTGAGTTGGACGAGAGCGTACGCAATGTTACTGATCCGCTCGACGCCGTCGGCAACACTACGAAGGCAGTTACCAAGGGCTATGCCATTGGTTCTGCGGCCTTGGCTGCGCTGGTTCTTTTCGCGGACTACTCCCATAAAGTTTCTGAAAAACTCATCGGCTCAGGGCATGTCGTAAACTTCTCGATCGACAATCCAAGCGTTGTTATTGGTTTGCTTATCGGAGGCATGCTGCCATACTACTTTGGCGCCTTGTCTATGCAGGCCGTGAGCCGAGCAGCGGGTAGCGTCGTTGAAGACGTTCGCGCGCAGTTCAAGGAGAAGCCGGGAATTATGTCGGGTACGCAGATGCCTGATTACGGACGTACGGTCGACATCGTTACCAAGGCCGCTATCAGCCGTATGACTATTCCAGCTCTGATTCCGGTGGTTGCTCCGATTTTGGTCGGCTGGCTGCTTGGCGTCGAGGCGCTTGGCGGACTGCTCATTGGCTGTATTGTTACCGGTATCTTTGTGGCTATTTCGATGACTTCCGGCGGCGGTGCCTGGGATAATGCCAAGAAATACATTGAAAATGGTTTCTTTGGCGGCAAGGGATCTGACGCTCACAAAGCAGCCGTTACGGGCGACACGGTCGGCGATCCATACAAGGATACGGCTGGTCCAGCTATTAATCCGATGATTAAGATTGTGAACATTATTGCCCTTCTGATCGTTGGCCTTCTTCTATAATCTACTCACATGCAGGTAACCCGCAATAACATAAGTGCCAATCGCGTCGAGCTGACGGTTGAGATTCCCGCCGAAGAAGCAGCAAAATTTGCCGAGCGCGCTGCTGTAAAAATTTCCGAAGGAGTTTCCATTGAAGGTTTTCGTCCGGGAAAGGCGCCATACGATCGCGTTAAGGCTAAAGTTGGCGAGATGGCTATTCTTGAAGAAGCTTCCCGATTGGCCGTTTCAAAAACGATCGACCGCGCCTTAACGGAAAATATTACAGAAGAATGGATTGGTCAGCCGGAAATCAGCGTCACAAAGTTAGCGCCGGGCAATGCTATGGAATACCGCATCTTGGTTTCCTTGTTGCCGAGCGTGAAGCTGGGCGCTTATAAGGGGTTAGGCATCGAGCCGGCCGAGGTTGAAGTAAAAGAAGAAGAGGTCGACAAGATGATTGAACAGCTGCGCGATTTCCGCGTCAAAGAAGCGGCTGTCGATCGTCCCTGCGCTGATGGCGACAAGCTGGTGGCTGACGTTAATTTGTTTCTGGACAAAGTTCCAGTTGAAGGCGGTCAGGCGCGCGAAACGACGATTATTGTCGGTAAGGATTATTTCGTTCCTGGTTTTGATGAGCAGGTAAAAGGAATGAAGGCGGGTGATACGCGTGAATTTTTTGTCACATATCCAGCTGGCCATCACCAAAAGCATTTAGCGGGAAAAAAAGTGGAATTTAGCGTTGTCGCCAAGCAGGTCTACAGCCGCGAGCTGCCGGAGTTGGACGAAGAATTTGTCAGTGCCTTCGGCTTGAAGAATGCCGAGGAGCTACGTACAAATATTCGCCGCAGCATCGAAGAAGAAAAGAAGGGCGAAGAGGCGTCTAAGCATGAGCGTCGTTTACTGGAACGTATCGCCGCTGATTCAACCATTGGTGAACTGCCGGAGAACCTCATTGAGAGCGAAACGCATTCCATGATTCATGAATTGGAACACAATGTCACTCGTTCCGGCGGCAGCTTCGCTGATTACCTCGCTAGCATCAATAAGCGCCTCGAACAGCTTAAGGCTGATTTTCGCGAGCAGGCGATTGAGCGGCTGAAAGTGACGCTTGTCATTCGGGCAATTGTGGCTGCGGAAAAAATTGAAGTGATAGACGAAGAAGTGAAGAATGAGCTGGCTACGCTCAAGAGTCGCTACCACGCCGATCCGAAGGCAATGGAAGCCTTAAATAATCCGTCGTATCCTCGCCAGCTGCGCAGCATCCTTTTGAATCGCCGTGTAATTGAAAAATTACGCCGCTGGAATTCCACTAAAACAGCTGCCGAAGTCGCCGAACCAGCGACAGCGGCCGAGCCGTCTGCCCCTGGGGAGGCTGTATGAGCGTCCTGGCGCTGAATAAGAGGGCCCGTTTTGATTACGAGCTCCTGGAAACCTTCAGCGCCGGGTTAGTGTTGAGCGGACAGGAAGTGAAGTCCGCCAAGGCGGGGCAGGCCAGCTTAAAAGGCAGTTTTGTTGTTTTTAAGACTGTCCAAGGAAAGGCTCTCCCATACCTCATGAATGGGTATATTTCTCCGTATAAGTATGCCGGGAAATTGGAAGGTTATCTGCCGGATCAGCCGCGTCTATTGCTCTTGCGAAAGCGGGAAATCAGCTACTTATTGGGAAAACGCCAGGAAAAAGGCTTGACATTAGTGCCGGTCAAACTGTACACTGAGAGAAGTCTTGTGAAGCTCGAATTCGCTGTAGCTCGCGGAAAAAAGGCTTATGACAAGCGAGAAGATATTAAGCGTCGCGACCTCAAGCGTCAATTAGCTCGGCTGCCTGATAGCGGACGCGCCTAGTTCTTAGACAAGAAAAGCCGGGGATGCCAGGCTTTGACAATAAATTTTGCCTATTCACGCAGAAGGCGCTGGTCCCGCCCAAAAAGACCAACCTACAGTTGCAAAAACTGCCAAAGCCGAATCGCCTGCTTTCTCTTGGAAAGTAGCGACTCTCGCTTACGCTGCCGCCTAAGGGCCGCAGCCATCCGCCCAGCTTGCTCGCGCGCTGGTTCACGGGTGTCATTCAGCGAGCTAAGTTAACGGAGGCCGTTTGAGCCCGTTAGACGAAAACCTTCAAGCTAATCCTTTTCTTTCTTGTCAGGCCCTAAGGAAAAGGATGAAATACCGGACCTGACTAATTCTGTAGCCGTGTTTGGGTCGATTTATTAGACAGGGGTTCAACTCCCCTCATCTCCACAAGCCACAATGGCTTCAGATCGCCGGAGTGGCGGAACTGGTAGACGCGGCGGACTTAAAATCCGCTTGTACTAACCTGCAGTGAGGGTTCGAGTCCCTCCTCCGGCACTGAATAATTAATAAATTAAAAAATTAATTAATTAATTAATTAATTCATTTATTTTGCGGGTATCGTATAATGGTTATTATATTGCCTTGCCAAGGCAGAGATACGGGTTCGATTCCCGTTACCCGCTCCAAGAAAAAACTATGCGCCGAACACATCGCCGACCGAAACATCAAGAACCGGATAAGAAATTCCGTTTCAACCAAGGAATCCATACGCCTACTGTCACATTGATCGACGAGGAGGGGCATAATCATGGCGAAATCGACACCACTAAGGCCCTTGCCATGGCTGAGGAAGCTGGCCTTGATCTCGTCGAGGTCAATCCTACGTCCGTTCCTCCCATGGCGAAAATCATGGATTTTGGACAGTTTAAGTATGAACGCGATAAGAAGTTCCAAAAACAAAAAGCCCATCACAAAAAACAGGAAACTAAGGGAATTCGTCTGTCGATTCGCATCGGTGACCATGATTTGGGCGTACGCCGAGAACAGGCCAAGAAATTCTTAGGAAAGGGCGATAAACTGCGTATTGAACTTGCTTTGCGCGGTCGCGAGCGCCAGCACCCGGAATTAGCCCGCGAAGTAGTCAATAAGTTCGTTGCCTCGCTGGAGGCTGATCCCGAGCTTTCTCTCGCCGTCGAGGAAGGCTTGACAAGCCAGGGGGGAAAGTTTACTATGATACTGACCAGCAAAAAAGTCTAAATTTTGCCTAAGATAATTGAATTTTTAGTATGCCCAAGATCAAGACCCATAAAGCCACTGACAAGCGTTTTAGCTTGACCAAGGGCAAGAAACTGCGCCGCCGCAAGGCCGGCCAGGCCCATTTCAACTCCCGCGAACCGGGCAAGGTTGTCCGTAACAAGCGCCGTGATATCTCAGCCCATGCAACTGACGATAAGAACATCCGGAGCTTTATCCCTTACCAGAAGAACTAACATAACTGTATGCCACGAGTAAAAAGAGGAACTACCCACGTCAAGAAGCGCAAGAAGCTCTTAGCTAAGACTAAAGGTTATAAATGGGGTCGTAAGAACCGCATCCGCTTAGCGACGACTGCTGTTTTGAAGGCCGGTGTTAATGCGTATGTTGACCGCAAGACCAAGAAGCGTACCCGTCGCGCCCTTTGGCAGATTAAGATTGGCGCGTTCGTTAAGGAGCGCGGTCTGTCCTACTCCCGTTTCATTGGTCTTTTGAAGGCTGGAAACGTTGAAATCGATCGCAAAATCCTAGCTGATCTCGCTGTCAATCATCCAGCGGCCCTTGAATCTATTCTTGAGCAGGTAAAGGACGCCAAGGGAAATAAGGCTGTTAAGGAACCAAAGTCTCCAAAAGCTGAGTAATATGGATATCCGCATCATTCAGGTCGCCCAGCTTGTTATTTCAGTGCTTTTAATTGCTGCCGTTCTCATGCAGAACCGTGGTACTGGGCTGTCTGGCGTATTCGGTGGCTCGAGCGGCGTGTATCGAACGAAGCGCGGCGTCGAGAAGATGCTCTTTACGGGTACTATCATTTTAGCCGTGCTCTTCTTTGGGCTTTCTATCGCCCGTTTATTCCTTAGCTAAACCGGCCTTGCCGGGGGCTAGCAGAGGGATTATAATAAAGCGTATATGAATAAAGCAGGCCTTACCGAAAAGATTTCCGAAGCAACCTCGCTTTCTAAGAAGCAGGTTGAAGATGTTATTGAAAAGCTCGTCGATACGATTATCGAAGAGTTGAAAGCCGGACGCAAGGTTAATCTGGTCGGGTTTGGAACTTTCGAAGCCCGCAAGCGCCATACCCGCGGCGGCGTTAACCCGCAGCACCCGACCGAACGGATTCAGATCCCGGAGGTAACGGTGGCGAAGTTCAAAACCGGCAAGACCCTGAAGGACGCGCTGAAAGGAAAGTAAGCTCGGCACCCGTAGCTCAATGGATAGAGCACTTGGCTTCGGACCAAGGGGTTGTGGGTTCGAATCCTGCCGGGTGCACAGGTGAAGCTAATAAGTTAACTAATGAATAAATTTCCGAATTTGTTCATTAGTTAATTTGTTAATTGAAACATTTTATACTGCACCCATAGCTCAGCGGTAGAGCAGTCGCCTCTTAAGCGAATGGTCGTAGGTTCGATCCCTACTGGGTGCACAGAACAATTAAAAAATTAATAAATTAAAGAATGAACTAATTATTTCATTAGTTAATTTATTATTTAGTTAATTTGTATTTGGCTGGGTAGCTCAGTTGGTTAGAGCGTAGCACTCATAACGCTAAGGTCGAGAGTTCGAGCCTCTCCCCAGCTACTCATATGAAATCCCCTGAATGGAAGCCAGGCGTTACGGTTTTGAACGAGAAGTGGGAAGCGCGCAAGCCGCGGCTTTTTCCTCGGGAATATTTCGAGCTCCAGTTTGAGTTTGCCAAAGCGCTGCAGGAAAAAACTGGCGACAACTTGTTTGATATTATCAAAACGCGGACTTCGAGTCTGCGTTTTGGGTTATTTGTGTATGAGGGGTATGTTTGTAAGGGAGAAAAGCCGGGAGTAAGCGCTTTGTCCGAAGAAGCGCTGACTGATTTTGCCTATGCAGATTATCTTAAGACTGATGGCGAGCAGGAGCCGGCGGAATACCATCCGAAGGAGAGCACACGCTTCGGGTGCTTTTATTATGACAAGAATGATAAGGATGATTCTCTGCGGATCCATTTTGTAAATGCGGAGAATGATCAGACTGGGCCTCTTGATAAGGATAAGATTAATGAACGCAAGCGTGAGATAAAAGATCTGTTGCTTGATATTAAGCAACAGTATCCTGACAAAAAAGAAATCAGTGGCCTGTCTTGGCTCTATAATCTCGAGGCATATACGCGTTTATTCCCCGATACGTATACAGCTGCCCTACGGGAGAATAAGGACCAGTTTCAATGGGCGCGCGGTACGACGATTTGGGGACAATTTCTTGATAATAAAATGGAGCTCAAAAAAGATATGGTGCAAGAGCTTTTAAGACGCGTGCGAAATCTTGAGCCTGGCGAAGAGTTAGGCGCGGTTTTTGCGGAAGGAGCGCCGCTCATGTCGCCGCTCGAAACACGCGGCCGATTGCAAGATTTTTACGAGATGTATGGCGTTTGATATCGCTTGCATGGTGAATATTTACCATTAAGTTAAGACGCATAATTTATATGAAAAAACTCATTTTATCTTTTTGTTTGCCGCTCATGGTATTCGCTTTCACGCCCACGTCCTACGCGACGGTGCAGCTGACTAAGGCGGCTAAACGCTGCTGCTCAGTCTGCAGCACTGGTAAGGCTTGTGGTAATTCTTGTATCGCTCGGAATAAGGTCTGTCATAAAGCTCCGGGCTGCGCCTGTAATCGTTAAGAAGAAATATAAAAGAGATGGCTAGGCCATCTCTTTTAAGTTTTAAAATATTTTTTTGAAAATTCGGCGTAATTTGTCTGCTTTACGCTCATTACGATAAATGACGAGCTTGTTTCTCCCCTTCTGTTTTATGATATCGAGCAATTCTTGTTTGGCGGTTTCATCAAGAACATTATGACGGGTATAGAAAGCATCGATAGCATCAGCAACCTTCGGATCGAGCCAGACTTCGATAAGATAATCATTGAAGATATTGAGATAGTAGTTCGGCTTGGGAAAAATCGCTTCGGGTGAAGCGTAGTAGTTAAGGATTGTGCCGTCGAAATGCTGCTGAGCGGTGATGTCGAGCGGATCGCGATGCCCGGCCAGGACATAGAGTTTTTTGTTGATTTCTTTAAGGCGGTTAAAAAGGAATAATTCGCTTTCCGGGCGGGCGAGAAGGAACCATTCATGGGGGTTATAGAGATAGATCGCTTCAGTCGGTGGAATGACGTCAGAGAGAATGTCGAAGGCATGCGCCCAGAACATATCGGTCGCTTCGAAGGTCTTAAACCAGTATGTAATCTTTTCGCCGTTCTTGAGGGAGAGGAAGTCGACGCTTGGTGCATCGTCGAGGCGATAGTTTTTCTGGGCGTTCTGGATGAAGCTGCTTAGCTTTTTTAGCCAGACGCTGGAGAGGGCGGCTTCGCCGCGGGTTTGGACGATAAGCTCGACTGCTCTTAGGCCGCGCAAGGCCTTATAGACCGCTTGCTTGGTCGTTCCGGGGCGGATCTGGGTGAGGGCGGCTATGAGATCAGAAATAGCCTGCGGGCCATCGCCGAGGCGCTCTAGAATGAGATCGTCGAGGTATGTGTCTTTGCTGAACATGCTTCCAGGATAGCACAAAACGGCTTAAAAGTAAACTAGTAGGATAATATTATGCTTATTTATATAATATTATTGACAAATATAGTAAAATAATGTATTATGGAGTTATTAAGATTACTTTAAAAATTTATTAATTAAAAGGCTAAAGGCCAAGGAAATATATAATGGAACGGCAAGCTATATATCAACCACAATACATTAGTAAAAATGCAGCAATCCTGCTGCTTGTAGTTCAAATTTCACTCATGATATTTTTTATCGGGATAATTGTGTGGATGGGATTCTATTTTTGGCCTTTTCTGATAATAGGACTGCTTCTATCGGCTTTCTGGTTGATATCATTACATAGCCAGTTAGTAATATTTAAGAAAAGATATAAGTAGCTGAATTAGTCTCAAACCTAAAACGAAGCTTGAAAATGTTATTTAAAAAAAATAAACAACGTCCAAAGGAGGGCAACCAAAATGAATATATTAATAATAGACGATAGTCAGAATAACCGCGATGCGGCAATAAATCAATTAGTTGGCCATGAGTTAACGGTCTGCGCTTCTTATAAAGAAGCGGAAGATATGATTCGAACTGGCCAGGGAGACAAGCCGTATTTTGAGGCAGTTTTGATTGATCTATTTATGCCGGCTAGTGAAGAATTCAAGAATATTGAAACTCCTTACGGATTAGCTTTCGCTATCGGAGCAATAGCGAGAGGAGCTAAGTATGTTGCTATACTTACTGCCGGCGAGAGTCATCACGACCACCCTATATTTTCTGCTTTATATAGCAGCATTAAATATAGCCGTGTAAATTTAAGAGAGGCGTTTAAGGTGATGGAGATCGGAAATGCGAGATTCGTATGCTGTTCCGCGTGGGATGCTTATGAAACAAAGAATAAAGGTTGGAAAAAAGTTCTTGACGCTTTAATAGGTTAAATCACTACACCATGCGCCTTATAAAAATAAGGCGTTTTTTATTATTTCTAAGCTAAAGCGTAGGAGGCGAGCACCCTTGCCATAACCTATTTTTTCTTGTATACTGGGTAAGATAATTAAAACTATGCCCTCCTCAAAAACCCCCTCCAAGAGCGTTGCTAAGCAGCAGCATAATTTCATCAGAATCAAGGGCGCCCGCGTGCACAACCTGAAGAATATTGACGTCGAGATTCCCCGCGACCAACTGGTCGTCATCACCGGTTTGTCCGGTTCCGGCAAGTCGTCGCTTGCCTTTGATACAATCTATGCCGAAGGTCAGCGCCGCTATGTTGAGTCGCTCTCGGCCTATGCTCGACAGTTCGTCGGGCTGATTGATAAACCAGATGTCGATCTTATCGAAGGTCTGTCGCCGGCCATTTCCATCGACCAGAAATCAACTTCGCATAATCCCCGATCGACCGTCGGGACGGTTACGGAAATTTATGACTATCTACGCTTGCTCTACGCCCGTATTGGCGTGCCATATTGTCCGAACTGTGGTGAAAAGGTAAAGCCCTACTCACTCGACGAAATCATCAACCAGATCACGACGACCTGTCTTGGTTGTGAAATTGTTATCCTTGCCCCAATCATCCGCGATAAGAAAGGCGAACATAAATCCGTCCTGCCGAGTATTCAGCGCGCCGGTTTTAGCCGCCTGCGTTTCGATGGCACGATTTACACCATCGAAGAGTTCGAAGATCTCCAGGTTGACAAGCAGAAGCGGCATACGCTGGAAATCGTCATCGACCGCGTCACTGTTTCTAAGGACAAAGAAGACTTGTCACGTATGACCGAAGCCGTCGAGCGCGCCCTCGATCTCGGTGAAGGGCTGGTTTATATCTGGCAGGTTAAAGAAGAGATTCTAAAAGTTTTCTCTCGTCTCCTAGCTTGTCCGAATTGTGGCCTGACAATCAACGAACCGGAACCGCATAATTTTTCATTCAACTCGCCGCATGGCGCCTGTACGGAATGTTCCGGTCTCGGTACGAAACTGGAAATTGATCCGGAATTAGTTTTTAATGATAAATTAACCGTCGCGCAGGGCGGAATCAAGCCGTGGATTTTTAATAACATGAACGGCCAGATGGGACTGATGCGCCAGCTTGGCGCCGCCGCCCAGCGCTATGGCTTCGATCTCAATACTCCCCTCAGCCAGCTTAATGCCAAGCAGCGGCAGATGGTTCTGCTGGGTGACAGCGACAGCGAATTCGAAGGCGTCGTACCGAATCTGATGCGCCGCTATCAGCAGACCGAATCGGATTATATCCGCCGCGAGATTGAGGGCTATATGCGCGTGTTGGAATGCCCGGCCTGCCATGGCCAGCGCTTGAAGCCGGAGAGCCTGGCGGTGAAGATTGCCGGCCGCTCGATTCACGAAGCAACAGCTACGTCGCTCGATGACTCGGCCATATTCTTTCATGAGCTAGAAAGCTCGAAGCTGCTTGGTGCCCGCGAAAAGAAAATCGCCGCGCAGATCTTGAAAGAAATTAATCTTCGCTTGAAATTCCTTCTGAATGTCGGTCTTAATTATTTAACATTAGCCCGGGCGGCCAATACCCTTTCCGGCGGTGAAGCCCAGCGCATTCGCCTGGCAACCCAGATCGGTTCGGCCTTGATGGGCGTCCTCTATATCCTTGATGAACCATCCATTGGTTTGCACCAGCGCGATAACGATAAATTAATCGAGACGTTGAAGCGCCTGCGCGATCTCGGCAACACGGTCATCGTCGTCGAGCATGATGCGGCTACCATGGAAGCGTCTGATTATATTATTGATATCGGTCCCGGTGCCGGTGAGCACGGCGGCATGGTCGTCGCGGCTGGAACGATTGATCAGATTAAGAAAAACCCCAAGTCATTAACCGGCCAGTATCTCACCGGCAAGAAGACTATTCCGGCGCCGGCTTCTTACCGCGCCGGCAATGGCCAGTCGTTGACGATTGTTAATGCCAGCGAGCATAACTTGAAGAATGTCACTGTTGAATTCCCACTCGGCAAACTCGTCGCCGTGACCGGCGTTTCCGGTTCAGGTAAGTCTACCCTTATTACCGACATTCTTGCCAAGTCCCTGACGCACCATTTTTATGGCGCCAAGGACTTGCCCGGCAAGCACGAGCGCATCGAGGGACTGGACAACCTGGATAAGGTCATCGATATCGACCAGTCGCCGATCGGCCGCACGCAGCGTTCCAATCCGGCGACCTATACCGGCCTTTTCACCCCGATCCGCGACCTCTTCGCCGGCTTGCCGGAAGCGAAATTGCGCGGCTACCAGCCGGGACGTTTTTCCTTTAACGTTGTCGGCGGACGCTGTGAAGCTTGCTCGGGAGACGGTATTATTAAGATCGAGATGCAGTTCTTGCCTGATGTGTACGTCGAATGCGATGTCTGCCATGGCCAGCGCTACCAGCGAGAAGTTCTTGAAATCCACTACAAAGAAAAGAATATTGCCGATATCCTCAATATGACTGTTGAGGAAGCGATGTATTTCTTTAAGAATTTGCCAGCTATCCATCAGAAGTTGGAAACATTGACCGAAGTTGGTCTCGGCTATATTAAGCTCGGCCAGTCGGCAACCACGCTGTCCGGCGGCGAAGCGCAGCGTATTAAGTTGGCAACCGAATTATCGCGCCGCCCGACCGGCCAGACGCTTTATATTCTCGACGAACCGACCACTGGCCTCCACTTCGAAGACATCCGCCGCCTGCTCGGCATTCTCAATCGCCTTGTCGATCGTGGCAATACGGTCATGATCATTGAGCATAACCTCGATGTTATCCGCGCCGTTGACTGGATTATCGACATGGGTCCGGAAGGCGGCGATAAGGGCGGCACGGTCGTTGCTACCGGCACGCCGAAGCAGGTCGCCAAAGTTAAGGGAAGTTATACGGGGAAATACTTGGCGGAGATTGTATAAAATTTTTTTCACTAGTGAGAAAAGCGAGCGCGCAAGCGTTCGTTTTTCATTATATATTCGACTATATTTCTCGTGTCTACAGGAGAGTTTGGCAGAGAAAAGCTAACATGCTAAAATTGCTTCTACGCCCTCCTTTATTCCTAAAGGAGATCTATGTTTGATGAAACCGTTACCACCATGGAAGTCATGGAAATACTCGTAAAAGTGTACGATCGTCTGGAAGCGCTATCCGATTCGATGGATCGGCGTTTTGCGGCGGTTGAGGAGAGGCTTGACCGGATTGAAGGACGCTTGGATCGTGTCGAAGCGCGGCTCGATAAGGTTGAGCAGCAGCTTAATTATCATACGACCTGGTTGAACCGGATCGAAGATAATATGGCTACAACGACTCAATTAAACCGCCTCGTTCGCGTCTTGCGGCACAATGGCGTTATCTCCGCGTTTGATGCCAGTCATGTAATTGTCCAGGGGTAATATAAAACACATAACAGTAAAACCGGCTGAGGGCCGGTTTTATGATAGACGAGCGGTTTGTTTCAATTCGGGGAGCGGCATAGTCGTATCCCAGAAAGCAAAGGTCGAGGGAGTAAATACTCCGCCAAGCGTGCCGGGGTTGATGATCGCAATGCCGTTTCGCTCGTCGATCCAGGGCTTATGCGTATGGCCATGGAAGATGATATCAGGCGATTCGCCGAGGAGGCGTTCGATATAGCGCGGCTCATGGCAGAGGCCGATTTTCTTCCCGCCTAGCTCGACGCAACCGTAACGGCCTAAATAATGAAGATTAACGAACTTCTTAAAAGCGCTATCTTCGAATAGTTCAGCATTCCCGCGGATGAGATAGACGGGCAAGTCAGAGGCATTGAGGAGTTTGAGAGTGGCTGTGCTGGTGACGTCTCCGCAGATGAGAATTGTTTCGGCGGAGTGAGTGCCGCACCAGGCGAGGAACATCTCTAGATACGCTTCATTATCATGGATGTCTGCGCAGATAGCCACTTTCATATCGCGTTAGCCGAACAGTTCCCAGAGCTGGTAGCCGACGCCGCCGAGAAAAAGAAGAGTTAGGGTGTGGGCGATAAGCGGAGTAAGGAGCGGACGAACAGCTGATTTCTTTTCCGGGTTGGAGCGGACGCGCAAGGCGATGGCCAAAGAGAAGGCGCCTAATAATCCACCGGAAACGGCGCCGGCCAGTCCGACAACTTTGGTGATGTCGTGCGCGCCAAATAAATAGAGAATGTAGGGTACGGCTGCGACCAAAAGCCAGGCCAGGCCGCGCGGCAGGCCGAGATCCCAGATATACATTTCTTCTAAGGCTTCGGCGACAATGAGGAATGAAGTGGTGACGGTTACGAGGCCAATGAGCAGGAGTATGGCGTAAACAGCCGGGGGTACAGCTGCGCCCAGACCCGAGAGGGCATCAGGAGAGGTGGTACTACCCGACAGGCTCATAATCATAATGCTGAAAAAGGCCATGATGAAAATTGAGATAACCAGGCCGCTGCGTAGCGCGCTTTTAATATGCTTGCTTTCTTTTTTCATGATAAGGCAGACGTTATTGACGGCAATCAGGCCGTTAACGGCAAAGAATACTGCTCCATATGGAAAAAATATTTGCGCCGGTTGCCAGAGGACGATATTGGAGAGACTGGCGTGTTCTCCTAAAAAGGCGGCAATAACGACAATCGTGCCGAGGAGGCCGGCCGTAAGAACCGTCTCAACCCGCGTAATCCACTTCAAGCCGAAGGCGATAACGGCGCTGCGCAGGGCCATAAGAATAGAGGTGTAAAAGAAAACCGTCCCTCCCCAATACGGGCGCAACAACTGAAAAAGAAAGTCGCCGCCAATAAGGGTATAGGCAAGCAAGCTGCCGTAGCTGGCGA
Organism: uncultured Gammaproteobacteria bacterium; assembly: GCA_964523425.1. Classification (GTDB taxonomy): domain Bacteria; phylum Patescibacteriota; class Patescibacteriia; order Patescibacteriales; family Patescibacteriaceae; genus Patescibacterium. Next base: position 22,090 of record CAZFYY010000002.1, read on the forward strand.
CGACTACCAGCAAAGTCATTGCTTTCTTACTTTTGGATCCGAGGTAAATTCCGGCATAGCCAGGCAGCCGGTGAGGCTGCTTAGTTGAGAGAACAATCTCAGCGTAAATTTTATGTAGCCAGTGCTGGATAATGCCGAGGCCGACAAAATAGCCGAGGAGTATCAATAACCCGGCCTGGGTTCCGGCATACGGCAAAGTAAACATGCCGACGCCGACGATGGCGGCGATCATTGTCAGCACGGCGGAAATGTAACTGCGTGAAGGCATATTGTATTCGTGTATGGTAAGTATATATGTTTGGATGCTTTTTTAAAAGCGTTGCCAAGCAAAAAACGGCTGAAGCCGTTTTTTAATCATCGCTGAAATGAGGCAATCCCTTTAGGCGGCGACGCGGAAGACTTCCTCAAGAGTGGTTTCGCCTTGAGATGCCTTAAGTATTCCGTCATGAATCATGAGGGTAGCGCCCTGTTCAACGGCTAGTTTTTCAATATCATCTTCAGTAAGAAGCGGCGATTGGATGAGTTTCTGCATTTCGCTGCTCATGTTAACCGCTTCATATATGCCGAGACGACCCTTGTAGCCGAGGCCTCCGCAGGCCGGGCAGCCGACCGCTTTATAGAAATGCAAGTCATCAACCGCTGGGATTCCGGCACGTCCGCTGAGTTGGGCGAGGGCGGTCCGGGCGTTATTTAGCAGATCGGCGGACGGAACTGCTGGTTGTTTGCAGCTCGGGCAGAGCCTGCGAACGAGACGCTGACCGATGGTGCATTCAATGGCACTGGAAAGCAGTGACTTTTCAATGCCTAATCCGACGAAACGCGAAATAGCGCCGGCGGCGCTGTTGGCGTGGATGGTTGAAAGGACTAAGTGGCCCGTGAGGGCGGCTTCAACAGCTACTTTAGCAGTTTCTTGGTCGCGTATTTCGCCAACCATGATGACGTTTGGATTTTGGCGCAACAGCGAGCGCAGGGCCGTGGCAAAACTGTAGCCTTCTTCGGTGTTAATTTGCGTCTGAATGATACCGGCGAGATTATATTCGATTGGGTCTTCAATAGTAATGATTTTAATGCTCGGATCGTTGAGGGTGTTGAGAAGGCTGTAGAGCGTAGTGGTTTTTCCTGAGCCGGTCGGACCGCTCGTGAAGATAATGCCCTTAGTTTTATGAATGGCCTTGGTAATAATATCAGCGGCCGGCGGAACGACTCCGAGATTTTTCATGTCCAGATTTTTTGCCTGGCTTGAGAGCAGGCGAATAGCAGCGGTTTCACCGTAGCCGCCGCTGATGATGGAGACGCGACAGTCCATGCTGCTGTCTGGCAAATGGACGCTAAAGCGGCCATCGAGGGTCGGTTTTTTCAAATTGGACGGGAAGCCGGCAGACGTTTTGATCTCGCCAAGCAGTGGGATGTAATATTCTTTACCGAGGGTCGCAATGTCATGGATAATTCCGTCGATGCGGTAGCGTACCTTAACATTGTTTTCCTCCGGGTCAACGTTGACGTCGCCGGCTTCGGCGGCGATTGCTCCGGCCATGACCAGTGATAAAATCTCTCTCGTGTGGTGTCCTTGCAATTGCGCGCCATGGTCGACGGTCAAATCTTTTATCAGTCCTTGGCCAATTGTCAGCTGTTCGGCTGTCAGTTCAATGCCGCGGCCGATTGTCTGCGACACGGCAATGTCGTACAGCTCGTCGACATACTGCATTTCGCCGGCGACAGCATACACTTCCTCCAGACTTGTAATGCCCTCTAAACATTTCAGAACGCCGTCCTGAAGCATGGTGACCATGCCATTTTCAATCGCCTGCTGGAGAATCTTAAAGCCAGGGGCGCTCTCATTAGCCAGGGTCTTAATTTTTTCATCCATGACGAGAATTTCAAAAATACCGCTGCGGCCTTTGTAGCCGAGGCCATGACATTCATCGCAGCCGACGGCCGTATAGACGTTATCGAGATTTTCCGGAACATCGATACCGGCTTTCGGGCTCATAACTGCCAGAATTTTCTTGACCTTGGCGGCTTCGTCGCTACTGAGGATATGTTTTGTCTTGCAGTGCGGACAGAGATTGCGCACCAGGCGCTGGCCGACTATGGCATTGATGGCTGGCGTAAGGAGATATGGTTTAATGCCAAGGTCGAGCATGCGCGGGATGGCGCCGGCGGCATCGTTGGTGTGAACAGTTGATAGAACAAGGTGGCCGGTCAGGGCGGCGCGAACGCTTATTTCCGCAGTTTCTAAGTCGCGCATTTCGCCAATCATCACGACATCAGGATCCTGACGCAAAACAGACCGTAAGCCGGTTGAGAAGGTGTAGCCTTTCGCTTCTTCGACTTGGCTCTGGTTGATGTTTTCCAACTGGTATTCAATCGGGTCTTCCAGGGTAATAATTTTCGTACCCGGGCGGTTGAGGTAGTTAAGCAGAGCGTAGAGGGTTGTCGTTTTTCCTGAGCCAGTCGGACCAGTTATAAGAATAAGACCATTTGGCTTGTCTACTTCTTCTTTTAATATTTCCAGGGGCCGCGGCCTGATGCCCAGTGTGTCAAAGGAAAAAGAAGCCGCGCTGGCATATAATAAGCGCATTACAACGCTTTCGCCATAAGCGGTGGGCAGGAAGGAAGCGCGAATGGCAATTTTTTCATTATTGGTAAAAACCGTAAAGCGGCCATCCTGCGGCTTGTCATCAATGTTAATCTTAACTTTAGAGAGAATCTTAAGACGGGAAATGACCTGATGCCATCGTTCGCGGCTGATGACGGCGGCATTTTGCAGGGTGCCGTCGACGCGGAGGCGGACGGTAACGCCGGTCTCCTCGGCTTCGATATGAATATCGCTCGAGTTAATTTTTAGCGAGGTGGCAATAAGCAGGACGATAACATCGCTCATGCTTACTTCGTTTATTTTCTGTTCCAAGCTGCGAAAATCGCTTATTTCCGCTTTGTACTTTTCTAAGTCCTTCTCCTTGATTTCGACTCCAGGCGGGACTGGCTTAACCTTAGGGAGGCTGGCGTATAACTTCAGCCCGTGGGCTAGGCTGCGTGACGAGACAAGATAGATTTCGCCATCTTCAATAAATAGTTTTTGCTGCAGCTGGCGGAACTTTTCGCGCACGTTTGTGGCCATGGGATCGGCGGCGGCCAGCCGCAGCTTGCTGCCGTTGAAGAAAAAGCAGACCGCCCCAAGCTCACGCGCTTCTTTTTCGTCAATCAACGCCAACGCTTCCTGGCTTATCGGGAAGCCAGTTAGGTCAATATATGGCAGGCCGGTACTTTGCGCTTTGCCGGCGGTCAAACGTTCGAGATCGCGGTCGTGGATTTCCTGTTCTTTCTTATGGAATTTTCCTTCGGTACTCTCGTCGTCTGAGGCGCCCGCATGCGCGGCGGCAATGAGATCATTGATGGATTGCGTAGGATCGCTCATGGCCTTAGTGTATCATTTTAAGAGGGGGAATTCAATTGTGAAATGGTCAGAAATATGCTATAGTCGGTATAGATTACCGGCCTTCAAACCGCCATGCCTTTTTCTCTATGAAACGATTTTTTAAGCTGATCGGACGCCAGGTTTCGCCAAGCGCTCCGCTCGTCCTACACAACCCTGAGCAGCCATCAAGCGACTGGCCGGGCTTTGGTGAAGAAGAAGGACAGCTGTCGGTTGATATTTATCAGACGGAGGATGCGGTTATTGTGAAATCGACCATTGCCGGAGCAACGACTGATGATATAGACATATCGCTCGTGGAAGATATGCTTACTATTCGCGGCAAACGTGAGCAGTCGGAGGCTGTGGCGAACGACGCGTATCTCTACCGCGAATGCTATTGGGGTAAGTTTTCCCGTTCGATTGTCCTGCCGGTGGAAATCAAGAGCGATAAGGTCATGGCTTCAATTCATAACGGGGTTTTGACGATAACGTTGCCAAAAGCCCACCGCTCTAAGACAACAACTATCCGCGTTAAGCAGAATAAAGACTAGTATGGCTCTATCCGTTTCCTTAGAATCGATTGATGACAACGCTACTCTCAAGGCGGCGGATGGTTCGTTGATTTCTTGCCCCATAGATTTATTGCCGGCCGGCGCCTTTATTGGTCAAAAGCTTTGGCTTGATCTCAGTCTGACTGAGCCGCTCGAAGCGGCTCCGGCGGCCATTTTGAATGAAATACTCAAACCTCATGACGACGTGGAAAAAACTACATAATTCCCTGCCGGATTGGTTGCTGATAGTAATCACCGTCTTTGTCGCGGTCTTTTTTTTAAGTGCTTTGCTGGCTGGCGGTCTGCTGTTTGCCTATCAGGATCGCATGCTGCCTAATCTGAGCGTGGGCGGAGCGTATGTCGGCGGCATGGATTTCCCGGCGGCCCGCGAAGCGGTTGCCCGCAAGGTTTCCGCTCTGGAAAAGGGCGTCTCTGTGCGGTTCAATACTAATGAATATCTACTTTCGCCTGAAGTTGGCTCGCTTGACCCCGACCTTGCCCCGTCGATCGTGTTTGATGATGAGGCAAGCTTTGTTCACGCCGCGGCAATTGGACATAGCGGAAAATACCTGTCTGATGCTTTCGTGACCCTCGGAGCAATGCTGCAAGGTAGACAGTTACCGTTGGCCGTTTTGCTTGATAAGGAGAGGGTTGCGGCGGAACTTAAGACGGCCTTTGTTCAGTACGAACAGCCCTCCGTTGATGCGCATCTAGCAATCAATGCTCAGGGAGAGGCGAAAATTATTGCCGAAGTTGACGGAGAGGTTTTTGATTACGCAAAGGCGGCTATTGCGGCAGAAGAGCGTTTTGCCACCGGCAACACTGCGCCTATCGAATTGCGACTGCAGCCTATCAGGCCCACTATCATGCTGTCGGAAATCGACCAGCGTACCGTCCAAGAACAAGTGGATCGCCTGCTTGAAACACCGTCCGCTCGTTTGATATTTGAAAAGAAAGAATGGCTTTTAGATAAAAAAGTATTACGTTCGTTGTTGGGGTTAGTGAAAATCGATGGGACGGTTCGGGTAGGAATCGACCCGGTATTAGCCAAGGCATATATCGAGAAGGAGGTAGTGCCGGCTGTTGATCGAGAGCCGATTCAGGCGCGCCTCGCTATTGAAAACGGCCGAGTTTCAGTATGGCAGGAAGGTAAGGATGGGATTGCAGTTGATCGCGATGGTACAATTGCGGCGATTGTCGCCTGGCCGGCTAGCGGAATTTCTGAAGTTTCCGTCGCGGTTTCGCGAACCCCGGCTAAGTCGGCAGACGAGAGTGCCGAAGAGATGGGCATTAGGGAAATCATTGGTACGGGTACTTCTAAGTTCTCTGGCTCTCCGGCAAATCGTCGCCACAATATTAAAACAGGCGCCATGGCCCTGCACGGCTTGCTTATTAAACCGGGAGAAGAGTTTTCTCTTTTGAAGGCGCTGGGCAATATCGATGCCAGCAATGGATACCGCACCGAATTGGTTATCAAGGGAAATAAGACAATACCGGAATATGGCGGCGGGCTTTGCCAGATTGGCACAACGGTTTTCCGGGCGACGTTCAATACGGGATTGCCGGTAACTCAGCGGCGCAATCATTCTTATCGAGTTTCGTATTACGAGCCGGCCGGCACCGATGCTACGATTTACGATCCGGCCCCCGATTATCGCTTCGTTAACGATACCGGACACTATATTTTAATTCAGGCACGCCTAGGTACTAACGAGTTATCCTTTGATTTTTGGGGAACCAAGGACGGCCGTCAGGTGGAAGTCACAAAACCGACAATTTATAATATAGTCGCGCCAAAGCCGACCAAGATTGTGGAAACTCCTGATTTGCCGGTTGGCCAGAAGAAGTGCACGGAAAGCGCTCATGCCGGCGCCGATGCCTTCTTTGACAGTAAGGTTACCTACGCGGACGGAACTGTAAAAGAGAAGCGATTTACTTCGCATTATGTTCCATGGCAGGCGGTTTGTTTAGTGGGAGCGAAGAAGGCGGAGACCACTGTTCCGCCGGCCGGAACCCCTACATCGACAGTTTCGCCAACCGCTACGCCCGTCCAATAAAAGAATAAAAAAACCGCCGCTCCGAGGAGCGGCGGTTTTGTAAAGTCCACCTAAAGCGGGTAGGCAAGAAATTTTCATCAGAAGGAACCTAGTCGTAACCGAGTTTTTTCTGACGAAGAAATCCCCATGCTTGTCGTGCCTAGCCCGCTTCAGCCGGACTTTATTTTGAGTGGTCATGTATTACCTCCTTAAGGTAATTTACGAGTATAGCACAGCTAATTTTATTTGTCAATACCTGGGCGGGATAACGTTATATTTTGTCTAATATTAGCTAATTTATTATGTAAAGAGGGTGATTTCCTGATAATTTCCTAAAGCAATAAAAAACGGGACGCAGGGGTCCCGTTATGGTATGTAACTTATGTAGTGCTTTGTTTCGTTCGTCGGAAAAAGGTGTTTATGGCGATAATTCCCGTCATGAGAATGAATTCATCTTGGATATTGTCGACATGATGCGGCTCAATGCGAGCCGAGGCATCTCCTTCTTTAAAGGCGGAGACGTGGAAACTGCGCGCCGATCCGTCTGCTAGGCCAAGATATATGCCTGAGCGAAAAAGGTGAACACACATATCCTCTTCGTCGTAGCCATATATCTGTAGGTGCGCTTTGCGCATCCAGCTCTCTACTGACGAGCTCAATTCGCGCAAAACTTCCGAAGGGGCGTTGCGAATAAAACCGAGCAGAGGTGCGTAGAGATGGCCAATTCCGCCGCTCCGGTCGGAGAAGTCAAAGGATTGGTTGTGGCGTATTTTTAATGCGCTCTCGTGCGTGTCATGCCACAGATATATTTCATGAATAAATGACATGAGCTCAGCGAGTTCATCTGCTTTGGCCCGCTTGATAACTGTTTGTCCGCCGCAGAGCGGACAGTTTTTGCCATGGGCATGACGGACTTGGCAGGCGAGGTGCTCCTGAGCGGGCCAGGGCCACGCCTGAGAAAATATGTTGGACTGGCCGCTAGCCAGAGCTTCGTGTTGCGTGGCGAGAAAGCGCTGTTTCTTTTCATCAGGCACGGCGGCAATGTAGTCGTTAATGAAATCAGCCGCAAAGCCAAAAATTAGTTTTGTCCCGGTTTCATCCCCGGGGTGGAGAACGATATCTACGAGCATAGCCTGTATATTTAATTTTGAAATAACTGGTATCGTGCCTCTATTAAACAGCAAGACCGGCTAATAGTCAATTGCCGGCCAAAAGCTGAAGAAGGAAGCCTTTATTGGATTAATCGGAGGAATGCGAGGCGATGATTGAATCCAATTTCTTAAAGAGAGCGGCCGTACCTTCTTTTGGATTTTTTTTCAGCTGGCGGCGATACTTTTCCAGATTCTGCAAAAACTTTTTTCCGCGCGCCGGGGAAAATGTTTCCGCCCAATCGCCGAAGCCTAGTTTTTTGATATAGATAGCATTAATAGTCTGTTCCACTTGCTTGGCGACCGGGAGGGCGAAATATGGCTTGTCGAGACGGATAGCTTCGGAAATCAGGCTAAGGCCGGCGGTGGCGATAATGGCGCGACAATCTTTAAGGTAGCGCAGGAAGGCTTCCGGATTATGGCGCTTGAGCAGTAAGTTGCCGTCGCGAATTTCTTCGGGTCGGCTGCTAAAGACGATAAATTTCTGCGGGGCAAGTTTTTTTAGCTGGGGCAGGATGTAGTCAAAATCCGAGTTCTGGTAAACGAGGATATAATCTTTAATCGACGGCTTAAGGCGCGTTACCTGGCGCCGAACAACCGGCGGGAAGAGAAAGGTTTCCGGCTTGTTGGCAGGCGTTGGGAAAAAAGTGGTAATCAGATAGTGATCGGCTCCCCAGACAAAGGATCGGGTTACTAATTTAGCGGCGATAAAGTCGCGGCGGTATTTTGGTGGCACGCTAATTTTAGTATTGGTCATCTGGTGCTGGTTGTCGAAAGAAATAAGCGGCAGATTCTCCAGATGGGCGAAGGCAGCCGACAGCGGCTCATAATCAGAGATAACCAAATCGGCTTTGAAGCGCTTTATTTTTCGCAGTAGGGAGGGCCAGCTTTTGCCGCTGCGAACGAGCATGGCGGCGTTGTCGTAGAAGGTCCGCAGGTAATCCACTTTATTATTCTGGTAGTTGAGCCCAAGGCCGGGAATTTCTAGCGTTGGAAAGTCAGGCTTCATAACGGCTAGGGCCTGGGCATAGGTCAGGACAAGCAGCTCATGTCCTCTTTTTTTAAGATGAGTAAGGACTTCGTGGCCGCGGGCGGAATGGCCGAAGCCTTGTCCAGATAAGCCGTAAATGATTCGTGACATAGTTAGGATTTACGAATGAAGCGCAGATACCGCCAGGAGAAATGGAGGGCGCAGAGGGCAATGAGGGACCAGAGTGCGTTCGTTGTTTGTTCGGTGGTCCAGAAGTTTTTCCAGTCGCCGGCTAAAATCAAGAGAAAGGCAATCTTGTAGGCTGTCAGCTGCGCCCGCGGTTTTATGAGCCAATCGCTCGGAAGTCTTTCATTTTTAGCAACGGCGACCATGAGATATGTCGCCGGTATAAGAAGGGCGAGAAAGGCCAGTGGCAGGGACTGTGCCGTCCAGATACGGATCATACCGACGGCCAGCAGTGAGAAAGTTATTTGATCAGCCAGCACGTCGATAAATTTGCCGCGGTCGCTGTCTTTTTTGGCGTAGCGAGCCACGGCTCCGTCAAGCGCGTCAAGCGCAATCGATACTCCCATGCACCACCAGGCGAGCTGTGGTCGGGTAGTAATTAACCAGGGAAAGGCAGCGGCGAGTATGATGCGAAACGTCGAGATGTCATTGGCGCTTACATGCAGGGCGAGTAGCAGCTTCAATAATGGCTTAAACAGGCGTTCGCGCCACTCTTCCGTTTTGCGCTGCAACTGTTCAAAATCTGGTCCGAAAGTCATACTACTTTTTTCGTAAGCTTTCGATCGTCTTGGAAAGCTGCTGTAGTTCTTCCTGGATTTGGTTGAGCGTCAGAATATGCTGGCGCTCATTCGATTCTGCTTCTTTCTCTTCTTCGGCAATGTCGTCGACGTCTTCTTGGATTTCGTCAACATCCTCTTGGATGTCATCAATATCTTCCTGGATTTCATCAATATCTTCCTGGATCTCATCAATATTTTCTTCCACTTCAACGAGGCTTTCGGTATTCTTGTTAACTGTCATCTGAATGAAGATGGCCAGATAGATAGCTTCCAGTGAGACGAGGGTTGTCAGAATGAGCAGCAGGCGATTCCAGTCAAAGCCGAGAAGCCCGAGTATGAAAAAAACTAAAAAGAGAATAGTATGTATGACGATGGAAGCAAGCGAGCCGATGCGGGCTATGATGGCGAACGCGCCGCGCTCGAGCAGCTTGCTTGGTGCCTTTTTCTTTTTTGCCTGTTTCCTTTTCATTCCCTTATTATACCACAGCCTTGCGCCGTGGATCGCCGGAAAAGACCTAGCTGAGGCGTGAGACTAGGAAGATTAGGGCGGCCCCGGCCACGGTCAGGGCGATGGTCTTGTAGGAGCTGTGCGAACTATGCGCTTCCGGTAGAATGTCGGTCGCTCCGATATACAAGAGGAAGCCGGCAAAGAAGCCGAGATAGATGACAAGCAGCTGGGCGGAGACGCTAAAGAAAAGCGTTACGGCCGCTCCGAGAATCGGCGCCAGCGCGTCGATGAGGAGAAAGAGCTTAGCTTTTTTGTCGCTATTCTTATGCGTTAGCATGAGCGCTACTGTGTTCATCCCGTCGGTGAAGTCATGTGAAATAACGGCAATGGCCACTAAAATGCCGACAGCTTCATTAACCTGAAAGGCCAAGCCGATGCCAACGCCGTCAAGGAAGCTATGGCCGGCCAACGCTAAGGCCGAGAAGGACCCCACTTTTGGGTGTTTATGAGCGGCGTATTCATCTTCGTGCGCATGGTGGATAAGCAGGGTCTTCTCCAGGATATGGAAAAGCAGAAAGCCAATGACGAGGGCAACCATGATTGGCGAGGAGGAGAAATTATGTTCCTTAATCAATTCGATAATTTCCGGAAGTATTTCAAAAGCGACCACGCCGAGCAAAACGCCGGCAGTAAAGCCCATGATGAGGTTAAGCTTTGTTCGGAAACGGACAACAAATAGGCCGCCGATATACGTGGCGGCAAAGGCGGCGACAGCTAATAGAATCTGGGACATAGGCAGGTATAATACGCAACTCAGTTGCGTTATTATGATAGCACGTGAAAGGTGGCTGTCAACTGCTGGTTCTTTACGCAGAGCAGATTGACATACCCGGTGGGGCCAAGTCGGGCAATGAGCTTTTTTGGAAATATAACTTCGCGTAGTGCTTGGCGCGAAGCGTCTATTTCATAACAGATAAAACCGCGTCCGGTCAGATCATCTAAAAATTCCTGCGGATCGAATGAGCCGTTGCGCAGCGAGCCAGGCGAAAATTCAACAAACAGTCTGACCGAAGGCGAGGTCAGGGACTTATGCAGTCCGGCTAAGACAAGCGGTTCAGCGCCCTCGACGTCGATTTTGATAACGTCGGGCGTTGCGCCCAGTTCGGCAAGAAGGTCGTCGCCGCGGCGCACCGGCACGGAAATGGCCTGGGCGTTGCTTTTACTGCCGAAGAGGGAGTGGCTGCCCTTATTGTCCGTACTGAGGTACAGATTCAGCGTGCCGTCGTTGTCGGCCAAGGCACAGGCGCATACCGAAATATTCTGTGCTTGAACGCCGAGGGCATTGTGGTGAAGCAGAGCGAGATTGTCTGGTTCGGGTTCGCAGGCGATAACCCGACCAGTCGGTCCGGTTCGGTGGGCGCCGATAATACTGTAGAGGCCGATATTAGCCCCAACATCCAGTACGGTTTCTCCTGGCTTTATGAGGGAGCGAAAAAGCTGCAGTTCGAAGTTCTCGTAAACGCCCAGAGCCAAAGCTCCGGAGACGACGGGGTCCCGCTGATTGAGTGCAAGCTCCCCCTCAGGGAGCGTGACGGTTGGCGGTACGAGGGTGAGAAGGAAACGATCGGTTACCCGACGCAGCGGAGCGGGCCGCAAAATTTTGGTATATATAAGAGCCGGCATTCCGGCGGGCAACAAGCGGAAGGCTGTAGAAACTGCGCCGCGCAATATTTTCTTCATAGAGGTGGCGCGTTGTCGGGTTTAGCGGTTAATGACGAAGGAGGCTTTGACGACGGCGGTCACTTTCTTTTCCAGGGCGGTCGTATCGTAGGCGCCGTAGTCGCTTACTTCGGCCGAGTTCTTCGCCGTTACCTGGACGACGCCGAGGCTGGCGGATTGCAGGACACCGATCCGAGTGTTAGTGGCTTCGCCGATCTTGGCGGCGCGGGCTTCGGCATCCTTGGTTGCTGCACCAGTTAGTTCAATCTTCAGTTCGTTGAGCTTGCTGTAATAGTATTCAAGATTCTGGCTGGAGAAAATAATGTCCTTGGCGATGAGGGCGCTCGGGGCTTTCTGCGAAAGGTCGGTGACTTTCTTGACGTCTGTTGAGTCGATAACGATGGTCTGCTGCAATGAATAGCCGAAAGGCTTGCCGGAGCCGCAGGTCTGGTTGCCGAATTTGTCATACATGACATTGCCCTGGTTTTCGCAGACCGGGCTAACCATAACCGGATTAACGGTCATCTCCTCGTCTTTGATTCCCGACGTCCGGAAGTAATCACGGGTGGCGGCAATGTCTTTCTTAATCTGCTCGCTGGCCGTTTTCAGGCTGGCGGAATCAGCGTTGCGCGAGACATTGCTTGTCCATTTAGCAACGTCGGAGCTGACAATTTTTTCCGCCGAGCCAGTGACAGCCAGGGTATCAACTGGCCGCTTGGCCTGATAGAAGCTGACGGAGCCGATGATAGCGGCGATGACGAGGGCGCTGCCGGCGATGAGGGCAGAACGTGAGGTAGATGAGGTGTCCATAGGGGTGATGATTAATTAAATAATTAACTAATTAAATAGTTAAATAATTATTTTTTATAAATAACTTCGTTGTCGTCGAAGTAATTGCGGTTATTGAAATAGTCATCGGCGCGGCGCAGGATCTTTTGCATCATAGTAACGGTTTGCAGAGGGTAGCGGCCGATGGCAGTTTCATCGGAAAGCATCAGGGCGTCAGCGCCGTCAAAAATCGCGTTGGCGACATCGCCGACTTCGGCGCGGGTTGGTCGGTCATGCTCTAGCATTGATGTCATCATTTCTGTGGCAACAATGGCCGGCTTATCGTGCCAATGGGCATGACGGATAAGATTTTTCTGAATAATAGGCAGGTCTTCAAGCGGTGCTTCGATGCCGAGATCGCCGCGGGCGACCATGATGCCGTCGGCCGCTTTGATAATTTCGTCGATGACGGGCAGGGCGGTGGCCCGTTCGATCTTGGCAATAATTTTTGGCAGCGGCAGCTGAGAAGCCTGAGCACTTTCGCTGAGAAACTGGCGCATGCGGCTGATATCGGCTTGTGATTGGACAAAAGAAAGCGCGATGAAATCGGCGCCGTTCTCCAGTCCGAAACGGGCGTCGGTCAGATCCTTCTCGGTGATCCCGCCTTGCCGGAGGTTGGTCTGCGGGAGATTGATGCCTTTGCGGGATAAGACGAGACCGCCTCGTTCGACGCGGGCAAAGATACGGTTATCGCGCACCTCGGTGACGATCATTTCAATGGCTCCATTGGAAATATAGAAGTGTTCGCCGGGCTTGATGTCTTCGATTAGTTCGCGATGGTCAATAGGTATTTCCAGGTTGTCGATATTGCCTTCGTTATACATGAAGGCGTAGATTTCGTCCGGCTTCATATCAACTTCATGCGTGAGATGGCCGATGCGGATACGCGGTCCCTGCAGGTCCTGCAGAATGAGGGTGGCTTTGCCGGTTTCTTGTTTGATGCGGTTGAGGCTGTCGCGAATGCGCAGGTACTGTTCTTGGGTGGCATGAGAAAAGTTGATGCGGACAATATCGACTCCTTCTTCAATAAGTGCTTTGAGCTTCTCGTAACTTTCGCAGGCCGGACCGACGGTGGCAATGATCTTTGTGTTCATAGGAATGATGAGGAATTAGGCGGATGAGTATAGCTATAGTATAGGGTTTTATTGGCTCTTTTTCCAATGGTCGTCAAACACGGTTTTGAGGAGCTGGACGATAGCCTTGTTCTCGATCTTCACGCCGACATTATCGACATATGAGAAAAGATAGGCGCTGTCCCCCGCCATATACATTCCAGCTTCCTGGGGCGCCATGTCGATTCTTTTTATATCGCGGCCCTGGGCGGCCGTGTCGCCGGTGGCGGAAAAATCATCCGGCGCGTCGGCTATGAAGAGTTTGGTGGCCACGCCGCACTCACCGCGTTTTGTAACGAATTCATAAAGATAATCACCGAGAAATTGGTGGAAGCTGTTGATGCCATAGCCGCGGAAGGTATGGCTGAGGCCTTTTTGGTAGAGGGTAAGAATATTTTCAAAGAGTCGCTTGAGGCCGTTCTCGCCTTCGTAATAACGAATCTTAGGTAGCGCTGCTGCACTTTTAGCGCCTGCTAGGAGTTTGGGCAGTTCGCTGTCGAGTTCCCGGGCACTGTCTTCTAGAAGACGTTTCTTCTTCTCTAACAAGGGTCGAAGGGCGTCGGGATCGGCCAAAAAGTGTTTTACTCCCCGCTTATCACTTTGTTCGACGAATCCTTCGGCGATTAGTTTTTCTAAAATACTGTAGACCGTTTGCCGGGGGAAGGCCACGCGAGCGGCTAAGGCGGAGGCGCTGCTGAGTCCATTGGTTAGCAGATCCAGATACGTGTCCGATTCTTTTTCAGACAATCCGAGTTTTTTGAGAGTTGTGATAATGGCCATAACTGGCAGAATATGAGTCATGATGACGAAAAATTTCGTCAGTAATATAAATATAGCAAATTTTAATAATAAAATCAAGTATTTATGACGAAATATACTTGACAAAATGGTTTAGATATGATAGGCTGGGATATTCATTAAAAAAAATATTTAAAAAGGAGAAATAGAAATGAAGAAACTACGTACTGTAGTTTGGTATATTTATGATGAATATCTTCGTTTTTTAGGTAGGGGGCTCTGGGTAATTCTGGCATTGTTTCATCTTGCATTTATTGTATTGGTTGCCATTTTCCTACAAGAGGTAGTTAAGAAACTGGACAGCAATACAACTACCTCGTTTATTGAAAAGAAATTACCGTTATGGCGATTGTTTTTTATCGGTTGGCGGCGCACGCCACTATCAAGTTTTTTTCTTTATATCGTTTGTCCCTTACTTTGCATCGGTTTTGTTCCTTATGTAGCAAAGGAATTTAAATTTGTTTGTCCGGATACGTGGATTTGCCTCGGAATTGGGCTAATCTCTTATAGCATTGCACTGTGGTGGTCTCTTGAAATGTGTCGGGATGCAGCGGAGGATGGAAGCTTGTATCGATCTAGGCGTTTAGATTAATCAAAAAACATAAAAAAAATGAAAAGAAAAAAAGTCGTACCTTGGTTTAAAAACGAAAACATACTCCTTGTCATCTTCACGGTATGTGTAGCTGTCATTGCATTTATCATTTTGATATGCCGAGGAGCGTCAGTGTTTTCTCTATGGTTAGGTGGTCTGGGATTAGCATATGCCGGATTTGTATTTATAGTCTCCTGGCAGATATTTACTGACAAGAAGATTGCAGAAAAAACAGACTGGGGAGGTCAATTATCGGGTAGTATGTTTTTTGTTCTCATCGTGTGGATGGTTATAGGGGGAGGAAGAGAGGGATTCTGGTTTTCGGACATAGGCTTGGTCATATTATCCTGTATTACTGTCTTCATAGGATTCTTGGGATATCTGCTTTTTAAGTACTATAGGAAAGATTATCTTTATGGGTTAAGAGCGTGGACCCTTAAGATGATGCGCAAATCTGAGCGAGTAGTTGAATATTGTTCAATGAAGATTGTCTTGGGAGTAATCTTCCTTGTTCTGGTATTCCTTACTATTATGTGTGCATGTGCCGAGTTAATAAGATTTTCGCTTTTTCCTTGGTATTCGCTAAGAATAAAAGCGTGCTTAAAAAATTATTGGAAAAGAAATCTTAAGGCAATATTAGAGCACCAGGGAGAAAAACTTTATTTTGGGAAAAAGTACGACCATGTTTGAATAAGGAATTTTTTTACATAAGAGCCGCCTGTGTGTCAGCGGCTCTTCTTTAATAAGTAATATTTCCTTTGTTTTTCCGGCAATCTTTCTATGGCATACCTGAGCATTGTCCGAGGCATCGTGGCGGCGTGAATGTCGAGAAAGCCCAGCAGGTCTTTTTCGGAAACACGTTTGCCGAGCTCACGCAGCATCCAGCCGACCGCCTTGTGCATGAGGTCATGCCTATCGTTCAACAATACTTTGGCAAGGCGCAGGGCTGGCCGGCCATCGCCATGATTAATGAAGGCGAAGGTAGCGAGAACGGCGATGCGCCGTTCCCAGAGATTCTTAGAGAGAACTAATTTGTCGAGCAATGTAAGCGGTTGGCCGGAAAGATAGAGATATTCGCCGACGATTTTATGAGCTGATAAATCGACGAGATCCCAATTGTTGATACGCGCCGTTTGCTTTAAGTAAAAATTAAAAATTTGTTTCTGTTCTGCTGGCGCCGCTTTCTTAAAACGGGCGACGAGAATAAGGAGAGCGATAAGGCGCTCTTCGTGAATTTGCGAGTCTAGAAGTTTTTTAATGTCGGCCAGCGGCAATGAAAAAAATTCTTTGGCGATTTCCCGGCACATCGGCACGGTCAGGCCGGCAAAGACATCGCCTTCGCCGTATTGGCCTGGCCCGGTCTTGAAATAACGCGCGCAGTTGGCGGCGCGCGTTTTATTGGATAAGCGTTTAACTGCTAGAGAAAGAGTAGCGGCAGTCATGGCCGAAGAGAGATATTAGCGCTTGACGGTTAGGGCGACGGCGCGAGACTGTTCGACCGTTCCGTCGCCAATCGGGTGGATCACCAGAATGGCGCGTTGGTTGGCGGTGCTGAGATCGACGACAAAGAAGACGGCTTCGCTCTTAGTATTAAAAGCTTCCGGACCGATCGCCTTCTCTTCTTTCTGAAGAGTGAGGGTGTAGGCGGAGAGGCCAGATGTGAGCGCGAGCGGTTTGCTGGAGAGTTTTTTTGGACAGCTGACTGATACGCCGCCGCCGTCGGCATCGCACAACAGTTTTACTTTCTGGAAAATAAAGTCATCCATCCCCATTTTCTTTTCCGCGGCATTGGCGGCACTAATGGCGCGCAGGGCAACTTTACCGTCAACGGTTTCCGTATCACCGCTGCCGCTAATCAGGCCAATACTAGCGTTCTCCGGATTATAGACTTTTAGCTGAAGGCTTGCCGGATATGTCAGGCTGTAGCCGAAATTAGTGTTTGTGTAATTGTCGTCAGCGGAAGCGACCGGTGCCTCTGGCTGCGTCGTCGGCGTCTTTTCTGGGGATGGAGTTGAGACAGGAGGCGTAGCGTTTTCCAGGGCGGCAATACGTTTCTCAAGACGGGCGGTAACGGAATAATGGTAGATGCTGCCGAGCACAAGCACAACAACGAGTACAAGGGCCCAGGCAAGATGATGACGGCGATGGAGAAGGTGCGACATAGGAATGTATGTGATTAATAGTCCCTTAATAATAGCACTTTGCCGATGACGCTAATAGTGGGAGGTTTCCTAAAGATATTCTGGCTGTGCGGAGGGGTGCAAGCTTATTATTGACTTTTTGTTAATTATGTGTTATTTTGCAGGGAGAAACAAGAACATTTAAAAAAATATAACAATGCAAGAAAAAGACACCGTAAAACAGGAAGTTATACACAATAACCAAACAACTGATAAGAGAAACATTAGTATTCTTTTTGAGGGACAGCTTCTGCATTATAAGCACCCGGTTTTTCGCGGACTCTTTCTAACAGGGCTTACGCTGCCAATCCTTGAGACAATAACCGATCTAGCGAGACAGCCTGTTGGAATCGAAGATATTGCTGCCTATTTTGTTTCCCAGGAAATGATTGGCAATGCCAATCCTGACTCATTGCGCAAGTTATGGCAGTGTTTTAGAAAGTATGGCATGGAATACGAAAGGTTTGATAAGCTTGTGCAGTATGGCTTTGTTCGCGCGGCTGATAAAGCGGTTAAAGTGGGCATGTTTCCCGAGATGCTGAATAAGGTCCGTGAAAAGGCGAATGAATGGGAAGTGGTAGAGAATGAAATATTTGAATGGATTGATAATTTATCTACGGTCACAAATGTTAGTGACGATGAGGATGGAATGAACTTTCTGTCTGTTCCGGCCACGAAGGCTAGTTAGAATTTTTAATAATAAACCTCGCTACATATGTGGCGAGGATTTTTTTACTTAAAAGGAAATTCTTCAATCAAGTCCCCTGAATAATAGAATTCATAGGCGAGCGATCCGAAAAAATATTTTTCGCCGTTAATATGGATAGTTGATCCGCCGACGGCCGGATCCTTTTTGGGGTGTGAATTGTTGAAACCGATATTAAAGAGCGTCGCCACAACTTCCGGCCGATAGCTAATTGGGTAGCCGGCCTTTTCCCATTGCGATTCAAACTGCCGCAGTATGAGCGCGCCGTAGAGATATGAATAATAATGATCGCGTTCGTCCGTCAGGCGATGATAGCGTTCCTGGCTTTTATCGCTGCCGGCCGGAAAGTCAAGCAGACCCGAAGCCTTATTCCCTAAAAAATAAGGTGAACGGCTGTCATGCAGATGACCCTCTGTTTCAATGGCCATCTTCTCTTTTATTGACATTACGCCCCAGGCCATTTTGTTGGCGTTGGCAAGTATTTCCAGCGGCTTGAAAATCTTTTCAAATAATTCGCGTTGCGTGTAATAGAGGCGCAGTTGTTCCACGATAACGACTGAGACAAGCAGTCTGGGTTGCACGCCGGCTGCTGCCGCTGCCCGTTCGATGGCAGGTTTGTCTTTAAGGAGACCGCGGCGGATGATGCTCCAGGGTTCATAATTTTGCCAGGAATACAGATTTGCTCCTTGTGGCGAGGCAAGCCGTTCATTGAGGGTGGCCAGGCTGGGCGCGACTGCTCCGGGTTTTTCGCAGTCAGCAAGTTTTTTCAAAAAGGCTGACTGATTGCCGCTGCGAAAACTGAGAGCTAATAACATCCGTCGTAAGAGGGTTTCTGAGCGCGTCGTCCGGAAGGCACGCAAAATAGATGAGGCGTTATAGGGACTAAGATCGGCGGCCAAGGCAATTTTACACCAGGCCGCACCTTCATTCTCGCCATAGATGGAGGTATTGCGCGGGAGGGATGGCATGGTCGCTTCAGGAGCGGCATCGGGTACAGCAGCCGCTTCGGCATTATAGAGAGCGGAGTTAGGGTCGCTTTCACCTTCAACTTTAGTCCAGCCAAAGCGAACGGCAAAAAAGCCTGATGCCAGCACTAATAAGGCAGCGATAATCAGGAAACTTATGAGCCAAGCGGCTATTTTCCAATGACGTTTCATGACCTTAGTATACCATGGCGAGTATTAAGACCGATCAGAAGGGAGGGGTGAATATACATACAATACAAAGAACAGTACGGCGATGACGGCCACATACGGAATGTCGCCGAGCCATGGGAAAATAATTCTTAGTCCGAAGCGGACAAAAGCGATAAGGACAGCGGCTAGCCAGGCTGCACTAATTTTTCTTTCGCGGACAAGCAGGGCGACGACTAATGAGGCAAAGGCAAAATCGCCGAGCCCTAGTGAATAATCGCCAACACTGATAATGCCGTTAAGAAAAAGAGCGGAATCATCAAACGCGGGCGTGATTCGCGAGAGCCAGACGGAATATATGTCAGCCAGCGCTCCGAGGCCGATGGCTACTAAGAGATATGGAGTGGAGAATTTCAGGCGCTGAACGAGTGACGGTCCAACCCAGAGCAGGCTGATGGCCATAAGTAGATTCTGGCTCCATGGACCAGTGGTGGTGAAGAATAGCAGGCAGATACCCAGGCCGCTGACGAGAAGTAGGCGGCGCACGAAGGGTTTGTCCGAAAGCACAATGGCATTAAGAAAGATTCCGCTAAGAAAAAGCAGGTAGTACAAAATCTGCAGCCAGGGCGCGGTGCCGAAGTTCACTATGATAAAGGAAGCAGCCGCAAAAAGGGCGCTTATGCTCAGGACGAGGCCATAAAATAAAGAGGGCGAGAGTTTGATGGGCTTAGCCTGAAATGAAAATGGCTTGAGCGAAATTGAAAACGAGATAACGCCTACAAGAAAAATAAAGAGAAGAAGCGAGAGAACAAGAGAAGTTGCCATACCAGGACTAGCGCCGTAGTTCTGTCTTTTTTGACCACAGTCCGCCCGCGAGTAGAAGAAGTGAAGCAATCCAGCCAAAGACAATAAAGCCTGACAATTGACCGATGCGATTCTCGGTTTCACGCAGTGAGCGTCCGGAGACGGCAAAGCCTTTGGCGCCCGCTTTCGTAATAACTAGTGCCTGACGCAGGCCGGGGCGCGGTTGCCAGGTAATGCGGTTTTGACCCTTCTCGCCGGCGGTCGTCAGGACGCCGAGTGGTAGAGCCGGCAACATGGAATCAAGATAGCCATTGCCGCTGATTGGCTGGCCATCAGTTGAATATAAAACGACATATGGAGCCAGGCTCGTCGCAACATCGATACTTCCGTTAGTAAGCGGCTGAGCCGCTTCAGCTGAAATTTCTAGTTTCTGAGCGGCGTCTTCGGACAGTTGGATTTGCGGATCATCGGCTGATTGTCGAAGGATATAGTGGCCGCAGCCATACATAGTTCCAAGCAACAGGGTAAGCAGCACGGCTGGGATAGCGAGTCCGGTCAATGATCGGTAAGAGAGTGACATATATATCATGTATGAGTAATAACTATAGTATATCACCGCTATAAAAAAATAACCCGTTTGGGTTATTTTTTTGAGTAGCCTGAATTTAGGTAATCTTTTTATTTCGCCAGAGCTTATGGAGGATGACGCAGGGTTCGATAATATCCGGGTTAACGATTGTATAATAGACATTTAAGCCTTGTTTGCGGGCCCGGACGAGGCGGCTGTGCCGAAGCAGAGCCAGATGCTGAGAAAGATTTGCTTTTGGCAGTCGAGTAATCTTTAGCAGCTGCTCGACGGAAAGCTCGCGGTGCTTAATGTTATTCAAAATCTCCAGCCGTTTTTCATTGGCCAGGATTTTATATAATTTTGCGTTCTGCTCGAAAGCAATTTTTGGCAGGACGGCAGTTAATTTAGACATACGGCTATAGTATACCCGGCAAGACGAAAAATCAACTGTACTGCGGCGGAGTTTCGATGATGCCATGGGACTGATTGGCGTACCGGACAAGGACGTATAAAAGACTGGAAAGCCGGTTCAGATAGGCGGCGGCCGGTGCTAATCCGGGGATGATGCGCGTGTCGGCAATGTTCCATAGCAGGCGTTCGGCGTGGCGGGCGACCGTGCGGGCAATATCGAGCTGGGCGCTCAGTCGGCAGCCGCCGGGCAAATAAAAGCTATTGGGCAGCGGCAGGGTTTTGCCAAGCTGCTCTATGGTTTTTTCTTGCGTTTCGATGTGCTCAAGGCTGACGTGCTTGGCGGCTCCGGCCACTTGTGCCTGAAGCGTGAAGAGGACATGTTGGGCTTGTTCCAGGGGTTCGGCGATACGTTCTGTCTGTTCTTCTGACTGGCCGGGAATTTTTGCTTCCGCCCGGCACAGTCCAAGCCAGGCATTCAATTCGTCGAGAGTGCCAAGCAATTCAAAAATAGGGTCCTGTTTAGGAACACGCACGCCGCTGCCAAACAAACAGGATCGGCCGTCATCGCCCCGACCAGTATAGAAGGGGGCTAGCATATTACAATTCGCAGCTGCCGCCCATGCAGGCCAGCTCGCGTTTCATCTCCGTCTCATCTTCGGCTTCATAACTGACGATTTTGGCGAAGTCGATATTCTCAAAGTTCTTCTTGAGCGCCTGGTAACGGGCCGCGTTTATTTCTTCATATGGGGCGAGTTGATAGACGTGGTTGGAGCGAGGCAGGAATGACAAGCCGCCGACGATGTCCCAGTTTTCGTAGACCCAGTTGGCGACGCTAATCCATTCGTCTTCTCCGACAGAAACCGTAACGGACGGGTTGTGTTCGGTATATGAGAGCTTAACTTCTTTCCAGTAGGCGAGAAGTTCGAGAGCGGACAGCTTATTTTTATAGATTGAACCCTCGGGTGATTTTACCGGGAATTCAAAGACGAAGGTGGTGGCGCTGTCGGCTGACTGGCCGACTTCCGGAAGAGTGGGGACGCCTTGGTCGCGCAGCATCTTATAGAGCGCGTCGGTCGCTGAGATGCGAATGCGGCGGATATAATACGGCGCATGTCGCGGATGCATGCCCGAAGCGCAATCGACCAGCTGGGAGACGGTGCCGGAGGGCTTAACGCAGGTGACACAGGTTGAAGCGTTGATGCCGAAGCGTTTGGCATAGAGCACGCTGGCCTGAAGCGCGGCTTTTTTTAATGCAGCCAAGATGGCAGGCTGACGGACGAGCGGGCAGTCCCATTGGCCGGTGATGGAAACGCCGAGTAGGCGTTCCGCCTCACAGTTCTCTTTCCATTCCTTGGAAAGATAGGGAAAGTCAGTCAGGGTGGACTGGTACGCGCCGAGCAGGGCGGCTAATTTTGCCTTGCGGAGGAGGGTGGCTCGGGTATCGTTCGAGCGGGCGACAACCTCAGACAGATTACAGAACTGTTTAGATTGCAAAATTATTTCACCGCAGGGATTGGTTCCAATGAGGCCAATAATTGTTTTACCGGAGGCGTCAAACATGCCTTTTTTACGGCGCAAAAGTTTCAGGCGGCGTTCCGGAAGACTGCGGGCCAGCGAGCCGCGATTAAAAATCCCACGTTCGCCCGACCCTGATTTAGCAAGCGCCATCCACTCGTCCAAGAATTCTTCACTGGTTGGCTTTCGGCCGTAGACGGCAGAGTTATTTGCTAATGACCGCTGCGGATCAGTCAGATAGAACTGGCCCTTTTTTGCGTCGCGAATATCCTGGTCGTCAAGATCGGAAAGCGAAATCATGGCGCTGCGACGCACTCCGCCGGCCACGACGCAATCGCCGATTGTACAGATAATATCGTGCAGGTCGATGTTGCGCAGTCGCTTGCCTTGTCGGCTAAGCATTTTGCGGCGAGTAAATTCGAGTAGGCGGCGAAGCGGTTCAGGACCGGAGCTTTTGCCGCCCATCGTTTTCAGACGGGCGCCGGCCGGACGCAGCTGCGAGAAATCAAAATCGATATCATGTCCGGCGGCCCAGGTCTTCATGCCGAGTACGAGAGCATCGGCCCAGCCTTCTTTGCTGTCAGCGATGACGTGAAGAGGAAGCGTATTTCCGTCTTGTGCTTCAATTTGCGGAAAGCGCTGGACATTCTGACTTTCGACTGACCAGCCAACGCCCGTGCCGCACATCGAGATGTACATAATTTCGGCAATGTCGCGGAAATTTTCCGGCGCGATGTAGGAGCAGTTATAGGCACACACATTGCTGGCATTGGCGGCGCTGCCGGCAAACTGGAGAAGGCGCATCGAAGGCATAACTTCTTGCTTAAGGATTGCCTGACGCAGTTCGGCGTATTCGCTCGGTCGTAGCTTTTTACCAAGGCGCTCCCGCATAAAGTTTATGTAGCGGTCGACTGTCTCGATCCAGGTCTCGCGTCGACGTTCGGCGTCGATCCACCGGGCATAGGTGCGGTAGTAGACAAATTCCGCCAGCGGATTGCGGAAATACGTTTTGCTTTCTTCCGATAGCCGGCGCACGTGTTCAGGGATAGTGCCGCCCTGCCGCCTCGCTTCCTGCCTTTCCTGCCGGTAGATGATATAGGCCTTAGCGACTTTATGAAAACCCTGGTCCATGAGGGCCTCCTCGACTATGTCTTGAATAAGTTCGACTGTCGGTAGGAAGTCTTTGTTATGTGATACTTTTAGCAAATGGGCCAAATCACGTTCGACCTGTCGGGCGACTTTGAGCGGAAAGCCGTCAGCGGTTTCTTTTACGGCATTAAAGGCTTTGGCGACAGCCTGTTCAATTCGTCCAGCGTCAAAAGGAACAATCCGGCCGTCACGCTTGCGCAGTCGGGATGGAACGCTTGTGGGGTATTTTGTCATAGGGGTGCTTTAGTGCGAAAAATAAGCTGGCGGAGAGCGCCCGTTTCAAAACGAGGATTGGCAGCCACCCAGCGGAAAATAACCGGACTGACGATTGCCCCCAGGGCGATATTTCCGATGAGGTGATAAACCGTAAAAGGAATCTGTCCGAAGAAGGCTTCACTGAGGCTCTGTCCGAAAAAGAGCGGTCCGATGCTCAGGCCGGTAACAGCGTCGTACAGCAGGGTTGCATACACGGCGTGGACGGCGTATTGCAGGGCGGTACCGGAACGATGGCGGAAATACCAGGCGGAAAAAATGGCAAGCAAGCCGTAGCATGCAGCCGTGATAAAGGTCCATTGTCCGAGTTTGCCCGTGACGGCATCAAACAGAACTATATTAACGAAGGCAAAGGCAAACCCAATGACGACGCCGAAGCGACGGGTAAAAGGCATCTGCACGGCGAGGATTGGTTCGAGGTTCGGCGGCCGAAATGGTATGGCGCGCAGGGCAAAGGACAGGGCCCAGCCCACGATTAGCTTGAACCAGCCGGAACGCACGGACGTGACAGACATATCGTTTTATGATAGTTTATTAATATCGAAACAATGCAACTATTATACCAAGTCGACTGGTCCGCGTCGAGATGGTATTATCTCCAGTAAATTCAGCCTTTCTGGAAGATATGCACAACATGTAGTGGTGCAAAAGATGTTTATCAACAACATATGGATTCTTGGAAAACCCTGCGTGACTCAGTTTTCAGCCTTGCGTATCGACGGCTTCTCAAGCCGATTCTCTTTCGCATCGATCCGGAGCGCATTCATGCAGCAGCTCTTTCCTTAGGCGAAGGCTTAGGAGAGAGGGCCGTGGCGCGGCGAATAGCCTCGCTTTTTTTTAGTTATTCCAATGTTTCTTTGCGGCAAACCGTGGCTGGAATGCGCTTTGAAAACCCGGTCGGTTTGGCGGCTGGTTTCGACAAGGATGCGCGGTTGAGCCGACTGCTTCCGGAAATGGGCTTCGGGTTCATGGAATTAGGATCGGTCACCGGTGAGGCCTGTGCCGGCAACCCGGGACGCTGGCTCTGGCGCCTGCCTAAATCAAAGAGCATTCTGGTAAATATCGGCTTAAAAAATTCGGGCGCTCGGGTTATCGCCGCCCGCTTAGCTGAACGCCCCTGCGCTATTCCGCTGGGCATCAGCTTGGCCCGAACTAATTGTCCCGAAACAGTTGAGTTAAAGGCGGGTATTGATGATTTCGTTAAGGCCTATGCCGCTTTTGCGCGCCGCGGACTGGGCAGCTACTTCACGCTTAATATCAGCTGCCCAAACGCATTTGGCGGAGAATCGTTTCTGGAGGCCCAGCCGCTCGATGATTTGCTTGCAGCCATTACCTTTGCCAGACTGGCCCTGCGCTGCGCTCGGCCAATCTTTTTAAAATTACCGGCTGCTCTTCCTTCGGAGCACATTAATTCAATTATTGAAACGGCCCGCCGCTATCATATTGCCGGATTTATCTGTACCAATCTTCTTAAGGGCCGGCCAGATACCTTAGCCGATCAAAATGTGCCAGCCGTAGGCTCTCTAAGCGGGCTGCCCGTGCAGAAGCACTCTGATGAACTAATACGGTATATATATGAACGCTGCGGCCAGGAGTTCGTTCTCATCGGCTGTGGCGGAATTTTCAGCGCGGAAGATGCTTATCGCAAGATTCGCTCCGGCGCGTCCTTGCTCCAGCTCATTACCGGCCTAATCTATGAAGGTCCTCAGCTTGTTCCGCAGATTAATCGCGGCTTGGTCCGGCTTCTCCGCCGCGACGGCTATTCCTCAATTTCTCAAGCAGTCGGAGCTGATGTCGCATCGCGTCGTTCATCATAGATATCTTGTGATAAGGGCTAGTGGACTGCTATTATAAAGGAATAGTTGTTTCGTTATAATAATTCATTATGAAAAAAACTTCCTCTTCTGTTTCGGCTGAGGATCAGACATTCATCCGTAACTTTGTCTTTGGCGCTGAGGATAGTCTGGTTTCGACTGTCGGATTACTTTCTGGCGTTGCAATTGCCGGTGTTGCCCGTCCAACGCTCGTTTTGACCGGAGTCGTACTTATTTTCGTTGAGGCGTTTTCTATGGGCATTGGCAGCTATCTGTCAGAGGCAATCACTCATGACGAGAATCATGGCGAGCGACGCATCTCGATGGATGCCGCCTTTATCATGCTTGGCTCCTATATTGTTGCCGGGTTAATTCCCCTTCTGCCATATTTCTTTTGGGAGGGAATTACCGGCTTGTCCATCTCAATTAGTTGTTCTCTTCTGGCCCTTGCCCTGCTAGGCATTATCAGTAGTCGCTTATCGCGGACAAATGTCCGGCGCAATACCGTTCGCATGATTCTTTTGGGCGGGTCGGCCATTGCAGTTGGTATAATTGTCAGTTTCTTTGTTAAATAGGAGATACGGCCAGAATGTGAAAAAAACAGCCTTTTCAGGCTGTTTTTTAGTTGGAGTTGCTGGTAACGTCGGCGGGCGGCTAACGTATACTATATAGAAGGAAACAAACATTCCTCATTTATTGATTATACCTACGCATATGAAGGAATGGTTTAAAAGCAGCTTAAAGCGTTATTGGCTACTGGCCGTCTGCTTTATTGTTTTTGCCGGCGGTACAGCCTTGGCGAGTCGCCTTATAGATATAAATCGTCAGGAACTGACAGCCGAACAGCGCATTAGTGAGATGGTTGCTCGCATGAGTCTTCCGGAAAAAATCGGTCAGATGGTCCTTGTCGACAAGAACGCAGTGACGCCAGAAGAGGTAAAAGACAAGGCAATTGGCGGCGTGCTGTCAGGCGGCGGCGGAAATCCTAAAGACAATACTCCGGAAGAATGGCGTCGTATGGTGGCTGATTACCAGGATGCCGCGCTTGATTCCGAACAAGAAATTCCCATACTCTATGGCGTCGATGCCGTCCACGGTAATGGCAACGTCAAAGATGCGGTAATTTTTCCGCATAATATCGGGTTGGGCGCTTCGCGAAATGCGGCTCTCGTAGAAACCATCTCGCGCATAACAGCGGAAGAAATCAGGGCGACCGGAGCTAACTGGAATTTTGCGCCGGTGCTTTCGCTGCCGAGCGATTTGCGCTGGGGGCGGGTGTATGAATGTTTTAGCAGTGATCGGGAGATTGTGACTGAGTTAGGCGTGGCTGCTATTCGCGGCCTGCAGACGGGCGGTGTCCTGGCTACTCCTAAACATTTTATTGGCGAGGGCGCGGAAGAATGGAACACATCGAAAGATTATAAGCTCGATCAGGGCGACATCCGTCTCAGCAAGGCGGACATTGAGGCCGCGTATCTAAAACCTTTTAGCGAGGCGGTTAAGGCCGGCGCGATGAGCATTATGGTGTCGCGCAGCTCAATCAATGGACAGAAAATTAGTGCCGACAAAGACCTGCTAACAGGCAGGCTTAAGGGTGATCTCGGCTTTCGCGGTTTTCTGGTTTCCGATTGGGGTGCGGTCGATCAGATTCCCGGCGATTATTATAGCGATATAGTGACGGCGATTAATGCCGGTCTCGACATGGTGATGCTGCCGGGCGAATACCAGGATTTTATCGACAAGCTTTCGGCAGCGGTTGCCAACGGAGCGATCTCTCAGGAACGGATTGATGACGCGGTAACTCGTATACTGCGCGCCAAACAATCGATCGGGCTATTCGAAAAAGCGCTCCCGCCGATGGGCGAAACAGATGATGTCGGCGCGACCGATCGCCGTGAGTTGGGCCGGCAGGCCGTACGCGAATCGCTCGTTTTATTAAAAAATGAGAATTCAGCCTTACCAATTAAAGAAAAACAGAAGATTTTGGTAGTGGGACGCGCCGCTGACGATGTCGGGATGCAATCGGGCGGATGGACGATTGAATGGCAGGGCGGACAGGGAGCAACTACCCCCGGGACGTCGCTATTACAGGCTCTCAAAGACCGTTTCGGAGCGGAACATATCACGTACGATCCGCTGGCCACCCAGAAGCTGTCCAAGAAGGCAGACTATGCCATTGCGGTGGTTGGCGAGCAGCCATACGCCGAAGGCAAGGGTGATCGGGAGAACTTAGCTCTATCACCGGAAGATATCGCGCGCGTAGCCAGCGCCAAGAAAAATGGCAAACGGGTAATTATCTTGATTATGGCCGGCCGCCCGCTGGTTATGACTGACGCGATTGCGGAGGCCGATGCGGTTGTTATGGCCTGGCTTCCGGGTACGGAAGGCGCCGGACTAGCCGATGTCTTGTCCGGTACGTATAATTTTAGCGGCAAGCTGCCGCTGGCCTGGCCGCGGGACATGGGCCAGGTGGAACGTCGTGATACGAAAAACCCGCTCTACCCTATTGGCAGCGGATTGCGGTACGAAAAAAAATAATTTTAGCGAAGTTGTCGGCGCTTAGCTGGCTTCGCTGCTGACTTGGCAGTAAGTGCTCTGATTTCTTCGCGAATTTCTGCGATGGCGCCGACTTCGGTACGGACTTCAGTCTCAGTTTTTTCCGAAAGCTTTTTTTCGCCGCGTAATCCCGACATGATAATTTCGTTACCAATAAAATTTGAGACAAAAAGTCCGGTGATAAGCAGAAGAAGGCTGCCGACAATGAACGACAAAGGCCCGTCCCACCAAATTTCCTGCGCTAAATCGGTGGATGAAAGGCCGCTATTAACTCGTACCAACAACATAGCATAGTCGGCCGAGTGCCACACTCCGCGCCAGAAAAGTACAATACCAATACCGCCAATAAAGCCGTAGGGAATCGGGAAATGACTGAGGCGACCACGACAGACGTCTTCCAGTCGGTCAAACATGCCTTTTTTTCTTGCTTCCTTCTGTGACATATGGCTTAGGAGTGATTGGCGCGTTCCAGCACTTTTTTCAGATTAGTAATCATTTCATCCATATCGCGATCGTTAGCGGCGATGATTGTTTCGGCGACCAGATGCCGAACCAGGCCGTCCGGTATTGTGTAGTCGATGGTTAGGGCATAGAGCGAGCCCTCGGCGCTAGGCGAAACCTCTTGCGTCCAGTGGCTCTCGCTCAGGCCTTTGGTGTGGCTGCGATACAGGCGGGGAGGCTTTATTTCATCGACGCTCCAGGTTCCGGCAATCTCCGTACCAACCATTCGATATTTGTAGTCGAAACTGGATCCTTTTTCCAGGGGGAGCGGGCTGATGTTGGTAATGCCGATGAGCCCCGGCAGGAGCGCGGTAAAAGAGGTGGGATCGCTAATAAGGGCGAAGACCTGTTCGGGCGTGGCACGTATTTCAATGCGCTTGGCGATGCGAGCAGTTTCCATAGAATGAGATAAAGTAAGCTATTCCTAGTATAGCAATAAATCGCCAGTTCCGCTGCCGCTGGCCGGCAGTTTGAATTGCCGGACACTTAGTATATACTGAGGGGCATATGATTGACCCTATGCTATCCACCCATCATTCCGTTCCGGCGCGCCCTCGCTGGAAAGAGTTGCTAGTGGGGATGTACCAAGCTTTGTTTTGTCGCCCCTTTTTCTATCCGTTGAACCGGCGGCTTTTTCTGATGTCCCTGCGGGGAATTGGCGTGTTGAATAGCGGGCCGGCCGTAGCCGAGAGCGAAAGACGGTTGGTAGGTAAAATCTTCAAGTTAGACCCACACTCTCTTATCATGGATGTGGGGGCTCACATCGGCGAATATAGCACTCTGATTTTACAGGCATTTCCGGAAGCACAGCTTCATGCCTTTGAACCGCATCCTGACTCGTTCAAGAAGCTCGAGCTGCTTCTCCCCGGACACCCAAACTTCCGGGTGGTGAATGCCGCGTTGGGCGCTACGAACGGAAAAGTTTCTTTTTATGATTATGAGAATTCAGGCGGGTCGGCGCATGCCAGTCTGTATCAGGCGGTTATCGAAGACGTTCATCATGGTATGGCGAAGGAAATAGAAGTAGAGCGACAGACCATCGACGAGTATTGCTCAACCCGCTCGCTTGAGACAATTAGTTTGCTGAAGATTGATACGGAAGGTAGTGAATTGGATGTCTTGCGTGGTGCCAGGCACATGCTGGCCAGCGGGGCAATCTTTGTTATTCAATTTGAGTTTAATGAGATGAATATTATCAGCCGCACCTTCTTACGTGATTTTCAGGAACTGCTTAAAGACTATTCGCTCTTCCGGTCTTTACCTGGCGGCTTTGTTCCCTTTGATTACCTCAGCGTATTTGAGATTTTTGGTTACCAGAATTTCGTGGCCGTCCGCAAGGGTCACGAAGCATTGCTTGATTAAGCTTTGTCTGACTGAAGTAATCAGCAAGCCTTGACAAAGTACGTTTGATATAGTATTTTGATTAATTCGCTCTTTTCCAGACAAAGCGCCAATTATAAAACAATAATAATCAAGCAACAGGGAGAAAATAGAACATGGAACAACAAGTTACATCGTCGTTGTGTCATACAGATCTCAAGGTAGGACATATCTACAACCGAGAACGCCTCGGCTGTGATGACAAAGAAATAGATTCAAGCAGCAAGACTACTTTTGAGCTCGTTGCTATAAAGGACAGGGGTTATGAAGTCCAGGAGTTATTTACCATCGGCGGTAACGAAGCGCACCCGCAGGTACGCGGCAATATCGGGTATTTTCCAAATCCGGAAAGCATCTGTAAAAACCATCATGTATACGAGTGCAGCGATCCGGCTAAATGGCATAAGCACAAAGTGGTGATGGACATTGAAGAGGCATATGCCCAGAAGCTCATATCTCGAAAGGATATTCAGACAATTTTTCGTAGTCAGGCGGGAAACTTTATGCGAAAGGATCCGGTAGCATATTATGACAACGGAAAAAGATGCTTTAGCATGGGGGCAAAACCGACTAAAGAGAATCCTCTTTTGCATTCAATCGGCTTCACCTTTAAGAACAGCGCTGAGTTGAAAAAGAAAATACGAAAAATATACCCGCAGGCCTGGTTTATGAGTTAACCAAGTATGGGTATGCAAGATGGTCAGACATGGCCATCTTTTTTTAATTCTTCTTAGTTATAATAATCTCCGGCCTAGCTTTTGGCGTAATGATTATTTGAGGATCAGTCACTTTAAGACCCATGAAAATTGTATGAACTTTTCCAACATCCTGAAAGTCATTCTCTAGGGATTGCTGGCTAACTACGCTCGGTGCTGTCGCCATAGAGTCGAGATTCACCCAATCCTGTTCATCGAGCCGGGCGAAGCTGACGTAGTGAAAATCCTTATTACGGATCAGCATGTCAGAGTTTTTAATCGTATCAGTCACTTTGTTTGAGGGAATGCTGGCGAGCGAGAAGCGGTTGCCGGTAATTTCAATATTTGTTTCCGCAGCAAGCCTTTCCAGGATATTTGAGATATGGAGCGTGTTTAAGACATAATTGTCCTTAGCGATATCGGAGGTGTTGGGAAAGCCATGAAGGGTATTCTCTTATCCTTGAGATAAAAAATCCGGCTAATTGATTCTTTGGGCAAGGGATCTTTGTCTGCAGGTGATCCGGGAAATTTTTCATGGATGTTCATATGTCATAAGTATAGCACTGCGCCCTGCCATCTCGAAAATGCAGCAATTCTTGATATATTTCTATTGACTTTTGACTAAATATGTGCTATTATTAAGAAATATTCATATTAATGATACTTTATGAGAAAGATTCACATCTTTTTTCTGGCAGGAATCATGTGCTTGTCTGGAGTAGTTGGTCCGAAGGTGCAAGCGACCAGTCCTGATTTATCAATTAGTGGTGTCCAGGTAATGCCCGTTATGGGAGAACCGGACATGAAGGAAGTCGGCGTTTATTTAAACGGCGGCTGTTTTGCTGGGTATCGTAATTATGAAGTAAAGTTTACCAACCGAACGACGGGCCAGGAGTTTTTCCAGCGTATTTCGGCTTGCATGCAGAATCCAGTTTCATTCATGATGTGCCCGGGCGAATACGAGGGCCGTTTTATGGTTGATAGTGAAAATATAATTCGCGAATCGAACGAGAACAACAATGAGGCCCAGTTGAATTTTACGATTGAGGGCGATGCCGGGAATTGTATCCAAAATCCTTACAAACACGTTGACCCAGTAGAGACTCAGACCGATTTGCGAATCGACAATGTCTTTACTGATCCTACGCCGGGTCAAACCGATAAGCTGCGAATGAACATTTTTGCCTCCACTCCGCCTAGCGTGAACCCGAAGGTGAAAGTAAGCGTTCCGAGCTTGAATCTTTCGTATACTGCCACTATTCCGTATTTCAGTACGTCGATGGAGGTTGTGGCGCCAGGCAATCCGTGGCCATCCGGCACCTATGAAGTCGTTTCGACGATTGATCCTGATAATACGATTGCTGAGTCGGACGAAAGCAATAATACCTTTACCCGCACTTTGACGGTTATCGGCAACGAAGCTAGATTCAATAACAAGGTGCTCGACACGTCCTATCGCCTGCCGGTTAATCCGGTCATGGCCGGTAATAAGGTTACTCTCGCCAATCTTTCCCTCAAAGCCAAGCTAGATATTTTTCAGCCCCCAGTTTCGGTTAATGAGCCTCTTACCGTCCAAAAGATCAAGCTTTCGATGTACAAGACCGAAGGGGTAAACATGTTTAATATTAAATTGTATGACGGAAATACGCTGATCGGCAGTACCTACAACTGGCCGTTAGGCGGAAATGGTTATGAATATACGGTCAATCTGGCTTCGCCGCTGACCTTCAGGAATGGCGATAGCAAGACTTTAAAACTGACCGCTGACGTGAGCGGCGACGGCTATTTCATTCTGCTTAAGCCGGAACTGACATTTGCCTATCCATTGCCTCGTGTTACGGAAGGTAATAATAGCGACAAGATATATATTCAATCCAAGCCGTCTTCGACCTTTGGTCCGCAGACTTCTACGCCAACCTCAACTCAAACGCCCGAAGTTGCCGGACCCGTGTCGTCAAATAATGACAGTGAAGCGCAGGCCATTGTGTCGAGCGGCAAAGATTTAGGAAAGTTCCTGACATATCGCAAGCGCATGCGCAGCAATAGGGACCAGGAATGGGCATTCAATTCCTATACGCTTCCCTTGAGCGGCCAGAATGGCGCGACAATTTCGGAAAAGTACGCCATCAATAACTTCATCGTTTATGGCACGCCCCGTACGGAAAAGCTTAGCGCCCGTCAGCGCTATGAATTAGTCGTTAAGTTCAAGAAGGCTAACCGTGCTCTGCCAAAGACAGAGGCGGACTGGAAAAAACTTTTGCAGTAATAAGCCATTCGAAAGAAAAGAGGCCAAGAAAGGCATAGCGCCGATAGCGCTATGCCTTTTCAAATACAATAAAAAAGAGCGGAACAGTGCCGCTCTTTTTATGTGGAAACATGCCACGTTAATTATTCTAAAATCGCCTTAATTCTTCTGACGCCAGCCGAAGACGATTCTTCTTTCTGAATCTTAAAGTGCCCCATAATGCCGGTATGTTCGACATGTGGTCCGCCGCAAATTTCCTTGCTAAACAATACGCCATCTTTTTCGATCGTGTAGACGGTTACTATATCGCCATACTTCGCATCAAAGATGCCCATGGCGCCGCTTGTTTTAGCCTCGATCAGGGGCATTTCTTCTCGGCGAACTGTTGCATCTGCTGCAATCGCCTCATTTACATATTGTTCTACCGCTTTTATTTGCTCATCGGTCATTTTTTCATTATGCAGAAAATCAAAGCGAAGCCTTTCGGCGGTGATATTTGAGCCTTTCTGGAAAATACCGTCTCCTAAAACTTTTCGCAGGCCGGCGAGCATTAAATGAGCAGCGGTATGCAGTTTTGTGGTTTCAAGACTCGTGTCCGCCAGGCCGCCTTTGAACAGTCCGGCGGAAGCGGTTCGGGAAAGCGCTTGATGCTTTTTGAACTCTTCATTAAAAATTTTAATAATTTCGTCTTTGCTAAATTCCTTGAAATTTTTATTTTGCAATTCCTCCAAAATTAATTCCAGAGGGAAGCCGTGCGTTTGGAACAAATCGAAAATTCGTTTGGCGAACGCCTGAGTATTATCAGATTTGTCCGCACCTTCCGGCATAATCTCGGAGAGGTTATTGATTGTTTTATTAAGCATCTCCAGCCCTTTAATGAGGGTTTTTCGGAATTTATTTTCCTCTTTTTCCAATTCATCAAAAATCAAGCGGCTATGTTCCTCTAAAATCGAGTATTTATTTTTATAGAGCTCGATGACTACCTCGGAAATTACGCCCGTAAAATTATCAGTTATTCCCAGTAAGTGCCCATAGCGGATAGCGCGGCGAATCAAACGGCGCAACACATAGCCCTGCTGCGTGTTGCTCGGCACGACTCCGTCGGCCATTAAAAATGTGGCGGCTTTCAAATGATCAGTGATGACGCGCATGGCAAAAATACTCGACGCTTCGTCGTAGGTCTTACCTGATAGCTTCTCAATTTTTTCGATAATCGGCTGGAACAGGTTGGTCTTGAAGATATCCGGATCGCCATTCTGGGCGGCTAATACTCTTTCCAGGCCGCCGCCGAAGTCAATATTTCCCTTAGGCAAAACTTCAAAGCCTTTTTCGGTTTTTACGTATTGCATGAAAACGTTGTTGCCGATTTCTAAAAATCGTCCGCAATCGCAGTTCACATGACAGGGCTGATCTTTGAATTCGGAATGTTCGTGCAATTTCAGCTCCAAGCCGAAATCCCAGAACATCTCGCTATCCGGACCGCCCGGCTCGCCCAAAGGCATGTTATTCGGAACGCCGGAACGGGACCACCAATTTTTCTCAACGCCGTAATAAAAAATCCGGCCGTTTTGCATCCCGTTTTTCTCTGACAGATCAATCACCTCAGCGTCAATGCCCGCTTCTTGGAATAATCCCTGCCAGATTTGCGCCGCCTCGGTATCGCGCGGGATGTTCAGCGCCTCATCACCGGTGAAAACAGTAACGTACAGATTCCGAGGATCAAGTCCCACTTCTTTCGTTAAAAATTCGAACATCCAGGTAATCTGTTCTTTTTTAAAGTAATCGCCCAGCGACCAGTTTCCCAGCATTTCAAACATGGTGGTGTGTCGGTTGTCGCCAATTTCTTCAATATCGACAGCCCGAAAACATTTTTGTGAATCAACGATTCTGGTTCCCATGGGGTGCTTTTCGCCTAGTAAAAATGGCACCATAGGCTGCATGCCGGAGCTGGTGAAAAGCGTCGTTGGATCATTTTCGGGAATCAAAGAGGCTGAAGGGATAATGGTATGCCCCTTGGATTTAAAAAATTCCAGGTATTTTTCTCGTAATTCATGTCCTTTCATAGTGGTTGTGCGGTCATTAATTTCCAATAGGGCAACTATTTGATATATCAATAATGCCTATTGTCTTGTTAGTATAATAACGAAGTTGAGTTGTTTTGTAAATCAATAGTTTTGAGGCTTCTTGGCGTTACGTAAAAGAAAAAACAGGCCTTTTGGGCCTGAATTTTCTGACAGTAAACTTCGGCCAAGGCATGGCCTGGTTGTAGAATGTTATAAAAAGTCCTACTATTTAAATAGCTCTAAGAACTGCGTAAAACCCCTCTTATGAATCTTTTTAAGATGTTTAGAACCGAAGCTGGTGGCCAATCACCGAAGACAGAGTCTGCTTCTGAGGAAACCGGGCAGCTTATGGGCATTACCGAGCGCCTCAAGGCTGATAATACAATTCGCCGGTCTCTGGCCATTCAGCTAAGTGAACGCCATAAGGATATGTTTGAGACTCCTCGAGAGGTGGAAGATTATATTAAATCCATAGGCAGCGACAGCGAGGCTTTGGGGCTGGCAAGATTAGTCGATCAGACGCTCGGCGAGGGCACGTTCCGAACTTTAAGTTTTCTCGGCAATAATCCTCAGGCCAATAGGAATGTTGCCAAGCTTTTGAAAAATAATATCGACGGCACAAGCTTTGAAAAGCAGGTTGAGAAAGGACATTATCTAAATCTCCTGGAAACATATGGCGTGAACTGGGATTTGGAAAAAGTGAGCCGGGACGTGTTGCAGAACTTCTTTGACGCTAACGGCCAAACGCTGGACGGAGTAAGTATAAATACCAGTATTGAAGAAGTAGCGACCAAGGAAGGAGAAAAGAAAGTCGGCAAGGTTCGATTCGAGGCACCGCAG
Organism: uncultured Gammaproteobacteria bacterium; assembly: GCA_964523425.1. Lineage (GTDB taxonomy): Bacteria > Patescibacteriota > Patescibacteriia > Patescibacteriales > Patescibacteriaceae > Patescibacterium. The sequence continues at coordinate 57,349 of CAZFYY010000002.1, forward strand.
GATTATGATTGGCGCGAACTTATCCATTTCGGCGGAACTACGAAAACTGATTCAGAAACGTCTGTCGGCGGTTTCGGCGAAGGCTTGAAGATTGCCGCCTTCGTGCTGCTTAAGGAACATGGCGCCAAGCGAGTTAAAGCCGCCTCGCGCGACTGGGAGATAGACTATTATTTTGATGACGTTAATTCTGAAGCCTACCGAAAATCGATTCAGGGACTTTATGCCAAGAAAGGCAAGCGAAAAGAAGAGAAAGGGAATTATCTGGAAATAGTTTTCGAGGGCGATGAAGCCGAGGAAAAGCTTAAATTATTTGATAAGGCCAAAGAACTGTTTTATAGCAGCGAAAACCCAGACTTTTATAATCCCAGCTTCAACGATAAGAGTAGCGGTGGTTTTCAGATTTTGCCGTATAATGAGAAATCGACATCATGGAACAAACATACTAAGGGTAATGTATATCTGGCCGGACAGCGCATTCACTATGATACCCGGGATAAGTGGGAAAATATCAGCGATTTGAATATCTGGACCTGGAAAAAAATTCAGCCAAAGGACAGAGACCGGGGTATGATCACTCGCCAAGAGATGACAAAAGACGTGCTTCCCTTGATAATCTCTTCCATGACGGAAACAGACCTGAAAAAATCTGTCTATGATTTTAAGTCGCTCTGGCCGCATGTGGACATCTATTCTGTGAGTGATGAATTATTGGAGCAAATGGTCAACAAATTAGCGCAAAGCAAGACGACTCTGGAATTTGAAAATGAATATGTCGCCAGCGACGTGCCGCAGGGGGCGGACTGGATTCGCGACGCGCTGAAGAGCCAGGGCTTCAAATTCTGCCGCGGGTATATGAAAAAAATCGGCATGAAGGGAGCGATGGACCAATTTAGGATTTGGCAGGCGCATAGCCGGGTGGAGACACGACCTGATGAAGAGAAGAAGATCGCCATCCTAAAGAAAGCCTCGCGGCTACTGCAGCTTCCTGAGGATGAATTGAAGGACGTCTGGATCTTTAGCGCCAAGGAAGAACAGAGTACGCTGGCCGGGCAGTACAATTCTCTGTATTATTGGATGTCGCGTGAGTCGTTCGACCAGCCCCTTTCCGATGCCCTCCATACCTACGTACACGAAGCGGCCCACAAAGAAGGACCGCATGGCAATGCTAAATTCGACTACGCTTTACAGGATCGTATCCAAAGAATTCATCGCTTTATCCTTGATAACCGCGCCGAATGGGAAAAGCTGGAAGAAGAGTGGAAATCGATTAAGAAGGATTAAATGATTTCCTGAGCTTTCTTCAAGAAGGCCAAATCGCGGGCCAGAATATATTGGCTGTATAAGCGTTCGGGCGGAGGCGTATTCTCCATAAGCCGTATTGCTTCGGTCAAAGAGACCCAGACAATAACGCAATTTCTCTCCGCCTCATTCTCATCGCCGACTAGCAGTCGTTCGCCTTTCTTCCCTCTAATCTTCCCTATATAGCCCACCGATTCATTGAGAATGCTATGTTTTTTGCGGTACTCAAGTGTTCTGCCTAATTCGGCGGTTATTTCAATATCGCAGCCGATCTCTTCCCGGCATTCTCGGATGAGGCCCTGGCGCGTATCTTCGCCCTTCTCTACGCCGCCGCCTGGGAGATTGTAGTAGCCTTTTGATTCTATGTGAAGGAGGGCTATATTGTGTTTGTCGTCAAAAATAACGCCGCGGGTTTTTTGCCTGCGCTGAAAAACGGCGATCTCTGCTTCTGAAACCGCTTCATCGTTATACGTAGCAATTATATTCATGGCGGTTAGGAACGCAGATAGATAGCTGATTCATGGTTAACTATTTTTTAGACAACGTACCGAAGCTTTGATGTGGTCGTTTAATGCCTTGCGGTCGATTGAATCGCTTAGTTCATAGCCCGGAGAAGTTATTCTTCGAGCCCACGCCAAGTCGCTACCCGTAAAAAAATCTTTTTCGGGTGAGAACGAAGAAGACCATATATAGCCGTACTCTCCGTATTCGGCAAAGAAACGTTTTTCTCTAAACTCGCCATAGAAACCGGCTAGCAACCAATTAAAGCCAGAAGGCCCGCCCGCCCTGAGGGCCTTCGCTCCCGGGTCACAGTTTTTGGCAGAGATTTCGCTGCGATTCGGGTCACAGGGGACCTTTTTATCGCTAACTAACTGGTCAAGAATATTCATTTCGGCATCTTTCGGGATATGCCAGCCTGTTGGACAAATTCCCTGAGCGCCTTCGCTGGTGGCATTGTTCATGGCCGCCCTCCAGGTATATAAGGCATAGCCCGCCTGGCAGTCGGCTTCCGTGCCCCGTGTATTGCTCGATGCAATGCAATCACGTTCTGCTTCATCGGCTAGGTTTGTTAAGAGAATGCCGTCCGGTTTAGTTTTTGTTTTCAGGTTTTCCGCCAACCAGCATTGCGGACCGATTTTAACTGTTTTATAAGAAAAGCCGTCGCGGTCAATAATGGCATCGCCGCAGTTTTTAATGCCGACTTCTTTTCCTGTGAAGACTACCGCTGGGACGCTGGGGGCGGTGGTGGTGGTAACCGGACTACTTATCCGATTATCCGGCTGTTCGAGCGCGTTGGCATCGAGAGGGTTGTTTTGACTTGTTGATTGGGTCTCAAGCGGCGCTATAGGCGAGCTGTTTCCAAACAACGAGGCGACTTTAAAGAGTCCGGCAACAAGGCAGACGCCGGCAATAATAACGCCGATAATGGCCGTCAGGATGGTATTGCTTATACCGAGCTTGATGCTGCGGCCGATCGGCAAGACATAGAGCCGTGCCAAGAGCCAGAAGGAGCCGATATAGGTAAGAAGTGACAGCAGTCCGGTAATTACGAGAGGCGTATGGACTAGCGTTAACAAGAGTTCAAGCGCTAACGCTAAGCCGACGGTTCCGGTAAATACCAAGGCCTTGCCGAGCGAATGGTTCTCTATTTTAAACAGTCTGGTTAAACCGAAAAGGACTAAGCTTGCCAGAAGGCCGAGCACTAATTCAAAGACGGCTATTCCGATGGCTAAAGGGGCAGACAGAGCATGGTTATAATACCCAAAAAAGATTATGGCGCTCAGAAGAATTCCGCCAAGCCCCGCCCAGACATAGTATTTTTCAAATGAAGAAAACGAAAAGCCGGTCGAAGGGATTATTGCCGACGCGTCGGCTGGGATTGGCTGGGCTTGCGCTGGTACGCCCGATGGAGCAAGAGCAATGCCGGGAGTGGACTGGACAACTCCGCCGGAGACAACCGCAACGGCTTCTTGGATGGCTGCAGCTTGCCAGCCGACAGCCAGAAGGTTTTTATGTATTTCGTCTTGGGAAATACCTCTTTTAGAAGCCTCTCGCACGTAATTTAAAAGGCCGTCATTGACTGGCATACATTTTTAGAAAGGGTAATTATACTAAAATAATAACTCTTTCCACTGCAAAGGGCAATGAGATTATGCTAAAAACAGACCAAAAAGGTCTGTTTGTATGGGGATAGATTTTATTGCATCTTTTTTGACAGATTCGACACTGTACATCTATGAATTTTTGAATTTCTTAATTTTCTTTATTCCCACCTTCATTCTCTTGACTATTATATATGTAATTATATATTTTTAAATAAAATATTTTAGAAAAAAGAGAGAAGAGTTGCCAGTAAAATATTGTTATTAAAATCAAAAACGACCCCCAACACGGG
>CAZFYY010000002.1:61052-64847 GCA_964523425.1 uncultured Gammaproteobacteria bacterium
TATTTTTTTAGAACATTAAAGTCTCATTTGAGTAATATAGAAGATTTGCCATTAAAATAATGTTATAACAATAAAAAACGACCCCCACCACGGGGGTCGTTTTTGGTATGGGTGAATTGCGTGAGATGTTCAGGACTTTCGCCATGCACAGTATTGGTGGGTTGTCTGTATGGATCGATGTTGACAAAATTAAATAAAAATGATAGATTGAGCAATCTGGTTCTTTGCAAAATAGTTGATTAGGTTGGTTTTCTCTGGGCTTTTCGAGGACAGAGAAAACTAACTTAATTAAAAAAAAATGAATTACTTCATTCCTTACAAGGCTATAAAAGAAAATGTAGCCGGTTGCATAGATATTCCAGCTGTTAAGAAATTAATTGAAATTGCTGGCAATTTAGCCGATAACGCTGCGAAAGAAACAAAAGGCGGGATTATAGGGCTGTGTGATAAGAATTCTCATTCAGTCGTGATTCGACCTATCGGCGAGATTTTCAAAGAGAAACATACGAATGAGGGGGTTGTGGAGAGACAGGCTATTAAGGGATTAATGGAACGATTCGGGTTTATGCTGTCATGGGGCTATATACGTCCTACTGATGTTCGAAGCTCAATTCTTTTCAACAATCTCTTTGTAAGTTTCTATGGCTTTTTTAACCCGCTGCTTAATGAAGCACTTTCGCTTATTTACGCAATGTACTTCACGATGGCCGGAGGAGATATTCCGCTCACCGCTGAGATGTTTAGAAGTCAGGCGAAAGCAACTGTCGAGAAACAATATTCAGACAATCCATACATCTTGCCTATGCTTGAGGAATTCCTTCCCTGGTATGCCAGTGAAAGACTAGCAGAATAAAATATTAAACCAAAGAGGAGAATATACTGTGTCAAAGTCAAATGTAATTCCAGATGTACCAGATGCTTGCCTAAGCGATGAGCTTAAAGAAGCGCTGGAAAAGTTTCCTGAGCTTTTGAAAAACTGGAAGCTAAAGCTGCAGCTCCATAAATTCTGCACCGTAATTAACATGGGAGATCTGGGTGGTCATTTTCATGCTAATGGCGGCGGGGCTGACGAAGAAGACTATCTCAGACTTTATAATTCAAATGATGAGATAGATATTATCAGCTCGCAGTCTGATAAAACGGTTTGCGACCTACTATCCGAGAAGGTGGTTTTGGTATTTGCGGGCTATGCGTCCTTTGAACAGTTTAGCTCTGGCACCGATTGGCCGGATAGCATAGGTCAAAGCGATCTCCCGCATCACATACTTGCTGAGTTTAAACTCGGTGATACGGCTTCTGTGCGGTTGCATGGTAACGGTATTGCCGGAACCGTTTGCTGGGAAGAAGATGAAATTAATTTCTCGGGAAACTGGGAAGAAGCTCTTAACCATCTCATTATGTTATATGAGAAAGTTGGTAAGGAATTTGATATTAAATAATGTGTGTAGTTACTTTATTAGCCAGATGCAATAGTTTCTGGCTTTTTAATATCCAAGGGGTTTACTGCTTATCCTCTAAGTAATAAAAACACTCCTAAATTAGAAGTGTTTTTCGCTGGGTCAGGTGGAAGAGCTAGTTATAATTTTCCTTCTAAAGAAGTGCCACGAAGAAATTCTGTGTGTATTTGAGAGTTAATAGATTGAGCCAATTCTATTACTTTATCAGTAAAACTAATAGTTAAACTATGTTCCTGCGTATTATGCTGCATAACGTAGTCACCTGTTTTTTGTTGAGGGTTGGAAATATCAACTTTTTCTCCTATGACACTGTGAGATAAGATAATTCTTTTTTCGTTCAACAATCTTAGATCAGAAGAAAGGGTTGATGGTATTAGGGATGTAGATAGCTCGATTTTCTGACCTAACGTTTTATTTTTCATTAACTTATCTCTTACTTTGGCATCGATTGCGTTTAGGTTTGCTCGATGATTTATGAGGTGACCGAGATGAAACTCTACCATATTAATCCAAGCGAAGGCTCTCCCAAAAATGGAAATTCTGTGGAGGCCCTCTAAAATACAAAAACACCCCGTAAAAGGGGCGTTTTGTACCTGGGTGAATTGTGTGAGGTGTTCAGGACTTTAGACGTGAATGAGATTATAAACTCTAGGTCTAATGGGTGGCTTATCTGAATAGTTGGGAAGCTAATGGCATTCTATTGAGATAGATTACGCTTTGTTTGGATCTAATACTCTAGACTATTGTTTCTTCCTCTTCATCATCATCAAGTAAGTTTTTATGGTATTCTTCCCTTATAATTTCCCGCATAAGCTCTTGGGCTTCTTCATCGGAAAATGGGACAACATCTCCTAGCTCAGCTAGGTGTTTCTGGTTACGCTTAATTTCTTCTTCGGTTTTGGGGTTCGAACCATATTCTGTGATGTATGCTTTAAGATCGGCGATATTTTTTTGGTAAGCGTTTGCCAAAACTCGTTCGGTAGTGCCTAGCGGAAGTACGTCTTTATCTTCAAGCTCTTTACCTAATGATTTTGAGAACCATGGATTCCTGAGAAAATAGATAACTGGATTAAGTTCTAGGTCACATAAGAAGAGCCTGTCTGTTTTATAAGGAGTCGCTTTTATGGCTACGCAGTGCTTGTTGATCGTTTTGTCTGGGAATTCTTCCCTGTTTACGATCGATAGACCGATATTAGGAACCTCTTCAATGACAAGTTCGTAAAATTTTTGACTCCAAGAATCTTTCCAGGCGTTAGAAAAATATTCACTTTCCTGATCTAGCTGCTCCTTTAGTAGAATCGGTTCAGACGGAATATTCTCATTCGCAAGATATTTTGCTTCTGCAATAATATGGTTTTGCTTGTCCCTCGTGTGGTATAATATTTTTTTTGCTTCGCGTACAAGTCGTTCCTGACCAGTGCTAATTATCAACTCTTCCGCTCTTTCTTCATCAGCTTCCAGGATTTTCTCGGCTGCCTGGCTTAGGGATTCCATGTTTTTAGAATCATCTCCTGATAGATTGAGTGATTGGTATTCTTCTGGGGAGTATTTGACCATATTATTTATGAATGCTATTAAAGGTTATTGATCATTATAGCATTTTTAGGGAATTTCCCGTCTTTGTAGGGTGTACTCAAAATCACTATTTCTGACAAACACTAAACCTATTGTAACTACAAACAAAAACAGCCCATAAAAGGGCCATTTTGTAGCTGGGTGAATTGTGTGAGGTGTTCAGGACGTTAGACTCAAATATGATGAGTGATTGTCTAAATGGCTGGGAAAGCAAAATCAATGATTAAGACTGTCCGATCATCTTTGTGCTTCGTGGATTTATGTTTTTGTATCTATCTCTATTGGACTGAATCTGTATAGCTTCATAAGATTATCTAATAATTTTTTTAATTTCTTCAAAAACTTTCTTGTAATCACTATTATTTTAAATTTCAAAATAAATCGTGTTTTGTTTTGACGGTGGAAGTTCGGCATACTTTTCTTGATTTTCCATAACTTGATGCCAATTTTTTGAACGCCATAAACTCTTTGTATTCTTTTGAGTGGCCATTATTCTTTTATGGACAACACTTTTTGGTAAATTAAAGTATATAGTTATTAACTCGTAGTCATGTTTCTTAGAATTATTTTTTATAACTGATCTAGCATCTTTTCCAAGATTACCACTCGAATGGATGATGTTTAAGTTAGCGATATTGTTCAATTTCTGATGCTGTATCATCTTTTGGAATAAAAACACCCCCTAAAGAGGGCGTTTTGTAGCTGGGTGAATTGTGTGAGGTGTTCAGGACTTTGGATTCAAATGAATGGGTGGATAGAGGGA
>CAZFYY010000003.1:0-10791 GCA_964523425.1 uncultured Gammaproteobacteria bacterium
CCTCTCGATAGCCGCCAAAAACCCTGCGAAAATATAAAAAAGGCGATCAGATATAATCTGACCGCCTCAGATGATGGAACTGTCATCGACTATCGTACAGTAGCATACTAGTAGCGAAGATGACTCGGCCTCTTTTCTTAAGCGACTTGTCGCTTTTTTTACACCTACCTCCCCTTAATACAGGGGGAGAATTTTCTCCATTCTGGAGACTCTTTCACTAAAATTAAACAGTAATCAATTAACCTACCTCCTTTCGTTTTATGGTATTGGCTTCTTTAATAGTCCTTAATAATTTGGTCGACAATCTATGAGGAACTTCTGGCCTGTCCGCGCTTGGTAACGCGGACAGGTAAAACTCTCTATCCTCCGATCATGTCGCCTCCTCTTTAAGGTTTAAAAAAAATTTTAAATGTAATAGAGTATTATACACCATGTAAATTTTTTTGTCAATAGAGTAGACTATTTATCCTTTAATATTAGCAATTTTATATGAGTACCATGAGGAAACTGTTGCCCAATTTTACATTTTTTCTATTTTTAAGAATTTTTATGGAATAATGCCCAAAGCAACTGTTTCTAAAGAGATTGACAAGAAATCCAGTACGGCCTACTATCTATAATAATTCAAAAAATTGCTCTTTTTAACATAAAAATAAAGTCATGAAATCAAACGGTATTAGCTTTTTACCCTCCTATTTTTGAGCGTAATTTTTTACAGTTGCAGTAAATCTTCTTCTGAAGAAAAAGGGGCAGCAGGCATTTCCTGGAAAAACGGAAAATTAATCATGATTCATGAGTATTATGAGAACCATGATCATAAATACAAAGTTGCCGTGGATACATCAACAAATCCTGATGGAACCATAGATGTAGAAACCAATCTGACCATCCATGAGAATGGCAGAGTACCGGAAGCAGGCGAACCTATTTATTTACGATTTACCGACGGAAGCCTCGAAAGCGCCTACGCGCAAGATGACGTTAATAAATACTCCCGGGAACGCCAGCGCAAGCGCGATAAAGAAAACTAGCAGTTTATCACTCTTCCCTAATCATTTTGATTAGGGTATTTTTTATCTTAAAATCATGTTAATCTGCGTCTAACTCTGATATACTGAAATAATATGCTAAACCTCTCCTCCAAATTCCAGCCCACCGGCGATCAGCCGCAGGCCATCGATAAGCTCGTTACCGGTCTGAAAAAAGGCTTCGAGCGCCAGACCCTGCTCGGCGTCACCGGCTCCGGCAAGACCTTCACCATGGCCAACATCATCCAGAAGATGGACCGGCCGACGCTCATCATCTCGCATAACAAGACGCTGGCCGCTCAGCTCTACGGCGAGTTCAAAGCTTTCTTCCCGGAAGCTGCCGTACACTACTTCGTATCGTATTACGATTACTACCAGCCGGAAGCCTATATCCCCCAGACCGATACCTATATTGAAAAAGAAGCGACGATCAACGAAGAGATCGATCGCCTGCGCCATGCCGCGACGCAATCGCTCATCAACCGCCGCGACGTCATTATCGTCGCCAGCGTTTCCTGTATTTACGGCCTCGGCGAAAAAGTGGACTACCTCGCCATGAGCGTCGCCTTCTCTGTCGGCCAGACCCTCAAGCGCAACGATATCCTGCGCAAGCTCATCCGTATCCAATACGAACGTAACGACAAAGAACTGATGCGCGGGCAGTTCCGCGTGCGCGGCGACCGCATCGATATCCATCTCGCCACCGGCGAAGCCATTGTCCGCCTCAACCTCTTCGGCGATGCTATCGACAGCATTGTTATTTTCAATATCAAGCCGGACAAGGAAGCCGCCTGGATCATGGAGCTCGACGACCGCAAGGGACAGAAGCTACAGCGGGTCAGTATCCTGCCAGCTAAGCACTACATGACGACTGAACCAAAACTGGCCGACGCTGTGACGCGCATCGAAGCCGAGCTCGAAGAGCGCCTCAAGCAGCTGCATGACCTTGGCAAGATTGTCGAGGCCGATCGCCTCAAGCGCAAGACGACATACGACCTTGAGATGATCCGCCAGGCCGGCTACTGCACGGGCATCGAAAACTATTCGCGACATCTGGCCGGTCGCGAGCCGGGCACGCCGGGCGAAACGCTCATCGACTTCTTCCCCGAGGACTACCTCATGTTCATCGACGAATCGCACGTTACCCTCCCCCAAATCCGCGGCATGCACGCCGGCGACGCCTCGCGCAAGGACACGCTCATTGAATTCGGTTTTCGCCTCCCGAGCGCCCGCGACAACCGTCCGCTCAATTATGAAGAATTCAAGACCAAGGTCAACCAAGTGATTTATGTCAGCGCCACGCCAACTGCCTATGAAACCGGCAGCTCGGCCCAGGTCGTCGAACAAGTCATCCGCCCGACCGGCCTTCTCGATCCGGAAATCGAAATTCGGCCGCGCGACAACCAGATCAAGGACCTCCTACAAGAAATAGAAATTCGCGTTCGCAAGCGCCAGCGTGTCCTTGTCACCACTCTAACCAAGCGCATGGCCGAGGAGCTGAGCGAATACCTGCAACAGGAAAAAATCAATGTCACCTATCTCCATAGTGAAGTCGATACGCTCGACCGCGTTGAGATACTAAAAGAGCTCCGCCAGGGCAAACATGACGTCCTCGTCGGCATCAACCTCTTGCGCGAAGGCCTCGACCTGCCGGAAGTGTCGCTCGTCGCCATCCTCGATGCCGACGTCCCCGGTTTCCTGCGCACGGAAACTTCGCTCATCCAGACGATTGGGCGCGCCGCCCGCCACGCTGAAGGCAAAGCGATCATGTACGGGGACAAGATCACGCCAGCGATGCAGGCTGCCCTCGACATCACCGTCCGCCGCCGCAAAGTCCAGGAAGCATATAACAAAGAGCATGGCATCGTCCCAAAGACGGTTAAGGCGGGAGAGCATGAGAGCATGCTCGTCCAATAGACTCTAATAGAAAAGGCAGCCCTCGGGCCGCCCTTTCTTGTTCTCGGACAATGCGCTAGTTATCGCCATCATTAAGATACAGAGCTTTTACCTGAGCGTCCGATAAGGTAATATTATAAACTCGGACGTTATCGATATACTTATCAAATGTCGTATTGATGCCAGCACGATCACCGATGGTTACTACCTGCGCATTTTGCGCAATCGGCGTGCTGTATGCTCCCGAAGCCTTAAGATCGCCATCAATATAAAGTTTCACGGCAACACCGTTGTAGGTGCAGAACAGATGATGCCAGCCTGTAGTGGGCGCAGTAAATGAAGCTTCGCCGCTGCTTATATTACAGTATGTTATTCCGCCCGATCTGGACCAGAGCCGGTAGCTAGCATTCTTATCTATCAGCACAGCATTATTAGAAGCCGTTCCCGTAAAGTCCATCCAACCACCGTAAGAAATGTTCGATCCAGAAATACTAAGTGAGCTGGAGGATGGGACGAAAACATAATCACCTGACACGTTAAAGAAAAGGCAGTTGCCATACCTACAAGACGAAGAAGTTGTCCAGCCGTTAGACGAAAGGAAAGTAAAGCCCGTCAATGTGCCAGTATTGCCATTGCCGCTGCTGTCAGCTACAGAGGTACCTGTTCCTTCGTTGAACTTCCAAAAACCAACGAGGCCATCACGATTGCTGTTTAATCCCTGCGGGGTTGCCCAGGCTGGACCAGCGCCCAAAGAACCAGTCGCTGCGCCGACGCACGTACCAAACGAATAGCTGCCAGTTATATATCCGTAGGTATAATCCGCATTCGCACAGCCATTGTCATTGCGCGGCGTCGGATTACTCGGTACCGCTGCCATATAGACATTACTGCCACTAGCCAAAGGCTGGCCGGGCGTTATAATCGTCGGGTAGTCGTTATTATCGTTATAATAAAGCTCAAGCGCTTTTGACACCTGGCTGAGGTCCGCCACCCGCTTGCTATCCCTAGCCTTCTGACGAGCCGAACCAAGCGCAACGATCGCCAGCGTCGACAGGATGCCGATGATAGCAATGACGACCAGCAACTCAATCAGAGTAAAGCCTTTCCGTATTGTCATATGTGTCCTAAGAAACTTTTTTCACGATCTCGCCGAGTTCTTCTTCATTATTGAAATGGATAACAATCTGTCCGCCCTGACGGACACGCTTAATTTCCGACTTGGCCCCGAAAAACTGACGCAGAACCATCTCCTTGTCCTTATCCTGATAATTAATCTGAACGCGTGCCTGTTTCGTACCGCCCATGCGGCGCGCTTCGAGCAGCGTGTCGTCAACAGTCAGGCGGCGGGCCTTGATGCGGTGATAGAGCTCGAACTGCTTCTGCGGCGAATCAAGGCCGACGAGGATCTTGGCATGACCTTCGGTAATCTCGCCGTTGACGAGCGCCTCCTGGATCTCGCCGGGCAGCTGAAGAATGCGCAACGTATTGGCGACGACCGGACGCGACTTTCCCAGCTTCTTAGCTAGCTGTTCCTGATTCAAATCAAATTCTTCAGCCAACGCTTTATACGCGATAGCCAATTCAACCGCGTTAAGATCTTCGCGTTGAATATTCTCAACAAGGGCAATTTCTAATTTTTCCTGATCTCCCGCCTGGCGGCAAACAATCGGCACTTCGCGCAGACCGAGCTGTCGCGCGGCACGCAAGCGGCGTTCACCGGCAATCAGTTCATAGCCATTCGTCGCTTTCGTCACAATCAAGGGCTGGATGATGCCGTGCTCGCGGATAGACTGAACGAGTTCGTCAAGCACCGGTTCGGCAAAACGATTGCGTGGCTGGCGAGGATTAGCAACGATGAGATCCGGACTGATCTTCATCACTTGGCCGGCCGGCAATAAAGCCTCTTCACCTACGGGCGAAGCGACGGAAGGGAGCGAGCCTTTCTGCGGAATGAGGGAACCAAGTCCCCGACCTAAACCGTTTGTCATAGAGGGTCAATTATAGCTTTAGTATATCACAATCCTTCGCCGTAAGATGCGGAACGCGGCCGAACGGCATTAAGGACTTCGATGGCCAGCTTCTCATACGCCCGTCCACCCTTGGACGAGGGGTCATAATGCAGGATGGAACGGCCGTAGCTTGGCGATTCGGCTAGTTTTACCGAGCGCGGAATGACGGAGCGGAAGATGCGATTCGGAAAATACTGGTAGAGCTCATTCATGACCGAGTTAGACAATCGGTTGCGCTTGTCGAACATCGTGATAACCGCGCCGAGAATGCCGAGCTCCGGCTTAAGATTATTCTGCACGAGACTGATGGTATGCAAAAGCTGACTCAAACCTTCGAGCGCATAATACTCGCTCTGCACGGGAATGAGAATTTGATCAGCCGCGACCAAACTGTTAATTGTCAGCAGACCGAGCGAGGGCGGACCGTCAATGATGATAAAATCATAATCGCCGCGCACTGTCTCAAGGATCATCGAGAGACGCGATTCGCGGTTGTCCATGCCGACCAGGTCAATGCCGGCGCCGGCCAACGCCATGGTCGAGGGCGCGACGCTGAGGCGGTCCTGCACGGTGCGCTTGATGACGCTGCCGAGTTCCTTTAGGCCGACGAGCGCCTCATAGACGCCATGCTCCAGGTTCTTATGATCAATTCCCAGTCCAGAAGTGGCATTGGCCTGCGGATCGGTGTCAACTAAAAGCACTTGCTGACCCAAATGAGCCAGATAGGCGCCCAGATTAACGGCGGTCGTCGTTTTACCGACGCCGCCTTTTTGGTTGACGATAGAGAGGATTAAACCCATACACTTATTATAGCTTGCCGCCCCACCCTTTGACAATAAAACAATTTTTGACTATGATACGGGAGGAATTAAGAAATTAATAAATGAACCAATTAACTAATTATTTCATTAGTTAATTTATTAATTAGTCAATTATTCAGCCTCGATGGCGGAACTGGTATACGCATACGACTCAAAATCGTACGGGGAAACCCATGAGAGTTCGATTCTCTCTCGAGGCACAGTCAAAACCAGTCAGGATTCCTGACCGGTTTTTTGTTTGGAACACAGAATAAAAAAGCTCGGTATATTTCTATACCGAGCTAAAATCTAACAAACTACTAGTGAAAGTTACTGCAATCCAGACAGTACTTTTCTATCTCGCCGTTTTTCATAAGCGAGTAGTACATCGGGGCAGGACTCCTTGGAAAACCACCACCGTGTTTAATAATGAACTCATTTGCTCCCCTCTCCTGAATTCCCCATAAGGGCCAGGCAAATTGCGGAGACTGCGGGTCGGGATTAAAACTAATCCATTGTCCGTTCTGGATCTTGAACAAACTGAATTCAGTTCCTATCCCTTCAATCGTATCATTTCAATGAATTACTTTGCTGACGCTATTGTTTAGAATTCTTAAGAAGTAAAAGGAATGATCCGTCGAATAACCATGTTCAACCACCGTCCTTTCCCTGTGCGAAGACATATATGGATAATTCCAAGAATTCTTCCATACCTGTACTCCTTTGTAAAAAATTGTCGTTCCTCCCTGATTCTCTGTTTCATTAAACACCGAATCAACCAATGTGACATCCGGATTAATCCCCGGATTCAATCTGAAATCAATTAATGTTTTGCGGGAGGTTCGCATGAGACTGTCATACGCCGTCTGTAATTCCTTAGCCTGCTCCGACTCGGTTTTCGTAATGACGACCGGACCCTGAACCTGCTCGACTGAATTACAGCTAACTAACGCAATACAACATGCAATAGCCAACAGTGGAAAAAATCTCTTGATTCTTCTCATTCTTATTCCTTTATTTAATTTTTAAGGCGCAACGCCTCGTCTATTTTATGAACTATATTATATCATAGTAACTAAACAAAGTCAATAGCAACGCCCTTCCCCGCGCCTCCCGCCCAAGCTCTTAGGCGGCACATTTTCAAATACAAAAGAGCTGACCAACAAGTCAGCTCTTTAAGACACAGTATAAAAAATATTAGTTTGTGGCATCGTAGATTGCCCTGATCTCATTAGCCGACAAACCACGACTATAAATCCGGTAGTCATCGAAACGCCCATACAAATAGTCGCCCGCACCACCATAGGTACCAATATACTTATGCTTCACGAGGTTAGGAAAATAGCCAATCATGTTAGCCGCGCTGTTGGCGGAAAGCAACACACCATTCTTATAAAAAGAAACCGTCCCATTGTTATAATCAGCCACCACTGCTACGTGAACCCAGGTGCTAGCTGTTAACAAGGTAGCATTAGTCTTTTCCGAATAAGTACCGCTCGTATCATACTGCCAGCGAGTATTAGTGCCGTCATCAAAAAAGTAGAAGAACGGTTCCGTTGACTGCTGGTTCGCTTCGCTCAATATGGAAGCGCCAGCATTGCGACCGATATAATAAATCCACGTAGAAACCGTTATGCTGCGTGTCGCATCGTTCTCCATCGCATAGGCAGTTGCTGAGCGGATATAGGCTGAGCCGGAATTAGGTAGCTCAAGGCAGCCCCCTCCCTTGCAGTTTGTACCCGACTGCCAGGTCGGCGTATTAAAAGTCGTGCCAGTATGACCACGCCCTGATGAATCAGTAATAGACGTTCCCGATCCCTCGTCAAACTTATACCACAGCACCAACGACGGATCCGCCCCCACTCCCCCGTCACTGGAAACAACCTGAGCCCCCGCCGCTAAGTTTGCAACGGTACCGCCCAAGCAAAAATTAAGGACATAATTCTTTCCATCCGACGACCCGCCATAGGTATAATTATCATTAGGGCAGGTTCCGTCAGCGCGAGGCGAAGGATTCTGCGGAATGGCGCTTAAATACTTAGTCACGCCGTCAGGCGAAGCCAGCGGCTGCCCCGGAGTAATGATCGACGGATAGCTGGCATTGTCGGCGTAGTATAACTCAAGCGCCTTCTGGATGGCCTGCATATCAGCCACGCGCTTCGAATCGCGCGATTTGGCGCGGGCGCTGCCTAAGGCAACAATGGCCAAAGTCGATAAAATACCGATAATGGCAATAACCACCAACAGTTCAATAAGAGTAAAGCCATGTTTCGCTTTTCTAGAAAAGAAACGCGTTTTAGTTGTCACCATAAAGCATTATTATAATATATTCATTATATCATATCCCTTCCCGCTGTCTACAAAAAAACCAGCCTGAAATTCAGACTGGCTTAGAGCCTAAGCTCTTATAAAGAATCATTTACCGGCGGTTCAGTATATCCAACCACCCAGGAATTTTTGCTTTCTAACGTATTAACACCTCCCTGCCTATTCCAAAGAACGATGGCAATCGCTCCCATGCAGACAAGACCGGGAATCCCATACAGAAAGAAATCGATATTTTCCATTTGAGAAATCAGATGAAGATTTTCCTGTATCGGCTTCTTTAGCATAACCACATACGCAACAACTCCAATTAACGATGTGAGCAGCAAACCCGGCAGACTCCAGCTCCATCCCAGGCTGCGCCGTCTTTCAAATAACGACGTATCAACACAGAATAAGAGAAAAAGAGCCAGCCAGACCGTAAAACCTGCTAAGAATATAATGCTTTTCCAACCTGGCATAATTTCCTCAAGCATGGAATCGAAAGCGGCTGCCAGCAAGCATGTAATAGCTAAGGCAAGAAGAGAAACGGCTGCAATATTAGAAAATAGAATTCTTCTTCTAATTTTAATTTCCGCTTGCTCCGCCTGCGATACAACTGGTACTGTTGTTAATTTTTTCTTCATATAATATTTTGTTTTAGGGTTTATTTTGGCTTCTAGCTCCGCTAAAAATCAAAGAAATCCCTAAAACAGCCCTTGTCAATGAACCTTACTATTATTATCACATATTTTGATATTTGTCAATAATACCGAAATAATACAAAGGATTATGCCCTTCTCCAGTGGGAGCCTTTGACATCCGCTTCTTCCTATGTTACAATCTCTACACCTTTACATTCTTGATTTCCTAGAATTATAACTATATATGAAAAAAGATCTTCACCCTGCCTATCATCCAGCCGCCCAAATCAAGTGCGCCTGTGGCAATGTCATCACCGTCGGCTCAACCCTGCCGGAAATCCAGACCGAACTATGCTCGGCCTGCCATCCGTTCTATACCGGCAAGCAGAAGCTCGTCGACACGGCTCGTCGCGTCGAGAAGTTCGCCGCTAAGGCCGGTGCCAAGGAAAGTCTGAAAGCCGTCCGCGGTAAGACCGCCAAGCGCGCCGCCAAGGCCGTCGTCAAGAAAGCCAAGACTGAAACCAAAGACAAGAAGTAGCTATCCCCTAACCCGGTATGTCGCCGGCTGGTTGACGCCAGCCTCCTGACTGCCGGGTTTTGTGTTATCTGGCTGACAAAGCCTCTTTTTTAACGTAGACTAAAGATATGTACGAAGATATTAAAGCAAAATTCCAAGAGACCGAAGCTGAACTGATGAGACCGGAGCTTCAGGCTGACCGCGCGAAGATGACGACGGTCGCCAAGAAGCATGCGGAACTGAAGCGCGCCATCGACCTGATCGATAAGCTGGAAAAAGCCCAAACGGATTTCGCCGCCAATGAAAAAATGATTAACGAAGGCGGTGACGCTGAACTAACCGCCATGGCCAGCGAAGAAAATAAGGAACTTGAACCGGTCATAACAAGATTAGAAACTGAACTTAAGGAAGAACTGTTCCCCGCTAATCCGCTCGACAAGAAAAACGCCATTGTCGAAATCCGGGCCGGAACCGGCGGCGACGAATCAGCCCTCTTTGCGGCCGAAGTCTTCCGCATGTACTCGCGCTACGCCGAACGCCAGGGCTGGAAAATTGACGTGCTCGACTCAAGCCGTATCGGCCTCGGCGGCCTAAAAGACATCACCTTCGAACTGACCGGCAACGGCGTCTATGGCTGGATGAAGTATGAGGGCGGCACGCATCGAGTCCAACGCGTTCCGGAGACAGAAAAAGCCGGCCGCGTCCATACTTCAGCGATTACAGTTGCTGTTTTTCCGGAAGCCGAGGAAGTCGATATTGAAATCAAGCCGAACGAGCTGCGCATCGATACCTTCTGCTCCTCCGGACCGGGCGGCCAAAGCGTTAACACGACCTACTCCGCTATCCGCATCCTCCATATCCCGACCGGTATGATTGTCTCCTGTCAGGATCAGAAATCCCAGCACCAGAACCGCGAGAAAGCCCTGCAAGTCCTGCGCTCCCGCCTCTTGCAGAAAGCCGAAGATGAAAAGCGCGAAAAAGAATCAAAGGAACGCAAAGACCAGGTCGGTTCTGGCGACCGCAGCGATAAAATCCGCACCTACAACTTCCCCCAGGACCGCGTCACCGACCATCGCCTCAACCAGAGCTGGCATTCCATCAAGCTCATCATGGAAGGCGAGATCGATGAGATCATTGCCGCCACCAAAGAATACTTCACGCAGCAGTCGCAGACTAAAACTAGCGAATAAGATGCCCCGCCTCGCCGTACAGAAAACCGTTAAAGAAGCTCTCGCCACGGCGGCAGCTTCTTTTAGCAAGGCCGGCTTCCCGTCGGCTTGGCTTGATGCGGAATTGCTCCTGGCCCATGTCCTAAAGAAGGAGCGTTCCTTTCTCTTAACCCGGCCTGAACTTTCCCTGACCGCTCGGCAGAATAAGCTATTTTCCGAACTAGTACAAAAGCGCCTAAAACATCATCCCGTCGCCTACCTGCTCGGCCATAAGGAATTCTATGGCCTTGATTTCATCGTTACGCCCGGCGTGCTCGTCCCCCGTCCGGAAAGCGAATTGATCGTTTATCTTGTGAAGGATTTAGTGAAAGAAAATTCGAGCGGCGAGGAAAGCCTTTTGATTGACATCGGTACCGGCTCCGGC
>CAZFYY010000003.1:10801-34454 GCA_964523425.1 uncultured Gammaproteobacteria bacterium
CGCCTGACGTGCTTGTCCCCCGTCCGGAAAGCGAATTGATTATCGATTTGGCTAAAAATCTAGGCGGTCCAGACACCCTGCTTATCGACGTTGGCACCGGCTCCGGCTGCCTACCTGTTACGCTAGCCCCATATTTCACTTCGGTCATTGCTTTGGATATTTCCCCTGAGGCCCTCTTTGTAGCGCGCCAGAATGGCCGGAAACATGAGCGGAAAAATATCAAGTTTATGAAGAGCAACCTCCTCTCCGCTCTCCTGCATTCCAATTCTTCTCTTGGCAAATTTTCAAACATAATCATTACCGCCAATCTCCCCTATCTGACCGCCGCTGAAATTAAAAACGAAAAATCAATCGGCCGCGAGCCACGACTAGCATTGTATGGCGGGAAGGATGGCTTAGATTTATATAGGAAGCTGGCAAAGCAATTAGATATTCTCAGCCGACAAAACATCGCTATTCCTATCACTCTTTTCTGCGAGATAAATCCAAAGCAAAAACAAGAATTGATCAAGATATGGCAGAACCACAAAACTACTTTATACAAAGATCTTAATAGTCAAACAAGAATTGGAAAAATTATTCTATAAAAAAAGAGGGAAGCTGATAAAATCAACTTCCCTTACAACCTACTAATGAACCACTAAATTATCTTGAATTACTAAAATCCTATCAGCACGTGGAGACACCTTCCTATAATTATTAAGATCCTCACAAAACTCATTTTCATCTGTCCAAAATTCCTTGAGCTTATTTCTAAAATATTTACTTATTCCTTGAAACTCATCAAGCCTGTTAATAGTCACAACATCCGAAATTTCCTCACCCTCTTCTTCGCCCAAGACGACTTTGAGAATTTTGGAAATTCTTTCCACATGATAATCTCCCGTACATACCCGGCCACTGTCTCGATTTTTATACTCAAAAATCGAAAGCAGTTTCTTGGCAAAAGCACGGTCGTCCTCTTCATAAATATCAAAACTTCTTTTAAAGCAAAACTCAATTCTTGATGTACAACCTACTGAGGTCACGATATATTTATTTAATTTATTCATAGGATAAGCTCCAGACCAGCGGTATGCCGGTTTTCCATGCCTTTTGCATGGGGTCTTAGAAACTGGATAGGTTTTTAGTGTGCGCGAACGTACACGATTTTGCCATTCCTAAGAGAGCTATATGAATAAATGATAAATTTAAAGAACCGCTAGTACAATAGCATACTTTATAAGTATTGTCAATTGACAGAATAAGTAACAAAAAAATCCCCCACACGGAGGGATTTTTTAGATCTTAGAAGTGAGACTATTTCTTTGCCTCAGGCTTGACATCCTTAGCGTCAGCCGCCGGAGCAGCAGCGCCTTCGGCCGGAACAGCTTCAGCAGCAGCGACCGGAGCAATCACGTCAGCCTTGGACGGCTCAACAACCTGGACGACGATCTCGCTCGGATCATTTTTGATCGTAATGCCCTTCGGAAGCTTGATATCGGAAACATGAATGGCGTCGCCGATGTTCTCAAGATGAGACACGTCAATATCCATCTTCTGCATCAAGTCGCCTGGGAGACATTCGATTTCCAAGGTATCGAAATGCGTAGCAACCATGGCACCGAAAGACTTAACGGCCGGCGCTTCGCCGATAAAGTTAAGCGATACTTCCGCCGTAACCTTTTCGTTCATGTTTACTTTGTAGAAATCGACGTGAATGATACGATGCTTGACCGGGTCAAACTGCAAATCTTTGATGATGACAGGCACTTCGCCCTTGCCATCGATGTTAAGCATAACCAAACCAGATTCACCGGAAGTGGCAAAAACACCTTCAAATTCATTGCGCTTAACCGCCAATGAAATATTTTCACTGCCGGAGCCATACACAACGCCGGCGATAGAGTCCTTGGTATCAGCCAGTTTTCCCTCGCGGACAATGGCGTTCAAATTGATCTTTTCAGACATAGATTTCCTTAATTAGTTAGGGTTTTAGCGCTTGGCGGTCGAACGGCTGACGATACTCTGCATGATTCCCGTCAAGGCCAGATAAGCCAGGAGAGCGCTGCCTCCATAGCTGACAAAGGGCAAGGGAATGCCGACAACCGGCAATATGCCCATATTCATACCAATATTAATAAACATTTGGATAAAAATCAAGCCCGCGCCGCCGACAATGAATAATGAGCCGAAATAGCTGCGTACTGAAGGTAAAACAACTACCAGGCGAAACAGCAAGACGGCAAAACAGCCAATGACCACCGCAACGCCAATGAGCCCTAATTCCTCGGCAATAACCGCGAAAATAAAGTCAGTATTGGATTCAGGAAGAAATTTAAGCTGGGATTGAGAGCCGAATCCCAGTCCCCGGCCATACAATCCACCGGCACCAACGGCAATAATTGCCTGCTTGACGTTATACTGGGTCGAGGAGGCTGACGGCTTGATAAAGGTAATGAGACGCTGTCTTTGGTAATCCTTAAAAACAAATTGCCAGGCAAAGGCAAGGGCAATTACCAATGCTATGGCGATATAGGCTAGATATTTTTTTGGAAAACCGGCTGCCGCCACGAGTGCCAGCCAGATAAAAAAGAGGAGAGCTGCCGAACCAAAGTCGGGCTGCAAAAGGACCAGTCCCATGCAAAGCGCAACTAATCCCCCGCTGACAAGCAGATGCCGGATAGGATGAGCGCCAATCGATGATTTGGAAAAATATCGGGCAACTACAACCAGCAATGCGAGCTTGACGAGTTCTACCGGCTGGATGCCGAAACCAAAGATATAGAACCAGCCGCGCGTTCCGTTGATGGTGGCGCCGAATAACAGCACAAGAACAAGAAAGAGAATAGCCGCGGCATAAAGATAATTATAGTAACTGAAGACACGGTGATAATCGATGGCGGCGAACACGAAATACACACCGAGTCCCACTACGGCGAAAAAGGCCTGCTTGCGAAAAAACAGCAAATCAGCCCCGGACTGACCAAGACTAATACTGTATATCTCGGCCAGACTGAAACAGAGCAGAATAACAACTGGTCCAAGTATGAACCAGTCAATTCGCCGTAAGAATGCAATGATAGTTTTCATGACAGATTAACGCAGGGTGTACTTGAGATACGCGCTCGTATCGAGAAGATCAAGATCAGGCACGACTTCAATGCTATCGACACGCGGCAGATTACCGGACCAGCCGAGCCGTGGCGAGCGCTTCTCGCCGGAGCGGAAGTTTTCCAAGGTATAGTCGTTGGCGGCGACAACCTGGCCGCCGCTTTTCAGAATAAGCATCAAGCGCAAACTGCGGTATCCGTAGGGGCTGTTATTTGTGATGGAAAAACTCATGTCATTAACATTCACTTTTTCCGTTAAACCGCTACTCGTTCCGGGAACAAAAACAGTATCAGTAATTGCAAAATTAAGACGCTGAGACCGATAAGCATTCCAGTCAGGAATAGTATGGGCGTCGATCCGCTGCAAGGAATAATTTTCGATTACCAAACTCACATCGCTCGTGCCGGCTGGCATTTCGCGACCGAGGGCGCTGAGGTATTTCATTTCACCCGGCAAGATAAAATCGCGGCGAGAAACGGTATCAACACCGTTAACCACGAAATGATAGTCAAAACGCGCCACCGAACGCACGTTAGGATTGGTCACCGGCACGACGATATCTCCCCGACTGCCGGCATTGACCAGAACAAGAGGCTGCGGATATGACAACGGCACATCGGTTGACCGGCCGCTCGATGTCAGGGGTTGCGTGGTAAGATCTTCATATACCTGCTTATCCTGTGCCCGGCCGACTATCAAGTAATGAGCAAAAGAATAAAGCGAGTAGCCAAGCGTACCTATGCCCGCGCCCGCCAAAAACCAAATAAGGAATATAACGGCCGTCTTCCGATAACGGATAAAGCGCAAACCCCAGTCGAGCTGCCTGGTAGACAACCCATCCTCGTCGCGGTAATCTCTCACCTCGCTGTCAATGCTGTTCTTTTTCGGATTCTTTAATGCCATACTGTTTTATTCTTCTTTATAACTGAAGACCGGACCGGCCGCCAGTACCTTACGGCCATCGCGTTCATAAACAAGCCACATAAGTTTTAGGGGCGCGATAGAGTGCTTCGTCGTGCGAACTTGCTTCGTGCCTGGTTCCGTAAAAGCAATGGTAGTATTTTTCGGACCTGCCTTGCCAAGCGTGTGGCTGAAGGCCAAGTCTGCCAAGAAACGGGCATCATCGGCGCTGAGCGCTTCGCCCGATAATTCTTTACGGGACAAATCACGAACGCCGCTTAGGGTAGCCTTCAACTCGCTAAAGGGAATATCGTCATTCTTAACAACTCCCAAAGCAACCAACGTCTTAAAGAGCATATCGGTATTCGCGTTCAGTTCGTCAATAAGAGCCTGACCGGGCTCGACATAGGCTAACGGCTCGGCATTTTGCGCCGAACCGAGCTGATTAGTAGCTGTGGAGCGGTTTGATTCCCACTGGTCGAGCGGCAGGCTGACGGAAGTCATGAACGATAAGCCAAGCTGCAATTGGCGGTCCTCCCAGGATTTGGTGCGGGCATACGGCAGGGCCGGCAGGGCCTCTTTCAGCAAAGAACGAGTGATATCCAAAGAAGTCCAAAAGGCCGTTGAGTGCCAGGCATCAACCGTAAAAGAGCCAAGCTCCCGGGCAAGGGCCGCGCGCGCCGAAGCATACCCCCGATAATTAAGATTGTCACTGATGAACACGGAGGCCGGCGTAAGGGAAACTGCGCCCGCGAGAATATCAAAACCAATGCCTTTACAGCGATACGTCGTTTTGTCTTTCTGGTTCACGCACGCGCTTAGGTACTGGCCGCGGCTCCGATCATAATCTGGCTTATTATGATTTCCAACAGCCGAGAAGGTTAGGCGACTATAGAGATAGGGTTCAGGCGAGAAGGACGTTTGGAGCAGTCGCAGGCCGATGTCTTTTTTCTGAGCAGCTATCGAACGGTCGACGCCGCCTTCGGCCGGGGGAAAGTCCAAAGCGGCCAGCTTTTTAACCATTTCCTCTAAACTAGCAAAAGCATTGGTAGAAAAAATTTCTTCAACTGATTTTCCCGGGAACGACTCGGCCCGAACCGCTTCATAATCAAGGTAAGTCAAATCGCGGCGCAAGCCGTTAAAGTAACCCATCACCTTATATATCCGCGCCCACTCATTTCGCAAAGACTGGCTCGAGCCCATATCAGCCGCTAGCAAAAAAGCAGCGGTTTGATCAATCGTCCAATCATCCTTATCAAGCAGACAGTCGGCACAGGCGGCTGAACGGTACGAAAGAGGAAAAAGGGTTGATTGCCAGATCTTGGCGGCGTAAAAGTTTTTAAGCTGGGCCGAAGAAGCGTATTCAGCCGGAGTTCGGAAGACGGTATAGTCGCGGGCATACAAAAATAGCGGCGACTTTGCTGTCTGTTTTGCGCTACGAATCAACGCCACTTCCTTGGCGACGTCGTCTGCCAGGTAAGACGGCACGGTAAACTGATAACGCTGGGCTTCGCTCGGTTTGAAGCGGGTAGCATCATTGAGGTCTTCTGTGGCGGTGCGCTGGTCAGCCGTCGGCGCGAGCAAGGTCAGGGCTACGGCCGCATAACTCGCCTCGAGCCGCTCCGCTTCAAGCAGCGGATCATTACTAACGCCCAGTTTCTGCCGTCGCTCCTGATAACGGCTATTCGCTGCATCAAAGAGCTGCTTATTCACCTTCCAGACGCTGTCATAAAAATATGACGCTTCCAAGTCCTTATAAATTTCTTTCAGGGAGTTCTGATAATAATAAGCCAGAAAATCAGAGCTGATAAGCAAAGGAACGCCATTTTTTCCCAACTGAGCGTATGTTCCAAAGAAATCAGTCTTAGTTTCAGGAAAAGGCATGTCGGTTAAGGCAAAGCCGTTAGCATTCAAAGAACTAACTGCCGCATCGAGACTGACCTTGCGTGAAACTTCGTAAAAATTAGAGATATCACGCTTGGCATTTAGAGGCAAAGAAACCGCCTTGAGTTTAATAGACAATTCCTTATCAAGCGGCTTATAGAAAGAACCGAAGGTAATATTTTCTCCTTTAAAATCCTCAACACCGCCATTCCCCTCCGTATCGTTTTTGCTGGGCTGAAGATTTCCAGGAAGAATACTTTGTGCCGGGTCAGGCTGTTTTTTAACCGGAGCCGCCGGATGCTGACGGAACATGAAAAACCACAGGGCCGCTGCAACAATTACCAGCCCAAAAATGCTGGCTGCCAGGATAATCGTACGTCGACGCTTCCACCACGGCAGGCTTACTGGCAGTGGCGTTGACTCGGCTGCCGGCGGGGTCGACTGGATAGAGGGGGTGTGATCAATAAACATAAATATGGCTTAAGTATAGCATATTATGAAAAATCCTGAATGGAGTGGGAACAAGAATGACAATCAGGGACAGCCTCGACAATCCACCGGCGAAATGCTAGAATTTCCCTATACAATACGCCTCCTGACGGGGCCTTTTTAAACCACTACTCCCATGCCAGACAAGAACAAAAAACCGGTCGATACCTACAGCGCCGATTCGATCACCGTCCTCGAAGGACTTGATCCAGTGCGCAAGCGTCCCGGAATGTACATCGGTTCAACCTCGACCGAAGGACTCCATCACCTGATTAAGGAAATCGTCGACAACTCCATCGACGAAGCCATGGCCGGCTTTGCTGACGAAATTACCACCACCCTTCTGCCAAATGGCATGGTTTCGGTCGAAGACAACGGACGCGGTATTCCAGTCGACATGCATAAGACTACTAAAGTCTCGGCCCTGGAAACAATCATGACCACCCTGCATGCCGGCGGAAAATTCGGCGGCGGCGGCTATAAAGTCTCCGGCGGTCTGCACGGCGTCGGCGCCAGCGTCGTCAACGCGCTGAGCACCTACATGAAAGCGGAAGTTCACAAGGAAGGAAAAATCTGGATGCAGGAATACAAAGTCGGCGTTCCAGTGAAAAAAGTTTCCGCCGTCGGCACAACTAAAAAGCATGGCACGATTATTACGTTTAAGCCTGATCCATCCATCTTCCCTGACGTTGAGTTCAATTGGGGAAAGATTCTTGACCGGCAGCGCCAGCAGGCCTATTTAAACAAGGGCATCACCCTTCATCTCCACGACCAGCGCGAAGGCCACTCACCTAAATCGTTTACCTTCTACTTCGAAGGCGGTATCAAAACCTACGTCAAGGCACTACACCGCAATAACAGCGTCAAGAACGAAACGATTTTTTATGTTGATAAGGAAATCAATAACTGCCGCATCGAAGTCGCGCTGCAGTATAACGACGGCTTTAACGAAAACGTCCAGGCCTATGCCAACAACATCATCAACGCCGGCGGCGGTACGCACCTTGTCGGTTTCCGTACGGCCCTGACCCGCACCCTCAATACCTATGCCCGCGCCAAGAATCTTCTTAAAGAAAAGGATGAAAACCTTACCGGCGAAGACGTCCGCGAAGGCTTAACCGCCATTATCAGCGTCAAGCTCGGCGATCCGCAGTTCGAAGGCCAGACCAAGGACAAGCTCGGCAATGCCGAAATGAAGACATATGTCGAACAGGTCATGGGCGAAGCCTTTAATACCTATCTCGAAGAACATCCCCGCGAAGCCGAAGCGATTGTCGCCAAGTGCGCCCTGTCAGCTCTGGCTCGCCTGGCCGCCCGCAGCGCCCGCGCCAACATCCTGCGCAAAGGCGCCCTCGAAGGCATGACCCTGCCCGGAAAACTGGCCGACTGTTCCAGCCGGCATCCGGAAGAATGCGAACTATATATCGTCGAGGGTGACTCCGCCGGCGGCTCCGCCAAACAGGGCCGCGACCGCGGCTTCCAAGCCATACTCCCCTTGCGCGGAAAAATCCTCAACGTCGAACGCGCCCGCCTCGACAAGATGCTGGCTAACAACGAAATTAAAAACTTGGTCATCGCCCTCGGCACAAACATCGATGACCAATTTGATATTACAAAGCTCCGTTACCACCGCATCATCATCATGACCGACGCCGACGTCGATGGTGCCCACATCCGCACGCTGCTTCTCACCCTCTTCTTCCGCCACTTTACCGACCTCGTCAAAGACGGCTATCTATATATCGCCCAGCCGCCGTTGTATCAGGTTAAGAAAGGCTCCGCCGTTCGCTATGCCTATTCCGACGAAGAGAAGGCCGAGATTCTAGCCGAACTAACTAAGGGGCTGCCGGCAACTGAGGTTGCCGAGGTTGTGGAAACGCCGGAAGATGGTGAAGATTCCTCTGCTGACGCCAACACCGAAGAAGAGAGCCCCAAAGCCAAAGCCGGAAAAATTTCCATCCAGCGCTACAAGGGTCTCGGTGAAATGAACCCTGAGCAGCTCTGGGAAACAACCATGGATCCGAAGCAGCGCCTTATGAAACGCGTTACCGTGACAGACGCGGCTCTCGCCTCCGAAACGTTCGACATGCTGATGGGCGGCGACGTCGCTCCCCGCAAGCATTTCATTCAGACGCATGCGAAGAAAGTGGAGAATTTGGATATTTAGACTATCTATAAAAACAAGCGCCAAAGGGCGCTTGTTTTTTTATCGCTCAGTGTCAGAGGGCGGTCGGCTCAGGCAACGCCTCCTTTTCTTTTGATATACGGCAGCGCCGCGGCGGCAATGATAAGTAACGATCCGATAAGTATTGGCCAGGTGATGCGCTCATGAAAGACCAGCACGCCAAAAGCAATTGCCGCCACTACTTCCAAGAGACCGATTAGCCCGCCGATTGACGCCTCAACATATTTAAAACCCTCAATCACCAGCCAAAAGGCCAGTAAGCCGGCGGCTGTAAAGCCGAGCATGGCCAGCCAGTGAATATCCAAGGCCGGAACTACCTGTGTCTCGCCGGCTATAAAAGACGCGATCAGGTGCGTAACAAATATTGAGCCCCAAATCAAAATTGAGGTCTGCAGGGCAGAAAACTTTTTCGGAACGAGTTTGGTCGTGGCCACTTCCCCGCCGCTTGCCACGCCATTAAGTGCCGCTAACAGTAATGCGGCCAATGAATAAATCTCAACCGATTTAAAAAAGGTGAAGGCCAGCCCGGCGATCGCCAAAAAAAGAGAGACTACTTTCACAGTCGTAGCCCGTTCTTTCATCATGGCGAAACCGACAATATAAGAGGTAATCAGAAGTGCCGAGAAGAACATCAGGCTTGAGATACCGACTCCGGAATGCTGAAATGCGTAATACAGCGGCGCTTGCGTAAAAACGCCAAAACCACAGCACCAGGCGTAGGCCCGCCAATCACCCCTGTCTAAAGGCTTCCACGCTTTTCTAAAAACGGCAATCGGCACTAAGATCAACAAAACAAGAAAAGATCGGACATAGCCCTGAAAGAATACGCCGAAACCGGAACCGAGCAAAACTGCCCAGACCCCGTAGCTGCCAAAAAGAAGCGCCGAAGCAAAAACAAAAAGCGGCCCCTTGACGGAGTGTTTAGTCATAGAGTTGCGACGCTGGCCGAATTAATTAATCTTTGATATCCCGTCCAATCCAGCTGGCCAGCTCGGCCAATAGGTACGCGGCTAAGGCGTAAATGATGACGGCAAAAAGCGTCGAGAATTCCAGGACGTAGTGTCCATGAAACGTCTGAGTCGGGAATATGTTACGGAACGGATCAAGCAGCGGCGTCGTCGATTCATACACGAAAGCCGTAAAAGCATTAGCCGGGTTTGCGCCAAAAATCTTCAGCAAGAAACGCACGCTCAGGAAAACCTCGACGATGCCGAGCACAAAATGGATCGCCCCTAACAATAGGCCCAATAATCGATTATTCATAGGTCACCTCCTTTCCCCATAGGTTCATATGTCTTAAGTATACCGTATTAGAGATAAGTTTCCAGTCTCCGACCCAACTGTAACGGTTCACCAGCCAGGACGTATCATTACTATGAATCCCATTTATTCATTAATGAGCCCTTATGCTGTATACAATTGCTGTCGTCTTGCTCATCCTCTGGCTTCTCGGCCTGGTGACAAAATTTACCATCGGCGGCTTTATCCACGTGCTGCTCGTGATTGCGATTATCGCTATCCTCATCCGCCTCATCCGCGGACAGAAGGTAATCTAATCATTCACTACCGCCTCTCTAAAAGCCTCGTCATTGTGACGAGGCTTTTCAGGTATTTAGATATAGACAACAAGCTGCGGCTCACCTTACTTAATCTCATCGATCACTCCTCCGCCCAGCAACTCTTCCCCTTTATAAAAAACAGCTGACTGCCCCGGCGTGATGGCGCGCTGCGGCTCGGCGAAATGGACGCGTAAATCATTGCCCTGATAACCGATAACCGCTTTGACTGGGGCATGACGATAACGGATCGTCACCTCGATTTCTCCCTCCGGCGCCGGCGTTCTGGTCCAGTGCACCGGACTCACTAAGCATTCACTACGCCAGAGCAACACATCCTCCGGATCATTACTGGCAGTGACTGTATTCTTTTTCTTGTCCTTACCGACGACGTAATACGGTCCCGGTCCTTGTATCTCGAGACCGCCGCGCTGCCCGATGGTATAAAACGGCAGGCCATCATGCTGGCCGATTACATGGCCGGCCGGATCAATAATATTACCTGGCTTCGGCTTAAGACGCTGTTTAAGCAGAGTCTTGATGTCCACTTCGCCGATAAAACATATACCCTGTGAATCTTTTTTCGCAAAGGTCGGCAGCTGGAATTTCTTGGCGAGCGCGCGAATTGCCGGCTTCTTATAATCACCAACCGGAAACAGCGCCTTACTCAGCTCCGCCTGTCCGAGCGTATTAAGGAAATAACTTTGGTCCTTGTTCGAATCTTTTCCCTTCAGCAGCCGATACTCCCCTGCCTGCTCTTTCACGCGGGCGTAATGTCCGGTTGCGACAAAATCCGCTCCGAAGCGCAGCGCTTTTTCCAGGAATAGCTTGAACTTGATTTCCTTATTGCACATGACATCCGGATTGGGCGTGCGGCCGGCGGCGTACTCATCGTAAAAATAGCCGATGACTCGCTCGCGATACTCTTTCTCAAAGTTCCAGACGTAAAAGCGGATGCCAAGCAACTGGGCGACGCGCCGGGCATCCTCGAGGTCCTCGGACCAGGAGCAGCAGAAATCACCGACGTTTTCACTCCAGTTCTTCATGAACACGCCAATGACTTCATACCCTTTTTGGCATAGCAGAGCCGCGGCGACCGATGAATCGACGCCGCCGCTGAGACCGACCACTACTCGTTTTTTAGGCTTTTTTAGCATAACGCGAGTATAGCCTATGTACACTTAGATTTCAAATAAAAAAGCACATCTCGAAAGATGCGCTTACAAACAAACCGCTTAAGAAACACAGGATAAGAGTTCAAATGTAGGCCTAAGGGAAGGAAAGCTCCACGCTTGCTCCCAATGATGAGGCCCAAAATACTTAACATAATACTCAAAAGCGTTTCTCTGAACCACTCTCCTCTTTTTTTGATAATTAAGCCGCTCAAGAAGAGTTTTAAGAGATACTTCCGGCTCCCTTCTAACAAAAATTTCATCTCCCTCAAGTTCTGGTCTCTCATTATAAATCAGCACTTTATCGATTTTGAGCGCCCGTATAAGAGTTTCTATGAAAGAAACATTCTCCTTACGATAGCTTGCAAAGTCAATACCTCGTTTATGATCTTCCTCATCGAGCAATATTCCTTCCCTTAAGCGAAGAGCAATATACTCTTGTGTCTCCGGAATGAATATTCCATTGAAATCATAATCGATGCCCGAGAGCCACTTGTAACACCCTTTGATATCCGGGTTAAAATCAAGAAGTTCTTGTTCTGTTATTCTGTATTGTTTTAAAAGTACCAAATTATTTTTTCCTTTCATTACGTTTTCTCCTTTTTCATTTTATATCATATCTATCAATTTTTGTCAAATGATACCAGCTCGCCGTATTAGACTTTAATGTTCCTAGTAAAATATTAATGCTATACTAAACACATCAATAAATATATAGTTTATGACCATGCATACTCTCCCCGCCCTCCCCTATTCCTATGACGCCCTGGAGCCGTATATCGACGCCCGGACCATGGAACTGCACCATTCCAAGCACCATCAGACCTACGTCGACAAGCTCAACGCCGCGATTGAAAAACACCCCGAGCTCGGCGATAAGACCGTCAGCGAGCTGATCAGTAATCTCGACGCGATACCGGAAGACATCCGCGCTGCCGTCCGCAATCATGGCGGCGGACATTTCAACCATTCATTTTTCTGGCCACTCCTCAAGCTAAGCGATCACGCTCTCCCAGCCGGCCCGCTGGCCGATGCCATCACCGAACAATTCGGCAGCTTTGAAGCCTTTCAGGAAAAGTTTAACGAAACGGCCGGCGGCGTTTTCGGAAGCGGCTGGGCCTGGCTGAGTGCTGACGAGAATGGCGCCCTCCTGTGCCATGGCCTGCCTAACCAGGACAACCCGCTCATGCAGGGCCGGCGTCCCATCCTCGGCCTCGACGTCTGGGAGCATGCCTATTATCTCAAATACCAGAATCGCCGTCCCGAATACACGTTAGCTTTCTGGAACCTCCTCAACTGGGAACAAGCTGAACAGAATTATAAGCGCTAGATCTCTCAGCCGGAAGAAGAGAATAAAAAAAATAAGGCGGACCATTGGTCCGCCTTATGCGTCAAAACATTTTAATATTTTTTAGCTTCAGCGCTTTCATACAAGCTGTCATCAGGCTCCAGCTCTTCGTCAACCGGGTACCTTTTTTCCACGATATCGGTAATGCGAAACTCGGCCTGGAAACCGAAAAAATCTTCTAAAACCTTAGTGACGGCCGATGTCGCTTCGTGAATAGCCTGAAAATTGCCGCTCGCAAAGCCGGCGGCGCGATTGTCCTGTTTTAGAGCAGCACGCACGCGAGCGCGCATGATCCTTTCATGTTCTTTGTCGAGAGCAATAGTACTGCCGCTCGGTAGCGCATAGTTGACCTGAGCAAAGCTTTCATATATCCGAGCAATTGCTGTCTGAGAGAACTGTATCCAAAGATGCATCGCCCGCACTTCGGGAACGACAAAATCCTCTCCATAGTTCAAGATAACCGCGAAAGACGGATCGGAATAATAGAACCATTGCTGTCCAGGACTCACCCAGACAGTACCCGGGACAAGACAAACCTGTCCGCCGCTCACCGCGATGATATCTTTGACATAACGGCGATACCGTCGGAAATATACCGAAACAGCAATATAGTAAACGGTTAATCCCAGGAGCGGTGCCCAGGCAATGCTTTCTGCGCTTATGAACGAAAGCGTTACTGCAAAGCCACAGATGGCGCTGCCGCCGATACGAAGCAGTCTAAGCCTACTGCGATTAGACGAGCCGGCGGGCCAGCGCCATAGGCCAAGATACATCATGGCCAGAATGAGATGGCTAGCCACCAAGACGGAATAAGGCATATTATTTTCCTTTCTGAAAGAGTTTAAAAGAGCAATTTATAGCCGTATTTAACCATGCTCCGTCGCCACCAGTCAAGCTTGACTTCCCAAAATGCCCTTGGTATCCTGTAAGGGATTGTAAGTGTTTCTTACGCTAGTTGCGAGTGCCGTAAGGTCTCTAAAACGAAGTATGAACAGGCCCGCCCCAGGCGGGACAAGTCGACTTACAACCTTATTCTATTAGAGACACGTCAGTATGGCAAAGAAACTATACGTCGGCGGAATTTCTTACAATTCCAACGACGACGCATTGCGGGATTTCTTCTCGCAGGCCGGTAACGTGACTTCCGCTACCATCATCATGGACCGCATGACCGGACGCTCAAAAGGCTTCGGATTCGTCGAAATGTCCACTGAAGAAGAAGCGGCAGCCGCTATCGACATGCTCAACGGAAAAGAGCTCGACGGACGCCAGTTGTCCGTTTCTGAAGCTCGTCCGATGACCGAACGTCCTCCTCGCCGCGAAGGCGGCAACGGCGGATTCAACAACGGCGGAAGCCGCTGGTAATCCCCCGGAACTAAAAAACGCTCCCTTGCGGGGGCGTTTTTTTGTCAGGCTGAGATAAAAAAACTAGCCGTGCGGTACGGCTAGCATAGAGTTTATTCTTCCTGTCTGGCATACATTTCGCAGAGCAGAAAACACCCAGCCTGGATGCCTTGGTCAAAACAACGAGGCAATCGGGCAAAAACCTCAACGTCTTCCTTCTTCAGTTCTCCTAGAAGAAATGAAAAATATACTACTTCATCTTCCTTTTTCATCTTTCCCCAAAAAAAATTTACCGCGCCAGTCGGCATAGTAGGTTGCTGACAATTGAGGCTAAGATGACTCTTGAAAACATCAGTGTTAGCAAAGGAGTCAGCCACATAGCCCTCGTCATGGAAAAAATTTAAAATACATTCTTTAAATTCATTTAAGGGTGGCAACGAGCGTATTCTGCCGGTAATGCTAGCTCGTGGATCTCCCTGGGGAGTATTTTCTTCATGAAGGAGCAAATCTGGGCTGTCTTGCAGGAGGCGGTGAATGAAACAGTATGTATCATCACCAAATTTATCAATTAATCCGACAATATTTGTCAGTGAAATCCTTAAAGAGTACTCCAGAAATTGGTTTCTGCTTTTTAGGTCTTGTTTAATCATTTTATTGTTTTTTGAATGTTCTTATACAAATCTAGCGGCTAACTCGGAAATTGTCAAAGGTATAAAAAAGCCTCCCGAAAATATCCGAGAGGCGTACCAACATAATGATTTATACTATTCGAATGACAGAGGAATTGTTGCTTCCTCATACTTCTTTTTCCCTTTCCCATTACTCGGAATCGGCTCCGTCCAGATTGTCTGGGGCTTTTCGCGATTAACGAGCGTAATAGGCTCTTTGAAAAAGAACTCAAATGCCTCTTCTTTTGTAAGCCGAGGCTTGAGTCCAAAAACGTATTTGAACAAGGGAATTATCTCCTTTAAAAAGTTTCGTTCATACTTTCTGTACAATGAACGAATGACGCTAAACTTAAAAGGATAAATCCATTCTCCTTGGGGAGCCACTGTTTTTACGCAATCTTCACAATATATAAAATTGTGATTCTGCATAAAAAATTTTTGCGTTCCTCCATAAACCGTGCCGCTGCGGAAAAAAGCGACTGGCTTTTTACTGCAATGCGGGCAGGCAACAACGCATATCCGGTCTTCCCCTCTTTCCAGGAGCCACTCGAGGTGAAGATAGTACGGATTATTATCCAGGGCCTCAGGGTGAACTGATTCTTTACGAAACTGTTCGAGCTGATAGCGCAAATCTGAGCATCGACTGGAAAACATCTGCAGCTCAAGCGCTTTCTGATCCCGAGGTATGTAGCAAGCCAAGGGCTTATAGGCCGTAGTGTTTTTTGCAATTTGGAACAATTGTCCCCCTTTTTATGTTATTATTTAAAATTTTTAATGTTTCTCTCTTATATATATTATAGCACATTTAGGTATATAAATCAATAGATCACGAAAGAAAAAGGGTATTATTATTTAATACTAGCTAAAATTATAGCCAGGGCGTTGGCCACATTGAGCGATTCCAGGGCCGGATTGTGCGGAATGGACAGCGAGGTGCCTGAAATACTAAGCTTAATCCCCTGCCCTTCCGAGCCGGCAATAATCATCATTTTTTTCGGTAATGAAGCGGCAGCTTGTGACGTAAAAGAGAGTGCCTCACCCTTTCCTTCTTTTTCTAGGCGGTACACAGCATAGTCCCCATACCCCGCTAAGGCTTCTTCGGCACCGGGCCGAGGAATTTCCAGCCAAGGAGTTTTAAAAAAAGCACCGGCCGACGAACGGACGACTTTCGGACTGGCAGGGTCAGCGGATTCGATAAGAATAAGTGATGCATCAAAACCGAGACAGAGGCGCAGAATCGTACCGACATTGCCCGGATCCTGGACACCGTCGAGAACAACAATGACGTCATTTTTCATTATTTCCTCCGGACTATGCGATGGAATGCGCGCGACGGCCGCTTCCGGCTGCGGGGTTACCGTATCAACGAGCGAGGCGAAGTCAGTCGTCTCCTCAGGCGTAAAACGAAAATCGAGATAACCCCCGCATTCCAAAATATTTTTCGCACCCTCAACCAAACAGCGGCCAGCTTCGCGGCGGCCTTTTTTCGAATCGAGCGAACGTATTAATTTTTCCTGGGCGTTGGTCAGCATGGGAGGATGGAGCAATTACACATTAGAATATTTTCGAACAGCGACAAAGCTGGCGACGACATTGACGAGAGCGGCGCCGGCGAATTCCATGAGGAAGAAGCGCCAGAAATTTGCCTGGAAGTAGGCAATGATATTGAAATCGTAGTTGAGGAAGAACGCTTCGAGATACGGCTGCAGAAGATTGAGGAATAAGTAAAACAGCGTAGTAACCAGCAACATGCCGATAATCGTGTATATGATACTAGAAATAAGGAAAGGCGCGCGAATAAACCAGCTCGAGGCGCCGACGAGGCGCATAATGCCGATTTCCTGGCGGTGCGTGTAGATGGCTACGCGGATTGTGTTATAGAGGACGAGCAGGGTTATGAAAATAAATATAATACTGACGGCAAAACCGGCCTCGCCGACACGGGCGGTAATCGTGTTGATTTTTTCCAGCATCAGCTTGTGGTCATCGAAATTGCGCGCCTCGATAATCGGATCGCTTATCTTATTGAGATTGGTGATAAGGTCATCGTACTTTTCAAAATCGGCCGGGCGGATGATGAGGCTGGCGGACAGCGGATTGCCGTCAAGCTGGCGCAAGGCATCCATGACATCCGGATTAGACTGATGCTTTTCCTGAAAATCAACCAGGGCGTCCTGCTTGGAAACATAGGCCACTTCGCGAACGTTCGGCAGAGCGCTCAATCGTCCGCGTAAGGCGAGAATGGAACTCTCGGAAGCATCGGCTGTCAGGTATAAGCTGACATCGACCTTATCGCGTACCGTGTCAATCGCCGCTGTCGAAATAACCTGAACCGCCAAGAGCATATTAACTGAAAAGAGCGCTAAAACCAGAATGATTACCGTGACAAGCGACAGCCAGATATTGCGAAAAATATCCTGGAGGCTGAACTTAAAGGTGCGAGCAAGGGAAATAAGCATAGGTTAAATAATGTATTTGCCGACTGCCTGGTCAGAAATCACGCGGCCATCGTGCAGCGTAATGACACGGCGCTTAAGACGATTGACGATCTCACGGTTATGAGTGACGAGCACGACGGTGGTGCCGAATTCATTAATCTTGAGCAGCAGATCGATAATTTCCTGGGCATTGATGGAGTCGAGGTTGCCGGTCGGTTCGTCCGCCAAAAGAACCTTTGGCTGATATACCAAAGCGCGTGCGATAGCGGCGCGCTGCTGTTCGCCGCCGGAGACCTGCCCCGGATAGCGCTTCATCTTCGAGCCGAGTCCGACAATTTTCATGACCTGGGGCACTATTTCTTTTATTTTATGTGACGGCTTGCCGGCCACTTCTAAGGCAAAGGCGACATTCTCGCCGAGAGTTTTTTTAGGCAGCAGCTTGAAATCCTGAAAAATAACCGCCACCTGACGGCGCAAGTAAGGAATTTCGCTTTTGCCGATACGCGTGATGTCCCAGTCGCCGATAGAAATCTTTCCTTCGGTCGGACGCTCTTCGCCTATAATACAGCGGACAAGCGTCGTCTTACCCGTGCCGGACTGTCCAACGAGCGAAACGAATTCGCCGGGCTTTATATTAAGACTAACCCGATCGAGAGCTTTAATATTCGGGTGATAGATTTTCGAAACATTGTCGAGGCGAATCATGGAAGTTGAAGCTTGTTTAAATCAAGCGCTATTGTATGTTCTGACGAGCGAAGGCTAATAGGGCTGCCGTGTCATCAATACTGGCCTGGCGGGTTGGCGCGCCCAATACGACGACAATAACATTCTTATCCTTGGCCGTCGGCCACTTGGTAACGAGACAATTCCCCGCTTCGTTGATGAAGCCAGTCTTCGAACCGAGCAGGCCGGCGCCGGCATCACGAGCCAGCAGGTTGGTATTCTTAAAGCTGTGCGCTTTTTTCGTGTTAATCGTCTTCAACGAGTAGCTCGGTTGCGTCGTTGCTGTCGCGATAATCGGCGACATAAATACCTCTCTCGATATTATAGCATATTCATTCGCCGTCGTAACATTATTTTCCGACAAGCCGGTCGGTTCGACGAAGTGCGTCTTCTTCGCGCCCCACGCCGCGACGTTTTTATTCATCTGCTTAATGAATTGATCGCGGGTTAGACCGGACACGCGCACTAATGTCTCAACGGTATTATTGGTCGAGCCGATTAATGACGAATACACCAAATCTTTTATCGTGACGGTATCTTTGTCTTTCAAATGAAGCGCGCCGGACTGCGCCGGAGCGACATACTTATAATTAAGCTGCTCGTCCTTAACGGAATACGCCACGACTTTCTTCAAGTCAGGCTTCGTATCAAGAAAGGTTCGGATAGCAACCAATTTTGTCAGACTGGCCAGCGGCACTACCTGATCGGCATTGCGCGACCAGAGTATTTTTTTATCGGCGCTGTTGAGGACGACAGCGGATTTAGCTTTGACGGACAGTGCTCCGGAAACCGGCGGCTCCGCTGGCGTCGCCGGAGTGGCGGGGGCCACGGCCGCTGATAACTTTTCAATAGCTACCCGGATTGTCCCCTGTCCGAGCGGCGCCAGGCGCGCAAAAGCAACTGCGTCAAGATCGACGACGCGCGTCGGATGAGCCGCGCGGTTCGGCCCATGGTCATTAACAGTCACGTCAACAAACTTCTTATTGTCCAGATTAATAACGCGCAAACGCGTTCCGCTCGGGAAATCCGGCGAAGCGGCAAATAAGCCGTTCTTGTAGCGATACCAGCTCGCCTGCCCTTTAACAAGCGTCTTAGCATTTTCAAAAACTGCTACCGTGACGGCAGCCGATGAAACGGCGGCATGCACCGTTCCTCGGATGAAATTTTCTGTGGTCGCCATCGGCTTCCAACCTGAACCGTCATCAGCGTATACCTGCTTCAAGCCATTCGCGCCGCTGCTCCTGAAGCTGAGGTAATATTCCCCCGGCTTAAATGCCTCGGTGGGAATTGATATCCGGTACGCCCGCCCCGAAAGGACAAGACCGACGGGCGCCGGTGAGGCAGCGCTCAGCTCGTTGACGGAAACCAGCGTCGCTCGCTGTAAGCGGCCGGCCGGCAAACCGATTTCCAAGCTATCAAAAACACGTATAGACTGATCGCGGCTTATACCGCTCTCGCTGAAGCTAACCTCGAGCAGGCGGCCCGCTTCTTCCTGGGCGTTAGCATGAAGCGGCTGAAACAGCGATATACTTAAGCTGGCGATAAGAAAGAAAAGAGAAATTTTACGCATGGTTCTGTTTCAAAAAAAATAAAGCGTCAGGCGTTTGACGGCTAAGCTTCATAACAATATAATTATACCACAGTCTGCAACGGGTCTGGATTAGGCTAAACTTAGGCAATTTAAGAAATGCCTCAGCAGTCGCGCCGACCCGGCCCGCCTTGACTAATCCGGTCGGTCTGATACTATCAGCAGGTAAGCGCGAGATTTTTCCCGCGCCAAAGTAGCTCAGTTGGCAGAGCGGTGCACTCGTAACGCACAGGTCAGGGGTTCGATCCCCCTCTTTGGCTCACTCATCGAACCTTAAAAGAAGGCATCATGGCAAAACGCCACAAACTGCGCGTCCATCTTGTTTTTAGCATCCGGCACACCGATAACGTGCCGTTCGGCTACATCCAATTTAAGAATAAAACAGTCAGCCCATTTTTTTACAGCCGAGAAAGAGGAAAAGCGCTTCTCTTGAAAGCGGTGAGCACTCATCAATTAACACAATTTGAAGGAGCTAAACTCGCCCATCTTCTTACCCGTTTTCGCTCTCTCCATCGGCTTCCAAGCGCTGAAACAAAAGATGACGGCCTGGTCAATCATTAAGCAATCCGAAAGATATTTCGGATTTTTTTATTGCATTTTTGACAAGGATGTTCTGTTGACAAAACGGAATGAAATTGATATGGTTCATTATTCCTTTGAAAACAAAATAAATAAATCATGGCACAAGATCACATTACGGAAGAAGAAAAAGAAGAAAACTTCCGCATAGAGCTTTTAGCAATGTCTAAGAAGCCCCGAACCAGCGATACGCCAAGATGCGACTGGGAAGCACTGCTCTTGTATGGAATAGCAGCCTATCTCATTCCTGTCACGTATCTAAATTATAAGCATATTCTTGACGGGTCAAATATCCCCAGCGAAGCAGAGCTTTTCATTAGAACCGGTTATCGCGTCGACGAAGATGAAATCTGTTTTCTGCCTGATAGTAGAAATGTCCCTACAGAACATTCGTTTGATGAAATAGTAATAAAAAGAGCCTGGGAGATTCTAGACCATCGCTATTACTTCATTCAAACAAGCAACAAAATGCACATTTTAGAAGGCAAGAAAAATGGCATGAGCTCTCCCGCTGAATTGCTGGCAGATATAATCGGTAGCGATTTCTATGGCACCATTAGAGATAGCCAGGTGCTTAACATTAAGAAGTTAGACGATAAAGAAGTAAAGGAAATATGCGAGCTCGGCAGTACATTGGGCAACGTCGTAAAGGGCATTTCGCACAGTAACCTCAATCTCGAAGATTATGAGGTTCTACTTATGCCAATTGATGAATTCTATAAGCTTCCCGAAGCAACGAAACGCCTGCGAAGCACTCTGGGCGGAGCCGACTTCCAATGCCTCGGCCATCTTGTACAAAGAGATGAACAATACTTTTTGAACATGCGAAACTTCGGCCCTACTTGCTCACTTTCTCTAGAAAACGCTTTAAAAAAAGTGAACGAAAAGACAAGCGTCAAAATCAAAGTCGGAATGCAGTTGCCGGAAGAAGTGAAAAATATGATTAATGAGAAATATCCCAGCGATCGTTACTAAAACGAACGCAAAAGCCGCTGAACCAATCAGCGGCTTTTTATATCCTTTTCATACTTCTTTCCCTTAGGGATTATCTTGGGGCTTAAAAAAATAATCAGCCCATTTCCGCGCATTAACTACCGCCTGCGGCACGGCCGCCTGCGTCGGTTCCGGCGGCGGATCAAAGAATGGCGATGCCGGAGTTGTAGCAGGCATTTCACCGGGCCGGCCCTCTACCACAACTACCGTTTCGCCTGGTTTCTGATAATTGAGTTTGGTGCGCGCTTCCTTTTCAACAAACTGATCAGACTGCATGTATTCGATAACGCTCTTGAGATTGCTGTTCTTATGCTCAAGCGCCAAAGCCTGCTCCTCGAGACCTTTAATCTCCCGCTCAATCGAACGCTTCTGACGAAAACTCTTTGTTAGCGGAAACGCCAAAAGCGCCAGCAAACCAACAAGGAGCAGCGTAAAGAAAAACTGGCGAGTAAATAACGAACGAAGGAAGGACATAATGTGATAATCCTTTTACTGTCTGGCTCCACCAGGGCCCGACGCAAGTATTGGCCGTATTCCAGTGAGGTTTTGCACTGCCTAAGCCGTACAAAACGCGCGACGTCCGAAATGCCAGACGAATCCGGCGAGACGAACGAGACCGCGTATTTACCCCCTAGCGTTCATCAACCGACGCCAAGGCGTAGGCGGAAAGAACATGCCAATTTTTGAAGTCTTGAGCCAAAACTTGCGCGGGATATATGGAACCGGACAGGAAAAGGAACGAGATTACCCTATTGTATCATGAAACTGCCTAAAGAAAAAGTCGAGCAGGTTAGCAAAAAACCGCCCGGCACTTGCCGAACGGTTTTATGCTTGAATCAGTTGCTTATTCCTTGGCTCCGTCAAGATTGATGTCGTAAAGAATCTGTTCCTGGACGAGCTTATAAGAAAGGATCTCCGCCTCGCTAAACCAAATCTGGATTTCGCGCAGCGCTTCTTCCGGAGCGTCTGAGCAATGGATCAGATTACGGACGGCGCGCTGATCGATACCCGCCAACGAGTAGGAGTCGAGGGTCAGGTCACCGCGGATTGTACCAACATCGGAGGTAGCTGGCTCAGTGGAGCCAACCAGTTTTTTAACGACAGCGACCGATTGGTTGCCTTCAACAACGAGGCAAACGACCGGTCCGGAGGTCATGAAACGAACGAGCTGACCGATGATGTCACGACCGTATTCTATCGCTTCCTT
The DNA here is from genome assembly GCA_964523425.1 of uncultured Gammaproteobacteria bacterium. Lineage (GTDB taxonomy): Bacteria > Patescibacteriota > Patescibacteriia > Patescibacteriales > Patescibacteriaceae > Patescibacterium. The sequence goes on from CAZFYY010000003.1 coordinate 32,969, forward strand.
ATTTGGGGTCAGGCCGCGCTTCTGCATCTCTTCAACGATGCCCGCCCCCTTCTTCAGGAACCAGGCTTCATCCTTGTTGTAATGCGTCCAGCACTGCTGCTCAGTCGCATTGACCATCTTCAGGGCGACGATCTTGAGACCGGTGCGTTCCAGGCGGGAGATGATCTCGCCGATGAGCGAACGCTGCACGCCGTCCGGCTTGACGATGATAAAAGATTTTTCAAATTTCGGGTGTTCAAGTTCCATATAATGGGCTTAATGATAAGGGCGCAGGGCCGTTTAGTACGGCTACTATATCATAATGCTGCGATTTTGCAAGACGGGCAAAAAAACAAAAAGAGTCCTCCATACCTCAGAAGGACCCACAACATACACCAAAACTTAATTTTTTACTAATTCAAAAACACAACGCATACCATTGGTGCTGTTAACAACTTCATTCTTTTCGCCCTTTTTGTTTATTATCTTATACCCTTTTTTAGCAACATGTTCACCTGACAATTTTTTGGCATAAGCTATAATTTTTGCCTGATGTTCTTCTTTTAAATTTGGTTGAAAATAGGTTACATTATATTTACTCACGAGTGGTTCGAATTCTCTTACAGCCACCGCGATGATAGAGAGTTCAACTCTAACAAAAGGCCGAAGACCATGGCTTATCGTCGGCTTAGCAAACATAACAGTAGTTGTTCCACCATTATTTTCGTGAGGTAATCCTGTTTTAATTTTCATTTTATTTTAATATTTGAATGTTCTGGAATTAAAAAATTTACCATTCTTTCTCAATAATATCAAGAGAAGATTTCAGATCTACTGACTAATACTGAAAAAATAATTTCCATCACTCCCCACACGCACCGTCCCCTCCAGGTCCGTCCGCCGTACCGGAATACCGAGGCGTTCGTAACGCTTCAGGATGCGCGGCGACGGGTGGCCATAACTATTGCCGACGCCTGAGCTGATAATGGCCAGCTGCGGCTTGACCGCTTTCAAGAACTCCTCGCCTGAGCTTGTTTCCGAACCGTGATGCCCGGCCTTGAGTATATCGGCCGTTAAGTCTTCGCCCGAAGCCAGGAGCTGTTTTTCAATCGGCGTTTCCGCGTCGCCAGTTAAAAGAACATCCGTTTCGCCATACGTCGCTTTCATGACTATCGAACTGTCATTCAAGTTAGAAAGCCGCTTGCCTTTCAGACTCTTCAGCGGAAACAGAATATGCAGCTTTACCTCGCCTAAGGCCAGCTCTTCGGGCTGCTCGACGACATGTAAAGGAATCCCGCGCGCCTTAATCGTTTCCAAAAAGTGCTTATAGCTCGAACTCCCGGCATCTGGTCCGCTTACCATAATGGCGCCGATTTCGTACCGCTCAATAACCGCATTTAAGCCCGCCAGATGATCCTCGTGCGGATGGGTCAGGACGATAAGATCGATGCGCCGTTCCCAAAAGGGCAGTTCCTCGCCCAATCGGCGCAGCACTTTCTTGTCCGGT
>CAZFYY010000003.1:34464-43538 GCA_964523425.1 uncultured Gammaproteobacteria bacterium
CGCCATCGACAAGCATGACCTGTCCGCCCGGCGCCTCGATGAGGACGGCATCACCCTGCCCGACATCAAGCACGCTCAGCTCGAAAAGCGGCTGCTCCGGGTATGAGCGCCAAAAAACCGCCAGAGAGGCGGTTAAGGCAATAAGTAGAGCGGCAGCGCTGAGCGCCAGCCATAGTTTTCTCCGCTGATTCATGGCAAACCTTAAGCGGAGGGATGATTACTTAAAGAGGGATCGAACGGCGAACTAGGCGGCGTGCTTAGCCAGACTTTCCATGAGGGTTTCTTTTTCCTGGACGCCGGTAAAGCGCTCGGCTGGCTGGCCATTGCGGAAGATCAGGAGGGTAGGAATAGACATGATGCCGTACTGACGGGCGATATCCATGGCATTTTCCGTATTCAGTTTGCCGACGACGGCCTTATCAGCCAATGTTTCAGAAATCTCATCAACGATCGGTGCCTGAATCTGACAGGGGCCGCACCAGCTGGCGTAAAAGTCGACCAAAACCGGCTTAGCATTAGAAGCGTCGATGACGCTGGCGGCGAAATTGTCCTGAGTAAATTCTTGGGTCATAAAATGGAAGCTAATTTTTTAGAGCCTTTTGATTATAGCATTTCCGCCGGCGCGCGCCAAGACGTAATATTCTTTTAATATTAGGGACGCCCCAAAAACTTCCGGCTGCGCAGGTCGCGATGATACGTAATGGCGAAGCGGTGGGCCTCGTCGCGGACGCGCTTAATAAGATGCAGCGCCGGCGACGCCAAAGGCAGTTCTAATGGCTTGCTCTCACCCGGGAAATATAATTTATCCGGTGCCTTAGCGCTACGCAAACCTTCGCCTTTGCTTATGCCAAGCAGCGGAATCTCAAGCTTGAGTTTCTTCAGGAGCTTCACGCCCATATTCACCTGCGCCTTGCCGCCATCGATGACGATAAGATCAGGCAAGGGCCAATCATTGCCGAAACGCCGTTCCAGCATTTCCAAGAGCATCCAGACATCCCCTTTCTTACGGTCTGTTATTTCTTTTTCCAGGCGGATTTTAAACTTGCGGTACTGATTCTTATCAGGTTCGCCGTCGCGGAAGACGACGAGCGAGCCTACTGCCTCGCGTCCGAAGTTATTGGAAATGTCATAGCCCTCAATCCGGTCCGGAGCCTTAGGCCAGCCCATGACCTTGGCCAGTTCGACGGTATCGCTCGCGTATTTTTCTGATACGCTAAGGACCTTGGTATTTTCCAATACCTGCTCCATTTGGATTAAATAATATTCCACCCGAGCCGCCTCTTCGAGCTTCCCGGCTTTTTCGTAGGCTTTCTTCTCGCGTCGCCATTCGCGTAACACACTGTCTTTTTTTCCTTCAAAAAATAGTATGAGCGGCTTGATAACCAAATCCATGTATTCCTGGCGCGTCACTTTTCCGCCGCAGGGACCGAGACAGCGCCCGATCTGATAATAGAAACAGGGCTTCTTCTGAATTTTTTTCATCGAGCAGTACGGCCAAATCTTACGCAGGGCCTTGAGCGTTTCCTTGATTGCCAAGCCATTAACGAAAGGACCGAAATAACGACCGGACTTGCCAATGGTACGCGTCATAAAAATACCCGGAATCTCGTCCTCAACAGAGATATGGACGTAGGCAAAACGTTTGTCATCGCGCAGGTCGATGTTGTAATGCGGCTGGAATTTCTTAACGAGATTCGCTTCGAGTAAGAGTGCCTCGATTTCGCTATCGGTCGTGATCCATCTGATCGTAGCGATTTCCTTGACCATCTGCGCCTTGGCTGGCGTATGATTGGCGCTCGTTCGCCAGTACGAACAGACGCGGCTGCGCAGATCCACGGCCTTGCCGATGTAGATCAGCTCGCCTTTAGCATTATAATACTGGTAGGAGCCGGGTTCCTTGGGAATTTCCAGCTTCTTGACGTCTTCGAGGGTCATGGGGGCATTATAACAAAAAGGGCATTTAATAACAGTCTGACAACCTGTTATACTAAAAGCATGAAAGCTACTAAAAATACCTACATACCTCCTATTGATTCAGAATATAATCCGGTGATGACATACAATCGCTCTCCCGCCCATGTCGGCCCACTCATCAACTCGGTAGATTTTATCATCCCCGAAGGCACTCCCATCAGAGCGGCGGCGGATGGCGTAGTCATTGAAATTAAAATAGATTCTAATACCGGCGGCCCGGACAAGAGCTTCGAAGAATATGGAAACTATATCGAAATCAAACATGAACATGGCGAGTATTCAGAATATGAGCATCTAAAGCAAAACGGGGCGCTCGTCAAAGTTGGCGATACTGTTAGCCAGGGGCAGATTATCGGCTACAGCGGCAACACGGGCTGGATGGCCGAACTCGGGCCACATTTACATTTCATGGTCGGAATATACGGAAAAGCACTTGATGATTACCAAACTCTCATAATCAATTGGCAAGGCAAACAATAAACATATCTCCATGCTTCCCTTTTCATTCTCCTGGCAAACGCTCAGCCCCTGGCTCGCCCTCCTCGTCTTCGTTGCCTATGTCTTCATCGACGGAATGTACGCCTACTACACCATCGCCGTCACCAAACGCCGTCCATTCGCCTCGGCTACGACCGGCGCACTCATGCATTTCCTCATCGCCTTCGGCGTACTTAACTACGTCCAGAATTATCTTTACCTCATCCCCCTCGCGCTCGGTTCCTGGGTCGGGACCTATCTCATCGTATCATTGGATAAAAAAAGAACCTCCGGCGATGCATAGCATCAGCCTCGGGTTCAAGAAATACTTATCTACATTCCGAAATACAAATAATATAATATCCGGCTTTAATCAGATCTTGGAAATTTCCTACGCCAAACCCGATATCGCCGTCGAGATCAAACTCCATCGTCGGATAAGAATACCGTTGGCCGTTTTCCTGGCACAACCTTTCCTTTTCATCAAGAGAAGCAATTTGCTTATACTGCCTTAGTTTCTTGCCCTCCATAAGCTCAAGCCAGGCAAGTCCCTGTGCACCGACTAACAAAACTTTTCTCTTTTTTGCCTTCAGATGGCTCAAGGCCTCCTCTGGCATAACTGATTCCAGCACCGGCAACAGCTCAAGCTGGTACAGCTTGCCTTTCTCCAGGCGATGACTGACGTTCGCAAAATTTTCCTCAGTGAGAGCGTCATGATAATACAGAAGCTTTCCGCTATGGCGGCATTTCGCATAGGCATCAAGAATCTGCGGATCTCTGTCTATCGCTATTTTGAAATTGCACACTTTGACAAGCTCTCCAAAGCGGCGGTCAGGCAGGCTAACACCAAGTTCCTGGGCGAGAAAAGTGACCAGCTGTACAGCCACGGCATTATCCGGACTCTCAACAATTCTTTGTATCAGCTCCGGGGTTGCGCCGGCATCATGCAAGGCATGGTAAAATTTGTTCCAATAGGCGAGTTTTAGATCCTCAAGGGATCCTTCTCGTATGATAGGTTTCATGTCTAATTATTTTATTAAAGGGCAATAGCAGATTTTGCCATAAAAACAGCCTAGAGTCAATAGAGATTATCGGCTGACTTAAAGGATAAAAAAAGCTAACCGTTATAGTTAGCTTGACTGCTCAGTCCTTGAGCAAATATGTGTCGCCGATCGGCTCCCCCACCCGCTCAACGCGCGCTTTCATCTCGGCAATAGCTTCCGCCTTGATGATTAATTCGACGTCCGGAATAATCCGGCCGAAATTGACGAGAGCAACCTGCCACTCATCAATAGTGACAACGGTCTGTTCGCCTGTTGGCAATATGAACGTCGGCAGCTGTTTGCCTTTACGTTCAAAAAATCCAGGAGCGAATCCTCTGCCCTGCAAGAAATTCGTCTTGTACCTGGCCGATAATGTGCTGCAATCAATCTTATTATCCGTCCATAGGCGCTGCGGATCAAAAAGATATAAATACGCCTCTGCACAAAATAATGAGTCAATCTCTTCCTGAGGCGAATAAATCTGCACCTTCCCAAGATGATCACCGTAATCAGCGAGCGGCTGGCAGTAACGCAGATGGCGCTTCTGCAGGTTAGCGCGGGATGTTACAGCCATCCAGGCTCCCATCCAGGCATACTCCGGACGCGTCACATACACACCGGCAATGTTCTCATAATCACGCGGCGATTCGGCACAGGTGGTATGCAAATGGTCAACACGGATGTTCTTGCCATTCGCCCACATCGTATTGCGCCCCAGCTCGCGGTTCAATTCCGCCAGACTAGAAATCCGTCTAGTTATTGTTCTCAAAGAGCGTCTCCTTTTATATAATTATTTGGGAAAGCACTACTGTATCACGCCGCGGCAGCCTCAGTCAACGCCTGCTCGGCCTCGCTGACGCTACGACACTGCCGGACTCGGCTTCGCTCTTCGGCCGAGAGTTCTGGCATTTCCTCGGCAGACATAAATATAACGCGCATACCGGCGTCCAATCCCCCACGCACATCAGATAAACCATCACCGACCGCGACGCAGTCAACCGGCTCAACGCCCAGCCGCCGAGCCGCTTCCAGGAAAACATCCGGCGCTGGCTTCGGTCGGGGCACTTCATCCGCTGAAACCCGAATAGAAAAAATATCAATTAAATGGCGTTCTGTGCCGAGAATCGGCGCCTTAGCGCAGACCTCGTCGACGTACCAGTTGGGCGAGGCCGAAGCAATAGCTAATTGATGTCCATTCTTTTCCAATTCAGCGACGTAGCTGCCTAGCAAATCAAGTTCAGAAAAATCCGATTGCTTGATAAGCAAATCGATATCCCGCCATTTCTCCTTGACCAATGATTCGATTATTTCATCGTCATAGGATTTGCCCTGCGCCTCGAGTATCGCTCGCAGGACCGTCCGGGTGGGGATGCCGGCAAATTTTTTAGACAAATCTTCCGGATGCAAATCGACGCCAAGCGCAGCTAAAACGCGGCACTCGGCCGCGGCATGAAACGGCAGCTGCGTATTGACGAGCGTGCCGTCGAGATCAAAGATGAAAGCTGGTTTCATGAAGAGAGAAGCAAATTATCCAAAAATCGTCGTGTGCAACTCCTTGGCGGCCTGGTCGCTTAGGTCCTTATAAGAAACGCGGAATGTATAGCGGATGCCCTGGGACAGTTTGAATTCGTCAATTACGCAAATATCCCAGAGATTTTTTTTGTCGATTCTAGAGGCAATTTCTGCCTTTTTTTCGGCAATCAGGACCGGCCCGGAAAGCTCCACATTGGCATCAAGCGAGACGATTTTTCCGGTCAGCTCATACACGGCAGGACAGGCTGACAGCCGCTTCTGGACCAGGCGCAGGGCCTCTACAAAGACTTCAAAGGCATATAAATACTCCGCACCTTCGACGGGTTTCAAGGCGGCCAGTATCCCTAATTCCATGTCCCGGCATTTGACACTCCAGACCGCATGCGGATTGGCGATCGCGGGAATGTTCGACGCCTTTTCAAAAGCGACACTGTCGAAACCGAGGCTCATCAGTAAGTTCTCGATAACAGCCTGGAATTCAGTCAACGATTTTTTCTCGGTTTTCCACAGCGCCGCCACTGAATCGTATTCCGCTGGCTTCTTACCCTCTTGTCCGAAAATCTTACCAATCTCAAAAATACGGATTTCACTCACGCCCTTCTTTAGGTACAGCTCCAGCTGGCCGAGCAGACCAACCAACAGCGACTGGCGCAGCGTCGGATACTCTTCATTGACGGAATTCTGCGTGTCGATCGCCTGCCAAGGCATATAATTAGCCGCCGCATTGGTTTCACGGCCGACTAATGGCTGCGATAACACTTCGTCATAGCCGAGGGCACGCAAGCGGTCGCGGAACCAATCCTTGAGCTTAATCGTTGCCGGCGTCAGATCGCGTGTCAGCGGCAAAGCTGGCAACTGATCGGCCGGAATTTTATCAAAGCCGACGAGGCGGACGACCTCTTCGGTCAAATCTTCTGGCAATTCTAGGTCTTCACGGAAAAGCGGCGGCGTCACTTTAAAATTCTTGCCATGCTTTACGACAGCACAGCCCAGGCGCTTAAGAATATCGATGCCTTTTTTTTCCGGAATAGCGATGCCGGCATAGGAGCTCGGCGCGGCGGCGTCAAACAAGATGGCTGCGGCCGCCTTTTCCGCCTTGCCGAAAACAAATGGCTTACTGACGGCCTGGGCGCCGCTGTTTTTCATAATCATTTCAACCAGCAAGGCAAAAGCATCGTCCAGTCCCTGAATTGCCAGTCGGCGGCTGAGGCGAATGCCTGCTTCGGTAACTATATTTAAATTCTTAGCATCGCGACGGATAACTGACGGATCATAGACAGCCATTTCAATAACTGCGTGCGTCGTGGCATGGGAAATTTCCGCGGTCGTCCCGCCAACTATGCCAGCCAAGGCGACCGGCTGCTTTTCATCGCCAATCAACAATTCTTTGCCGCTCAAGGCGATCTCGCTGCCATCGAGCGTCGTAAAGACTCCGGGCTTGCGCGTATCACTCCAGCGCAGATTGCCCGATACCTTATCAGCGTCGATGATATGCGACGGGTAGCCGGTCAGGAGCATGACGGCATTAGATAGGTCGACGAGCAGGCTGATGCTTTTCATATCATAGACGCCGAGCCATTCAACTAACCATTTTGGCGATGGACCATTTGTAGCGCCGCTAATCTCGATAGCACGAATGGCGCGCACCGCCTTGCTTTCTATAGTAATCTTCAGATTTGCTTTGCCGGCCGGCAGCTTTTTGATTTTCGGCAGATTCAGCGGCAGACCGTAATACGCCGCCACTTCGCGCGCTAAACCGATGAGCGACTGGCAATCAGGGCGGTTCTGGCGCAGCTCAACGCTCAAAACCGTATCGGCCTTGCCATTGCGTCGACGAGTTTCCGTACCGTCGACCATGTAGCCGATCAAACTCAAAACCTCAGCCACCTGAGATGGCGTAGCTTTAAGCTTGGGAACTAATTCTTTGAGGTGACTATAGGCGAGTTTCATCGTGGTGAGGATTATAGGCAAGATTGCCGCCGAGCAGTGTGCGAATATCGGTAATATTGTATTTGGCCATGACCCAGCGGTCGAGACCGAGGCCGAAAGCAAAGCCGCGCCACTTTTTCGGATCAAGTCCGGCCATCGTCATGACCTTGGGATGAATCAGGCCGGCGCCGCCCATTTCAATCCAGCCGACGCCTTTGCAGACGCCACAGCCCTTGCCCCGGCAATTGAAACATTGCATGTCCGGACCAACGCCCGGCTCCACTTCCGGATAATACTTGCTGCGGAAGCGAATAACGACGTCGTCGCCGTACATATGCTTAAACAGTGCCGTAAAAGTCCCGAAGAGATCTTTGAGGCTGACTTCTGGCATAACAACTACTCCTTGATAATGATGAAATATAAAATGATTGCTTTTGTTGGCTTTCTCGTTGCGATAGACGCGGCCCGGACAAACCACCTTAAACGGCGGCTTCTCGGTCGCGAGCAGGCGCGCTTCAATCGAAGAAGTCTGCGTGCGCAAGAGCGTATGCGGTTCCCGGATATAAATCGTATCCTGCATATCGCGCGCCGGATGATCGGCCGGAACGTTCAGGCGCTGAAAACAAAACTCGTCGCTTTCAATTTCGCGTTCTTCGTAGACGCTATAACCGAGCCGCTCGAAGAAAACATTCAACTCGCGAATCGTTTCAGTCAGCGGATGGAGATGGCCGATCTTCGGCTGGTGGAATGACAAGGTTTCGGCGTCTTTCTTTAAGCGTTCAGACAAGGCGGCACCGGATAAGCTAGCCTGCGTATCATCAAACATCGCCTGAGCTTTTTTGGAAATTTCCTGAATAATCGGTCCCTGCCGGCGCTTTTCTTCAATGCTTAATTCGCCCAATCCCTTGAGCAGCTTCTTGATCTCCCCTTCCTTGCCTAAGTATTTTTGCCATAACGCCGCAACCGCTTCGGCTGAAGAAGCGGTATTAAGATCGGCCGTAAGGCGGGATAGAAGATCTTCGGACATGCTTTTACTATACGTGCTTATCAGGGAATTTTCAACTGTTGTGCTGTGCAGTGACTCGTCTAGCAACGCCTCCAATGTAAACCGCTACGTTGCAACCAATCACCCTCTGACATTGACAAAAAAGCAAAAAAGGGTTAAATTAGCTCATCACGACGTTTTTTCAAAATAAAAAAGGAGAAAGATTGAGCATAGTAATCATAGTGCATGGCGAAAGCAACCGGAGCGAACAGCTTAAAATGGACACCAAGCTGCGCTGCGACAAAGCGTACCAGATCTGGCTAGCCTATAAGAATAATCTGCGTTGCCTCATCTGCAGCGGCGGATTATTTGAACCCGGGCAGAAAGGCATAGCCGTTTCCATCGCCATGAAAAATTATCTTATCACGCTCGGGATACCAGCTGAGTGCATTGTATGCGAAACCGCATCACGCACAACCATAGAGAATGTCGAGATGACGAGTCCGCTTCTCAGGCCTGGCGATTTCCTGCATGTTGTCACCTCCGATTATCATGTCCCGCGCACGGAAAAATCATGGATACTGCAAGGCGGCCAAAACAAGGGAACCTGTATCATGCACGGAGCTATGACGCCCGACCTGGCCCCCGCCGATCTGCCGGCCGACGAAAAAACTCTGGCAGAAAAGCGCAAAGTGGAAATGATAGGCATAATAGTGGTCTGGCTCTATCGGTTCGGGATACGTTATCCCGATGAATTGATGCGCAGGCGACGAGAAAACAGCCTGAAACAGATACGATGAAGGTATAAAACAACAAAGAGACCGCAAGGCCTCTTTTTTTTATAATCAGATATATTTTAAAACCCCTAGTTAAAGCATGGCGACTCAGGAACCCTCCCGCTTCTGGCGAGCTAACGTCAGATAGACATCTAACTCTCGACGAGTGAGGCCTTCGAGCCATTCTTCTTCATCAACGTCGCTAATCATATCAAACACACCGTTAAGAAAAGATAACTTCGCCTCATACTCTGCTGTCTTGGTATCAAGATTACTTTTTTCCCGCAAAAAAACGATGGCTTCCTTCACATTTTCGAGAAACTGCTCGTTTTCATCCGCATCTGGTTTATTTATTTC
>CAZFYY010000004.1:0-25251 GCA_964523425.1 uncultured Gammaproteobacteria bacterium
GCGTTACGACGCTCGTTAAGGAAGGCAGCGCTAAGGCCGAAGAGATCCAGAATTACTTTGACGAAGGCCTTCTGACCGAGAGCGAACGCTATTCGAAAGTTATTGAACTCTGGACCAAGGTCAAGGAAGAGGTTACTGCTATCTGTACGACCGGTCTTGATAAGAATGGCCCTGTTTATTCGCTCATTGAATCCGGTGCCCGCGGTACCTGGGCTCAGCTAACGCAGATTCTCGGCATGAAAGGACTGGTTACTTCACCGTCCGGTAAGATCATTGAATTGCCTGTAAAGGGAAACTTCAAGAAGGGCTTCGATGTTCTCGAATACTTCATCGCCACGCACGGCGTCCGTAAAGGTCTGTCCGATACGGCTTTGCGTACATCTAACGCCGGTTACCTCACCCGCCGTCTCGTCGACGTCGCGCAGGACGTGGTGATTATGGATGAAGATTGTGATGCTCTCGAAGGATTGACCATGACCCGCGAAGAAAGCGATGAAATGGGCAAGCCGCTTATCAAGCGCATTATCGGCCGTTCACTATTTGCCGATCTCAAGAATACGGCCGGCAAGACTATTCTCAAGAAGGGTGAGTTGGTTACCGAAGATATTGCCGATTCGTTGGCCGGTGAAGATATTCCAACCGCTTCAGTTCGTTCCCTGATGCATTGCCGCCTACACCGCGGTGTCTGCCAGAAGTGCTATGGCTATGACCTGGCGTATAACCGTCTGGTCAAGATCGGCACGGCGGTCGGTATTATCGCCGCCCAGTCGATCGGTGAACCGGGCACTCAGCTGACGATGCGTACCTTCCATACCGGTGGTGTCGCCGACCAGGATGACATTACGCAGGGTCTGCCGCGTGTTGAAGAAATCTTCGAAGCCCGCCAGCCGAAGCGCAAAGCTTTCATCGCCGACGTTGGCGGACAGGTCAAGGTGAGCGAAATGCCGGGCGAAGGCGGCGGCACGCCGAACCGTCTCGTTCAGATTTTCCATGAAGGCGAAGAAACCGATAAATATTACTTTGCCGAAGCGGTTCTGGCTGATAAGAATCAGGAAGCTAAGGATGAAAAAGTCAGCGGCGAAGACAAGCCGAAAAAGAAAGCCAAAGTTAAGGCCGAAGTTTTGGTTGAAGACGGCGCGAAGGTTAAGAAGGGGGCTGACCTCTTTACGGCCGGAGCAGTTACCGTCAAAGCCGAACGCGCCGGTATTGTTAAGCTGGAAGATAAATACATTAAGGTCGTCGTCCCGGTCGAGAAGGCTAAGGAGTATATCATTCCCCGCACTTTCAACGTCTGGGTCAAGGACGGTGCGACGGTCAAGGCCGGCGATCAGCTTTCCGACGGCAGCCTCGATCTGCAGCATCTCTACGAGCTGCGCGGACTAGCGGAAACCCAGCATTACATCGTCAAGGAAATTCAGTATGTCTACTCTTCACAGGGTCAACCCTTGAACGACAAGCACATTGAGGCCATTGCCCGCCAGATGTTCTCCCGCGTCTATATTCAGGAAGGCGGCGAGACTGATTTCCTGGTTGGTGAAGTTATCGAAAAGTCGGTCTTTGATCGCCTCAACGCGAAGGCTGAAGCTGAGGGCAAAAAGCCGGCCACGGGCAAGCTCTTACTCATGGGTATGACCAAGGCCTCTTTGACCACGAATAGCTTCCTCTCAGCTGCCTCCTTCCAGGAGACGGCTAAGGTCCTCATCGACGCCGCGATTACCGGTAAGATCGATAATCTTGAAGGACTCAAGGAAAACGTTATTATCGGTCGTCCGATTCCGGCCGGTACCGGCTTCAAGCTTCCGGTGAAGGAGTAATTGACTGAAAAGCGCGTTGCGTGCGTACAAAGAATCGCGGGCCCTATGGCTCGCGATTCTTTGTATTCAAAATATTTTTTGCTTAGATTAGAAGCGATTTTTGATATTGTTTGGACTGATATTTTTTGCTATTATATTTTTACCCTCCATTATTATTAAATGGACAATGCTATGGCAGCTGAACCGACCCTGACAGATGTGCTGGAAAGCGTTAATAACGCTTTTTTAATCATGCAGGATAGTATTAATGAGCGGTTTGACAAGATAGAGATAAGGTTTGATAAAATTGAAGCAAGGATTGAAAAGATTGAGATAAGGCTTGATAAAATGGACATAAGGCTTGATAAAATGGACATAAGGCTAGGTTCAATGGAGAATAAGTTTGGTGGGTTACTTGGTATTTTGACTAAAAACGGCGTCATTTCTAAATTTGAAGCGTCTCATGTATCGGCGCTCCCGGCTGTCTCAAGCGTCTAGAGATTATTGAAATATAAGTGGATAAAAAAATCTCCATAACCGGGGATTTTTTTACCCTCTACGTTCTAGTTGTTAAAGGCCTGGCTAATCTGTTTGATGGTTTCCAGCTGGCCGAGCTTGGTTTTAAAGCGCGAGGCATCGAGAATTTCTATGAGGATGGGTTTTCCCGCCGAGGAGAGATGGACAAGAAAATTTCCCAACTCCGCTACCCGGGTAATTTTCCCGCGCCCGAGCTGCCAGCAGAGAATGTTTGCCTCGGCATCGTACTGCATAGGAACAATTAGGCTGGATAAAACGTAATGACTTTAACAAGCCCGCCTTGCTTCTGATAGACGACTTTGACGCCGTCTTTGCGGGCGGTGAGAAATCTTCCGATCTTGCCAACTTCATCTGGCGTCGCCAGCGCGCTTTCGACCTGCTCGCGGCGCAGAAAAACGCCATGTTCGTTCAACAGGGCAAACTTGTTTTCGGCGTAAGGCGTGAAATGGCTCATAGCATTAGGGTCGTGTCAGGGAAGGGGGTAGCTTGACCTTGTAGATGCCCGTGGCGTTGGTGGCGCCGTCGCAGTCGTCGAACCAGATATCGAAGCGTCGTCCCTTAATAAGTCCGCCCTTGTCGGTAACGGTGTATTCCTTGCCGTCGATTTCCACCAGGCTGCCTTTCGGAAAACATTTCCAGTCGGCGGCCAGGTGGCCGGCGGCCGGTTCGAGAGTTGAGGCTGTTTGGTGGCAATAGGGGAGGGTCTTCTCGTCAAAATCGCGGCAACCCTGCCATTTTAGCGAAGATGAAGAACAGTTTGCTTCGGTGGTTTTGCCGTTGGGACAGGAGCAGTTGAGGGCAACGGAACAGAGAAAGGCCTGGCGATTTTCGAATTCGGCTGGTTTCGGTTTGCAGTAGCCGGTGACGAATGCTTCGTAGTAGCCCGCTTCTTTTTCGCTAGCAGAGAATTGTGAGCAGCTTCGGTCAGCGTAGTCGGAGCGAATTTCCTCGAGCGGTTTTGTCAGGAGGAGGCGATAAAGCTTAAAGCGAGTCCAATACGCGCCTTCTGGAACGGAAAGCTGAAAGACGGCAAAAGCGAGCAGGGCCGCAAGCAGTATTTTGGCTAATACAAGGCTTATTTTCTTAGGATTGGGCATGATATTGACTTTTTACTATAAATATGCTATAATTATTAAAATAAAGCAGTTCATTTTATTAAGAAAAAAAGGAAGAAATTGAGAGCAATTACGTTCATTATAACATGCCTGTGGTTCTTGCAGGCGCCGATTTCTTTCGCGCAAACCGCGAATGATACGGACGCACCGATCAGCGGAAGCTTCATGCATATCGGGCCGGTTTTTAGCGCCAGTTACATTAGTGGTGGGTATATCAGAGGTATCTTTGATAACACACATGATATATCGGTATACTCGCTGAACCCTGAACAACACCTTGTGTATAGAGTAACTGCCGATCAGATGCAGAATCTTATTCGACTAAACCGTCGCACATGTGATGTAGTTGCGGTTCCCCAGGGGACCTATCTCATTGTATGCAATGGGAAGTCGAAACAAGTTACCGTCACCGGAGAAAATATAAAAATTGATTTTTGGTGACATGTGGAGTACCTCGGTATTCCACATTTTTTTTCTAAAAATCCGGGATACATTTCATACCGGCAAATTCGCCGGCGGGACCTGCCTCGCCTTCCTGCCAGTATTGGGCCCGGCATTTCATACCGACGTCGTAGCCGCAGCAGTCGCGGTCTACGCTGCAGTTCCAGTTTAATTGACGTACACAGGTTCGACAGACGCCACGTTCCAACGGACTCCAGCTGTCGCACAGATTGCTGCCGCAGCAGTCTCTATTTTGCATACAACTCTGGTCAGTCGTCGCGCAGCGTCCGACCAGCGTGCCACCCGCTTCAGAGCTGCGGATGACATTAAGGAATTTATCATACGAGGTATCGACAAGGAGCTTAACAACCATTCCTTTGCCAGGCCGTCGGCCAGTATCGGCGTTGCCACCAGGGGTGGATTCGGCCGTATATCCATTGCCGATGTACATGATGACGTGTCCGCTCATAACAAGAAGGTCACCTGGCACTAAAGCCTTGCCATTTACTTTAGCCGCTTCCTTGTCGAGTGTTTTAATAGCTTCGCCGCAGCTGTTCATGGTCGAGGTGCTGCTATCAATAATTGGCAGGCCGGCGCAAGAGAGAACGTGATTGGTGAACGCTGAGCAATCGAGACAGGCCTGCCCGGCCGGACAGCAATATTTGCAATTATTCGGTGTATTCTGCTTGCCTAGCTTTTTTAAGATGGCCGTGCATTCTGGGTCCTGGTCGCAGCGGTGGTCGCCACTGCTGCCGAGCGCCACGTTACCGTCCTGATATTCGGGCAAGCCTCCCTTGGCGCCGAAACGGTAGGTAATCATCCCTTGGTCGCCTCCCTCGTCCTGAATTGATTCGATAATGCGGGGGATGGCGTCGACGCCGCCGGAGTGCGGGCAAAAGATTCGTGGCACGTTATTTGTTTTGAAGATTGTAGTTTTAAGATTTACTGCCTCGTTGACGTCCGGAATGATGAACTTGCAGGCGGCTTGGGCAGTTTTAATAAAACCAGCGAAGGGATTACTAATGCCGTAGGGGACTGCCTGGTCGACAGGTTCGCTGTTGACGACTGTCGCCGGAAGATAGGTAAGCGCTTTAGCTTGAAAACTGCCGACCAGCGGATCGTCCGTATCCAGGCTTTGGTTGGCGATGTATGTTACTTTTATGGGTTTGAGCTGCAGCAGGCTGCCGTTGATGAGGCTTAGGAGAACGTAGGGACTATAGACAAGCAGAAGCGCCATCAGGCTGCCGCTGATCCATTTCTTAGCCTGGCCAATCTGCTCGCTGTTGCCGGCCGAGCTTATCCAGATAATGCCAGCAATCATCAGAGCGATGGCGGCGAGGATACTGATGGCGGCCACGCCGTATTTATAAAGTCCGGCGATATAGTCGCCGAGCCAGGGCGAAGAGCAGGTTGTTTCGTTGCAGGTCGAGGGCTTGAGGGTCAGATCGGGGATGAGGACTGAAAGGAGCGGGGTAGCAATCGGTTCGCTCGGCGTTGTTTTTGGAGCGAGGGTGCCGACATTTTCAAGTTCGGTCGGCTCGCAGCCGTCGTTTGTGGCATTTACATGGAAGTTGGCGGAAAACTGGCGTCCAGGGAGCGGCTCGCAGTCCTTTAGAATAAGATTCTTATAGAGTGTTTCGTTATTCGTACCTTTGAATTGGCAGCAACCCATGATGTTGGGGTTTTCTTCGGCAAATGCGGGCAAGCAGCTAAAAAGAATTGCGGCAAAGGATAATAAGAAAAAGGCTTTATAACTTTTCATAAAATATAATGAGGGATTTCATGAGTAACGGTGGTTGATATATTACCGTTTAATATAGTAAGATGTTCTTTTGGAACTTAGTAGGTATTCATTACATTTTTTCTTAAAGTCACTTAGCTTTACTACGCCATTATTATCCGTAAGACCAGCAGTTGATCCGCCACCACATTCGATAACTTGGTTATTTCCTATATATGTGAGGACGTGGCCACATGGTACTATTTTGCCGTCTTTTTTGCACGTTGTTCGCAGGGCGATGATATCACCAGGTGAAAGAATGGTAGTGCTATTGCAGACTTCTTTGGTGATTGGTTTTTTATTAGGATTAGCTAACAGTCCAGCTGATGTCCCTTCTCCGGGAGCAGTTTTTAATCCGGCGCACTTACCGAGGTGCAGCGCAAACCAGGAGCAGTCGCAATAACATTTTCCGTTTGCACAGTCTCCACGATTACTTTGACTATATATAAATGTAGGGGCTTTGGTTGTGAAATAAGTAGTTAAGTTATTGAGTCCGGTAATACCTGGAGGACATTCGGCCGTGTCCGTGATATTTCCCGGAACCTCGCTGTCAATTTCATATGGACCCAGATCTTCTTTTTCAATAGTACTTACCTTAATCGGCGACAACTCTGTCAGGGCCGGGTTAATGATGTTAAGAACGGTATAGGCGGTCAGGGAAATAAGCACGCCCATCAAGCTGCCGCCGATCCATTTCTTGGCGTCGCCAACGCGTTCATCATTGCCGGCCGAGCTTGTCCAGAGGATGCCGCCAATCATCAGGCCGATAACGGCGAGGAGGGCGATGGCGGTAATGCCGTATTTATAAAGTCCACCGATGTAGTCGCCGAGCCAGGGCGTCGTGCACTCGGTTGCCGTGCAGGTCGAGGGTCGGAGGGAGAGGCCAGGGATGCCAACTGAGAGGATTGGATTATCGAGCGGATTGGAAATTTTTGGCGTAGAATCACCGAGATCGGGTTGGGCAATACAGGCTGTCGGCGGGGTTTCGCTATTCGGTACGTACGCCGGATAGAATTTTATCTTGACGGTTTTTTCGCAGTCAGTATCCGTCATTGGCGCGTAAGTGTTGGTAGTGGCGTTAGGGTCGAGACGATACTCGCAGCAGCCATTGACTACTGCTTGGACGGGGGCGGGCGCAATCCAGAGAGAACTGGTCATGATAAGCAGGCTGAAGACGGCGAGGATTAGGTGTGAACAAATCTTAATCATTTTTTTGCAGGGCAAGAATCAATATGGTAATTATAGCAAAAAAGCCGACGACAGAGCCAATGAGGAGAAGCTTTGGACTGGAAGAAGTTTGCGTGACAACCGTTGGACAGCAGCAGACCGTGTCGTCAATTGATTTTCCGTCTGAGGTACAGCTGGCATTACTCGACCAGACTTGCGCTGAGGTGCTGAAGCGGCGGTCGCAGGCGGAGGTATCGGCGGCTTCGGCGGCGATCCAGCGGCATTGCAGCCGATCGGATTGGGCCGAGGCGGGATGGCCTGCACATAGTAGAAGTAGGCCAAAAAGGGCTACTGTTAACTTAACGCTGAGATGGGCGTTTTTTGACATATAGTATTACGGCTAGTATGGCTAGGGCGGCCAATAGTCCGCCGCCTATGAGTGGCCAGAGCCAGGTTGCAGTCGGCGTGCCGCGTTCCTCAAGCAGGATGGCGCCAGTCGAGTCTTTGTAGACGCCTTGGCGTTCAGCCAGGAAGGCGCGCGTGGCGGCACTAAAGCGGGGCGTGGCGACGCCGCAGTCCGGCAGGCAGCTTATTTCCGTCTCGCCTTTTTCGTATTCACAGACGTTGTTAGGGAAGCAGGTGGCCAGGTTTTGTAGGTCAAGGGTGGCGACCGATGAGGCATCGGCGACGGCGCTCACGCTTAGCTGTTTAACCGTGCTGTAGTAGGGGACCTGTAGCGTAAAGGCGGCACCGTTCGGTTCAAAACGGTAACTCACTAGTTCTTTATCGTACATGTCGGAAATGTAGAGACGGAAGCGGCCTTGACTGACGGCACTGGCGGCATCGAATTCATCACTTGATAGGTAGGCTTGGGTATCAACTGTTGGCTGGCCGGCACGTAAGCGACCGTCTTCGTAGGTAAACGGAAGATTAAGAACGCTGGCCGCCTGGGCGGCTAGGGGCAGAGCGAGCAGGGCGAGTAGTAGTAGATATTTTTTCATAGTGATATCAGGGACGAAATATTAGAAGCATTTTTCTTTTAAGTAGCGCTCAACCCGGCCGCAGTAATCTTTTGTTGTTTTCGAACAATCCAAACCGCCGCTATTATACATAGCGGCAGTTTTACGAATATCGGAGAAGTTTCCGGCGCGGGGGGATTGCTCCAGCATGACTAAGGCGACGCACTTGATATCGAGGGCAGGGTTTTTCTTGAACTCGACACAGTCTTGATTTGTGCCGCTCATTTTACAGGTCTTGCGGCGGTTGTCGGCCGTTACTTGACCAAAACCGCAGCTGCCGGTTCCGTCCTTGGGGTCTTTTTGATCGCATAATTCGCCGCCAGCTACCAGCGCCTTAACGAAGTCCTTAGGGACCGGCAAGGTCAGTGCGGCAATGCCCTCGTCGGCAGCAGTACAATCACCGTTGACGCATTCTCTCGTCTTGAGAAGAAAAGTATCAACTTGCTGAATCTGTAATGACTTAAGACGGACGAGATCGGGATTTATGATATAGAGAATAAGGTAGGAGGAGAAAGCCAGAATAAGTCCGCTGATACTGCCGATAATCAATTTCTTAGCTTTGCCGACTGTCTCGTCATTGCCGGCTGATGTTATCCAGAGGAGACCGCCGGACATCAGTACAATGGCGGCTATCAGGCTGATGGCACCGATGCCATAACGCAGTAGAGCTGAGATGTAGCGGCCAATCCAGGGAATGGAGCAGGGGCCATTTAGCGGGCAGGTAACTTTTTCCAGTGGCTTCATGCCTGGCAGGTAGACGCTGATATCAGGCGGACTGAAGATAGAGGGCTCTTTTTTTTCGACCGGTTTTCCCTTCGGCACGCAGCCGGTCGGCGGATCGCCGATCGTCTCATAGTCGACAGTGAATTTTATTTTGAATGTCTTTTCGCAGTCCGTATCGGTCATGTTGCTGAAAACCGGCGGTTCGTTTGGGTCCAAGCGAAATTCGCAGCAGCCGTTAACGACGGCTTGCGCCGCGGTCGGTCTGAAAAAAAACAATGAACACGCCAAAAGCGGAAGTAACAGAGAGAAGAGGATATATCGAAGAGGGGATGATTGGCACGCAGCCGGTGCGATGTATGATTTCGGTATCATAAGCAGACGTGAACATGATCGCCACTGCGCTTGGCAGTTTTTTTCGCGCCGAGACAGCCGATATATTCGTTGAGATAGCGAACGCCTAAGCCTTTAATGGCAGTTATAAATGGATCGACAAATGTACATTTGTCTTTGCCTTCTGGTTTGGGGCGCAGAGCAATGTCGACACAGTGTCCATTGTAGTGACCGGTATCGTCATGCGGCTGAGAGGGAGGGTATGCTTCGCTGATGACGAAATTGAAACGGGTTTTTAGCTCGACAAGCTTGGCATTGAGATCGCGGTTGAGATTTTTGGCGTTCTTGGTTGGAAGAGTAGTGACTACGCAATTGTCGCAACCGGCGGCATCGGACGGTTTGCCGTTTTTCGGGTTATATTTCTTGACGTTCGGATACTTTTGCGCGCTGACGTTGGTGAAGGCTTCGTCAACAACCAAGTCGATACTCTCCAGGTCTTCCTGCTCGATGTATTTGAGGCCCAAAGAAGGATAGAGTGTTAGCTTGGGGTTGACGATATAAAGGACGAGATACGAACAAAAAGCCAGTGTCAGTCCGATGATGCTGCCCCTGATATAGGCATTGGCTTGGCTGACCATTTCCCGGCCGCCGGCTGAGGCGACGCGCATGATGCCGCCAACCATCAGCATGATGACGGATAATAGACCGATCGCGATAAGTCCATAATTATAGAGGGCGAGGATGTATTCGGAAATCCAGGGGATCTTGCAGTCGTCTTCTTTCTGACAGCTAACTTCGCTGAATTTTGTGAAGCCCGGAATAGTGACGCCGAGTACGGGCGGCGTTATGGTGCTGGGGGTAAGGTTGGGTTCAACGATAAGTGGCGGAGCCGACTGCTGGTCAGGCGTAACGCATTTTGAACGATTAGGGGACGGGACAAGACCGGGCTTGAATTCCCATGTATCAGGACGGCCAGTATTAAGACCTTTACAAGCTTCGCAGTTATCAGTCCGATCAAAATGAACGTGGTACGCTTGCTCTTCGAGAACGAGACAGCAGCCGCTTTTATCGCGGAGGGCCGGATCGACATCATCACAAGGGTTAGCAGCCTGAACTGGGTAGGCGGCTAACAAGAAGGGAATGATAAGGAAGATGAAACGTTTCATGGTTTTACTTCGGTTTGTGGTTTCGGCTCGAGTTTCATATAACACTCGGCGGCGGTTTTACAAATAGGTCCTTTTTGGCATTCAGGTAGGGCGGAGCATTTTGAGCCGAGGTGGGGGTGTCCGGTAATGTCGTGCTGATAGACGAGCGATATTCTTGTCGGATCAAGGAGAAGTTTCATAACGCTCCAGAGGCCGCTCGACGATTCGGTTTCGCAGGTGAAGGTATTGAGGTTTTCGACACACATCGAATCGCCGCCAAAAGGCCATTTTACGAAGCCGAGCGATTTTGGTCCCATAGTTATTTCGCAGCAACCACGATTCTGCACACAGGTGCCGTTCGGTCCGGCGCTCCAGAAGTTTTCGGCCGTATTCGAGCAGTCGACTGCGGCATACTTTGTGCCAATTTCCTTAACATACTCAGCGCATATCTGCTTGGGAATATCGGACGAAGAAACAAAGCCGTTCATATCGGTTTTGATGGCACACACGAGATCCAGGGTGGCGACTCCTACGGGAGCGATGTCGCGCGTTTTGAAGGCGACTAGATTAGTGTTGACCATGGAAAGAATCAGGAAGGACAATAAGCTGAGGGCCATTCCGCCAATCGCTCCGGCAATATACGTTTTAGCTTTGCCGATGGTTTCCTGGCTGCCGGCCGATCCGATCCACATGATGCCGCCGACCATCAGCATGATAACCGCCAGGATGCCAATGGCGCCGGTGGAATATTTAATAATGGCGATGACATATTTGGCGAAGGCTTCAGTACCGTTCTCTACTTTTACGTTCTGGCCCGAGACATAGCCGGAGCCGGGGATAGTGACGCCCGGCTTGAACATGATTGGGTTGTCGTCTTTTTTTGGAGCGGTTGGATTGGTTTTGGTGGTGCTGGGCGGCGTGCCATTGAAGGGCTGGCAGACGCAGAATAATCCTCTTGTCTCGTCTCCGGCGAAGCAGAGATTTTCCGGTCCCGATCCCTTTGGCTTAGTGCCGTCCGGGTTCGGATCGCGCCAGCAACATTCTTTGAAGGGCTTTTCGGGCGCGGGTGGAAAAGGACGACAGCCGGGCGGCAGGGCCTTGGCGGGGCGGGCGGCTGCAAGAAACCCGGTCGCGATTAGTATAATGAGGCAGGCGGCGAGGCGGAGGTTTAGACGGCAAGAAAAAGGCATACCTAAAATTTACTAAGAATTTCTTCAAAATCCTGAACAGTCAGCTGCCCGGCGATTTTGTTGCCGTTAAAGAACCAGGTGGGGGTGCCTTTTACGCCTAGGCTATCGGCGTCCTGAAAATTTTGTTTGATGAGAGGTAGATATTTTTGGCTATCAAAGCAGGCCTGAAAACGCTCGTTGTAGATATCGAGCTGCTGGGCAATAGCGGCGAGGTCGTTTTTTTGTGCTCCGAAGCTGTCCGCCTGGTGCTGGAAGAGCTTGTCGTGCATTTCCCAGAACTTGCCTTGTTCGTCGGCGCAGTGCGCTCCCAGGGCAAGGTTGAGCGAGTTCTCGTGACCGGGCCAGTCGCGGAAGATAACTTTAACTGTGTCGGCATGCTTGATGCTTATTTCGCGCAAAGCGGGAAAGGAGGCGAGGCAAAAGGGGCATTGAAAATCCGAAAACTGAACAATAGTTACTTTAGGACTAATCGCTCCGAAGGAAGGATTGCCGGTTCCTTCAATAAGAGCCTTTCGGCTGCCGCTGTAGGTGTCATCAACCGGCGAGGTGGCGACAGAAGAGCTGGTAGCATCGGGCGAGTAGTCGCCCTGGCTGATTCGATCACTGCGTTCAAAAATATTCAAGACGAAACCGGCAGCCAGAAGCGCGAGAAAAAGACTGAGCGGGACGACGGCGCAGCTGATGAGAATATTGCGCAGGCGATGGTGGCGGCGAATCGATGATTCCGGCATATTGCGGGTATATGAGGACTACCTTATACTATAGACAGTATATCACTAAAATAGTGAAACCTAAAGATATAAAATGTCTATGAAGCTCATTTCCTGGAATGTCAACGGCATCCGCGCCTGCCTGCGTAATGGCTTTGCCGATTTTCTCGAAAAAGAAAAGCCGGACCTGCTTGGCTTGCAAGAAATCAAGATTGATCATGCCCGCCGCGCTAAGGAAGAATTTGATTTTGGCGCGTACGAAGAAAATTGGAATCCAGCCAAACGGCCGGGCTATAGCGGAACGGCGATATTTTCCAAAATCAAGCCATTGTCTATTACGGAAGGCATCGGGCAAAGCCAGTTTGACGACGAGGGGCGGATTCAGGTATGCGAAATGGAGGCGTTCTATTTTGTTAATGTCTATTTTCCAAATTCTCAGCCCGGCTTGGCACGCATCGATTATAAGGTTGGCTTCAACGAAGCGCTTCTTAAGCACGTCAAGAAATTAGAGAAAAAGAAACCGGTAGTTATCTGCGGAGATTTTAATGTTGCCCGGGAGGAGATTGATTTGGCCCGGCCGAAAGAAAACGAGGGTGAGCCGGGTTTTAGTGAGCCGGAACGGCTGTGGGCTCAGAAATTTATTGACGCGGGACTGGTTGATACCTTCCGTGCCCTGCATCCGAAAAAGGTACAGTACTCCTGGTGGTCATATCGGATGGGCGCCCGCGCCCGAAACGTCGGCTGGCGCATTGACTATTTCTTCGTATCGGCTAAGATAAGCGGACGCGTCAAAAAAGCCTTTATTCTTGATAAGACGACCGGTTCCGATCATTGCCCAGTGGGCATCGAACTCGATATCTGATATGCCCTACGACCATAAGACAATTGAAGCGAAATGGCAGGAGCAGTGGCAGGCTTCCGGCCTGTATCGTACCCGGGAAAACGCTGAGGCGGAAAAGTTTTATATTCTTGATATGTTTCCCTATCCTTCAGGCGAAGGACTACATGTCGGCCATCCCAAGGGATATATCGCCACCGATATCATCGCCCGCAAGAAAATGATGGAAGGGCTCAATGTTCTTCATCCGATGGGCTGGGACGCCTTCGGTCTGCCGGCGGAGAACCATGCGCTGAAAAACAAGGTTCACCCTTCGGTGGCGGTTAAGGAAAATATTGTTCGGTTTAAAAAGCAGCTCGAACTGATCGGCTGTACCTATGACTGGTCTCGCGAGATTAACACGACAGATCCGGAATATTACCGTTGGACCCAGTGGGCCTTTCTGAAGATGTTTGAAAAGGGGCTTGCCTTCGAATCATTCGAGCCGATTAACTGGTGTCCTTCTTGCAAGACTGGCTTGGCTAACGAAGATTTGGAAGATGGCCGCTGCGAGCGCTGCGGGTCAGTGGTTGAGAAAAAGCCGCTCCGCCAGTGGGTTATCCGCATTACTGACTATGCCGACCGTTTATTAACTGACCTCGATGCCTTAGACTGGCCGGAAGCGATTAAGGAATCGCAGCGCCATTGGATTGGCAAGAGCGAAGGCGCGGAAATTGATTTCTCGCTGGTAGGGCTGTCAGAAAAAATTACTGTCTTTACGACCCGGCCTGATACATTGTATGGCGTCACCTATTTGGTAATTGCCCCGGAGCATCCGCTCGTCGCCGCGTTGCAGAAAAATATTTCTAACTACGAAGCAGTGCAGCGCTATGCTGAATCGGTTAAGAATAAGCCGGAGATGGAGCGCACGGCCGAAGGCAAGGAAAAAACCGGCGTTCCGCTCGAGGGCGTCTACGCGCTACATCCGCTGACGGGAGAACAAATTCCCTTGTGGATTGCCGACTACGTCTTAGTTGATTATGGCACAGGCGCGGTTATGGCCGTTCCGGCCCACGACGAACGTGATTTTGCGTTCGCTCGCACGTATAAGCTACCCATTAAGCACGTCGTGCTTCCGGCAGTAGTTGATAGTAAGAATCCGCCTCGCTCCGGTGAACAGACAGTGGAGCGACGAACGGTCCATGCGCTCGTGCGCGATCCGAAGACTGATCGTTTTCTCCTTTTACAATGGAAGAAATTTCCCTGGAGAAATTTTGTGGTCGGAGGGGTTGAGGCCGACGAGGACGTTATTGAAGCGGCTCGACGGGAAGTGGCGGAGGAGACGGGCTATACTGATCTTACCTATATAAAGACATTGGAGGGTCCGGTTCAAGGACAATATTTTGCGGCGCACAAGGGCGAGAACCGTTTGGCCTACACGACTGCGGTGTATTTTGAACTTAAGAGCAATGTACAAGCAGAAATTTCCAGCGAAGAAAAGGAGAAGCACGAAGCACAATGGGTCGCGCTCTCCGATATGACGGCGGACAACATGGTTTGCGCCGAGCTCGATATATGGAAAGAGCGGCTCAAGGTGGATGTGCCGTACTGTGGCCAAGGAGTTCTCTATGACTCGGGAGAATTCAAGGGCCGCCGTTCCGAGGAGGCGCAGCGCGACATCGTTGCTGCCGCCGGGGGACGGCTGGTCGCCAAGTATAAATTGCGCGATTGGGTATTTTCTCGACAGCGATACTGGGGCGAGCCGATCCCTTTGATTCATTGCGGCAGTTGTGGCGTCGTTGCGGTTCCGGAAAAAGATTTGCCGGTTCGCCTACCCGATGTAGAGTCGTATGAACCAACCGGAACGGGGGAGTCGCCTCTGGCCGCCATCAGCGAATGGGTCAATGTCAGCTGTCCCCGCTGCGGCGCTGCCGGCAAGCGCGAAACCAATACCATGCCGCAATGGGCCGGTTCGAGCTGGTATTACCTGCGGTATATGGATCCTAATAATAAAGAAGCTCTCGTTGATCCGGCTGTCGAAAAACGCTGGTCGCCGGTCGATCTCTACGTTGGCGGAGCGGAGCATGCCACGCGCCACCTTATCTATGCCCGTTTTTGGCATAAGTTTCTTTTTGATATCGGCGTTGTTTCGCAAGCTGAGCCGTTCAAGCGTTATTCCAATCTCGGCTTAATCATGGGACCCGATGGCCGTAAAATGAGTAAGCGCTGGGGGAACGTTATTAATCCGGACGAAATGATTGCCGCCTATGGCGCTGATGCCCTGCGCCTCTACGAGATGTTTATTGGTCCTTTCATGCAGGCCTCAAATTTCCAGGAGAACGGCGTGGCCGGCGCCAATGCGTTTTTGACGCGAGTTGCTAAGCTAGCGGATTTGGTTTCCGAAGGGGAGGAGTCGCGGGACCTGCGCGGCCTTTTGCATAAGACCATCAAGAAAGTCGGCGAAGATATCGATGGTCTGCGTTTCAATACGGCTGTTTCCAGTCTGATGATTTTGGCCAATGCCTGCGCGGCGGCCGGGCGGATTACGGCAGAAACCTTCGCGACGCTGCTTCGCCTCATTGCGCCGTTTGCGCCGCATCTGGCGGAAGAGCTATGGCAGACCTTGCAGGGCGTGACGGCCAGCTCGGTATTTTCTTCTGCCTGGCCGACGTATGACGCGAGCCTGCTGATCGATGAAATGGTGACGGTGGCTGTTCAGGTGAATGGAAAATTGCGCGACACTATTGAAATTTCCCGCAATACTACTGAGGCAGAAACAAAAGCCGCCGCGCTCGCCAGCGAGAAAATAAGAGCTGCCCTCGGGGACCAGCTGGTTCGTAAGACTATTGTCGTGCCGGGGAAAATTGTTAACATCGTCGTATAGCCTTATAACGTAAAATACTAGATGACATTATTACAAACTACGGAGAGTCTGTGCCGGAAGTATGGCATTACGCCGCAGCGCTCTAAGGGGCAGAATTTCTTGATTGACGAGGCGGCCTATGCCGCGATGATACAGGTTGCCGCCCTGCGTCCGGAAGATACTATCCTCGAAGTCGGACCGGGTCTCGGCTTCCTCACGGAGCTTTTAGCTAGGCGGGTACAAAAAGTGTACGCCGTTGAACTCGATAATACTTTGGCTTCAGTCCTCCCCAAAAGGTTGGCCGAGGAGGGGATAACTAATGTGACGGTTTTTAACGAAGACATTCTTAACTTCAGTGGCCGTTTCGCAACTGAGCTCAAAGCGGCCGGGACATTTTCGGTAGTGGCCAATTTGCCGTACAATATTAGCTCGTATTTTTTGCGTAAATTTGTCTCGGGAAACGAAGGAGATATCCTGCCGGATAACCTGACGCTCATGCTACAGAAAGAAGTCGGCGAACGGCTGGCCGCCCAGCCCGGCGATATGAGTATTTTGTCGGTGTCGGTGCAGTTCTATGCGCGCGTAATTCTCAGCACACCCGTGCCGGCCGCTAGTTTTTGGCCCGCCCCGCAGGTTGGCAGTATCATTGTCCGCCTCGAGCGGACAGGGACATACGGCGAGCAACTGGCTAGTCTCGGCTTTTCTGAAAAAGAATTTTTCCGCCTTATAAAAATTGGTTTCAGTGCGCGCCGCAAAATGCTCAAGGCCAATCTGGCCGCCGGTTTCCATATACCGCAACCGCGCGCTCTCGAGCTGGTAGTCGCCGCTCAAATAAAGCCGACGGCGCGACCACAGGAGCTAAGCTTAAAAGAATGGCTCTCGCTTATTGTTGCCTGTCGGGAGTTTGTGGTATAATATTTTCAGATACTGAGGCAGTCCATCAGCGGCGGCCGGTCAACCTATTGTTATGAGTATTTCTGAACGCTTGGCAAACTCACTCGGGCTGGACGATTTCAATAAGCGCCACAAGATTGCCTTCGGCCTCTTGTGCGTTTCGCTTGTCGCCATTGTTACGCTTTGGGTAGTGCAGCTGCGCCGCAATATCGTTAATCCGTTGTACCCGGAAGATACGGCTGCGCCGGTGGCGACGGCTCCGGTCAGCGACGATGCCGCTGCGCTTAAGACGAAAGATACGGATGTCGATGGACTGAATGATTGGGATGAAATTAATCTGTATAAGACGTCGGCCTACCTGAAGGATACGGATAGCGACGGCTTTAACGATAAGGAGGAGATCGCCAGCGGCAACGATCCTAACTGTCCGCAGGGAAAGCAGTGCGCGACCGCGCTTCCGACTCCTACGTCAACCGCCGCGCCTTCGGCATTTTCCAACCCTGATTTAACAAATCTCCTTAACGCCTCCGGCTCTGCTCCAACCGAAACAGCGACGCCCGCACCGACGCCGAGCGGTCTGACGCAAGAAGAAAAAGATGCGCTCCTAAAAGCAGTCGGGGCTAATCCGGACGCCGCCACCTTGCGCGCAACGTTGCTTCAAGCCGGGCTTGATAAGGGCACGCTTGATGCGTTGAGTGATGCCGACCTGCTGGCCGCTTTTAAACAACTGAGCAATTGATCTCGCGTATGAAATATAGTCAAAAGATTTTTGGCCTGTTCGCCTGCCTTGCGGTAGCAGCGGGCTTTTTGCTTTTCCCGGCGCGACCAGCCTCGGCGCAGCTGGCAACGAAGGCCTTTACGACTGAGTTAGAATCTTTACCAACTAAGCTATCAGAGGCAAAAAAGCTGAGCTGGGACCTCGTCGTTAAGACGGCACGGTACAGTTTTGGTAACTCTATCCGGACCCTTCTTAATCAATTCGCCTACGATACCGCTACGTATATCGGCACTGGTTCGAAGGGACAGAAGCCGGTTTACTTTACTGAAAGTTTCGATGACTGGATTGGTGTACAGGGTCAGAAGGCGCTCGGTCATTTCGTCGAAGACTTTGCCCGTATCGGACCGAATAAGGATAAGGGCTTTATTGATAAATATGGTATCTGCGCTCCTAATTTTGCTCTGCAGGTGAGAATTGGCTTGGGCTTGGTTGATTATTCCTCTGCGAGTCGTGGCCTATCTGAATCGCAGTGTAATATGAAGAAGATTTGGGAAGCTGGCAATGCTTCTTATAAGGGTACCTGGGATAACCCGGAATACTTGGCAAACCTTAGTAATTTCAGCTTTGACCCCACTGGTACTGATGTCGGTGTTACTCAGCTCCTCTTCGGTAAGATTGACGCAACTAAAGAATTAGAAGAAAAAACTAAGGCCCAGACTCGCGTTGAGGGTCAAGGTTGGTTAAACATTGATCCGTTTAACGGAAAAATTCTTGGTGCGCCGGGTAGCAATACACAAAAGATTCAGAAAGCGGACGATTTGCTAGTTGGTAATATTCTTAAAACTTCGGGCGATATTTTTGTCGACGCCGCCAATATTTTCCTTAACCAACTAGCTTTGAGCGCATTCCAAAAGCTGATGGGTAACCTCACAAAGCGCGGTCCCAGCTTGGCAGCCAATACCAATAGCTTTTATGCTCAGGGCCAATCGAACGGCGTCACCGAAGTGACGCGCAAGAACAGCACGATTTTGCAGGCTAAGTTTGCCGAAAAGACTGATTATGATGTTCTCAGCCAGTTGACGACCTGTGAGGATGAGGAAACGGCCGGACCGACGAACTGCGTGATCACGCAGCCATTTTCCCTCGCTATCAGCAATCGTTTGACGGTGGCTGACGCCATCGCCCAGGGCATGCTTAATCCGAATGCGCGCGTCGGTTATAAGCCGAACGGCGATCAGTTGAGCTATAAGGACGGCTATCCTTACCGATCTCTTATTATTCTGCGCAAATATCGTGTTTTGCCGGTTGGCTGGGAAATAGCGGCTGATTATATGAAAGCCCATCCGCAGGAAACGAAAGACATGACGCTGGGCGGCCTGCTTGATTGTTTCTCGGCGACAGATACAAGTTTCCCGGGCGCTAATCCGCCGGCCTGGTGCCGCGGCCTGGTTGATCCGCATTGGGTTCTTAAGCTGCCGAAAATGTTTTGCGGCATGCAGGGTTACGGTTCGCAGATTTTAAAGGCGGACGTTTATGCGGCGGCGGAAGCCAATGGTAATCCCGGACCCCTGAGCGTCTCGGTCATGCGCAATAATGATTATTGCGCCGATGAGCAGTCGTGCATTCAGGAAGGCCCGAATGGCAGCTGCGAGAAATACGGTTACTGCACTGAGGAAAAACGGCAGTGGGTTTTCGACACGGAAAATGACAACAGCTGTTCGCCGCTCAACAATACCTGCCAGACCTTTACGAAAGATGGAGAGGAAAACGTGTCATACCTGGAGAATACGCTTGACTATAGCGACTGTGATGCGAGCCAGGTTGGCTGCAAGCGCTTCGCTTCGCTCGCTAAGTTGCCGGATAGCTACAATAAGGCAACCAAGACTGTTAATTGGAACAAGGACGCCGGCCAGCTTCATTTCAATAAGGACGTAGCACAGTGTCAGGCGAATGGCGAAGGCTGCCATGAATTCATCCGTTTAACCGATAATGCCGGCACGAATCTCATCGCTGACGGAAGCTTTGAATACAGCACTTGCGTAACTGGTCTCCCGGAGGGAGGGGATAGCAGCGGATCGGGATCGGCCGGCAGCTGCCAGCTTACGCCTATTGCCGCCCCCGGTGCAGCCTTGGCCGCTCCTAACACCCGCTGGTATGTACGCGCACCGAGCGGTGGGGTAACAGCTGGCATCGTTAATGACAAATATATTTCCGGCAATCAATCCTTGTACGTGCGTGGTCAGGGCGGCTTGTATTCCAAGGACAGCGGTACCCCCTCGATAGCCCCGAGCGGCTTCCGCCTAGAAGAAGAGACCTACTACGTTTTGAGCGCCTATATTTATGTCGAGAGCGGCACGGTTCGCCTCGGCTTCGGCGACACTGCCGCCGGATTGGTTCAGGAAACGACCGGAACGGGTTCATGGGTGCCGTACGTCGTTCGCTTCTATAACCCAACCGGTTCAACGGTGCACGATTTCTTTATCGAAGGCAAGGATGCTTCCTCTAGCTTCTATCTCGATTCTGTCCAGCTGACCAAGGGTAGTAATGAAACAAGCTACGAGGATTACGGACAGTCCAACGTTGTGTATGAAAAATTATTACCAGCGTATCTTGAGCCTATTTGTTATGTGGGCTCGGGCAGCGCGCTGGACAGTGGAACCGGCAGTCAATATGAATTGAAGGCTGATGCGCCGGCAGAATGCTTTAAATTTGCCCGAAAGTGCGCGGACAGCGAAGTGGGCTGCCAGTCCTATACCGCCACGAATACAGGCGTTCAGATTACGGGTAAGACTAGGATTAAAGACCTCTGTCCGGAAAGCTGTGTCGGGTATGATACTTTCGTGCAGCAGGCGAATTTCTTCAACATTAAGCAGGGCGCGTATTTCATCCCGAAAACTGCCCGTACCTGTGCCGCGCAGGCAGCCGGCTGTACCGCCTTTACGAACCTGGATGCGCTCGATCAGGGTGGTGAAGCTATCGAACATTACACCTCGCTGCGCGCCTGCATTAAGCCGGACGCCTCTAAATGCGGACAGTTTTATACCTGGGAAGGATCGGATGATGAAGGCGGCTATCAGCTGCATGCTTTCACGCTCAATAAAGTCGTGAACGGCGGTAAGGAAGAGCCGAACAGCTCGATGTTGCCGGCAGACGAAAGCCAGGTCTGCAACAAGACTATTTTCCAAAAAACGCCGCTGGAAGCCGGTTATAACTATGATTGCCGCGAGTTCTACGCGCAGGACGGCAGCGTTTCCTATCATCTGCTGGCCAAGACGATTACCTGTTCGGATAACTGTCATCCGTATCGTCGTGAAGCTACGCAGATCGAATGTCAGTCGGGCGGAGGAACCTGGGACGGTACGCGCTGCTTGTACTATGCTATACCGGGCGAGGGGACTACCTGTTCGGCGGCCGACGCCGGCTGTCAGGAATATACCGGCAACGTCGCCAATAACACCCGCATTATTTTTAACGATACTTTTGAATCGGCCAATCTTCCATTAGATGGCTGGGGCGGGGGGCAGTCCAGTACGACATCGCTTAATCCCGGGGGACGGTCTCTGTTAGTTAGTGGTGATCCGGCCTTTAAGGTTGTCGGTTCGAACGTTGAGCGCAATACCTCTTACTCCATATCATTTGTCGCCAAGGCGGCCGGAGCTAACACGACCATTAACGCCCTTAATCTCGTTAATCGTGAAAATAAGTCGGCGTCGTTTGCCGTAAACTCGCTGCCGATCAGGACGGAGTGGCAACTCTATACCTTTAATCTGAGCAGCCTTGATCATGATGTTACGCCGTATGATGAAAATTCCGGCGGTCGCATCGGTGAGCGCTTGCTCGTTGGTTTCTCGGGCCCGGTATATATCGATCAGATCAAGCTGACGGCTGTACCAAATCGGTATTATGTCATCAAGAATTCTTGGAACACGCCGAGCGAATGTGATCAGGATTTTTCCGGACAGACTGCTTTCGGCTACATGCTGGGCTGCAGTCAGTACCGTCGTCCGGATGGTTCCATGGCGACCCTGCACAGCTTTACCAGCCTTTGTCAGGATTCCGCCGCCGGCTGTGAAGCGATGATTGATACCCAGAATACTTCCGGCTCGAAAGGCTTTGGCAAGACTATTATTAATGATAAGAACGGCAACGGCAGCTGCGAGGCGAATGAACCTGAGTGTATCGCTACGCCGGCGGATAGCGTTGTTAACGCAGTGTATGATCCGGCCATGCTTTGTGACAGCGGCGATAAGGCCTGTCAGCGTCTTGGCTTGGTCTCAATCTATGATGGAGGCGCACCGACCTTTAGCGATGTGTATCTGAAGAATGACCCCGATCGCTATGCGACCATTGCTTGTAAGGCCAATGCGGTCGGCTGCACGCAATGGACAGCAGCGGACGGTTCGTCGGTTTATTTCAAAGATCCGGGCGAAGAAGTCTGTGAGTGGCGTCTCGGCAGCGGAAATACCTATAATTGGTTTAAGAAAGGCAAGAATGAAGCCTGTGTATCGGTATACAATAAGACGATTGGTTTGGGCGGTAAAGGCTCGGCCATTAAGCAGCCGGCTACCTGGGCAGGTATTTGTCAGCCGGAAGAGGCGGGCTGTACGGAGTACATTGATCCAGTCTCGAAATTCAGCGACAATATTATCTTAAACCCGAGCTACCAGAAGACCGCCGGACAGCAAACGGCTGAACACTGGACTCGGATTGGAACAAGCGATGAAGCGACTCAGACAGTTGGGCTGACGCCGCAGACTCTTTATGTCCTTAAGGGAGCTCTAGGCACTGCAACTGGTCAGCCGATTGGCGATGAGGCGCCGCGCGCTCAGATTAAAATTAGCTGTCCGGCCGGCCGGCCGCTGCAGGTGTTGCAGCCAGATAATAGTTTCGCAGCCAAGACGCTGATTGATTATAATAATGATCCGCAATCGAGCGCCGAGTTCTATATTCCCTTAACCGGCCCGAATGATACCTACGCACCGGTTGCCTGTATCGTGACGCGAACGCTGCTCGAGGATGGCACGCAGGAAGTGTACTTGCGTCGGGCGGTGACAGCTTACCAGCTGCGTCAGAATCTTGATCGCACTTCTCATAATAATTACGTTAACTTCGACAAGGGCGCGATTCTATTCAACGAGCGCACGCAGTCCGGTACGAAGAAAGCGGCCCTGACGTTTAATGCCGATGCGACCTACGAGACGGGCATTGACGGCTTGGCGCCGTCGACCGCTCCGGTCCATAACGCCAACGCGCTTATCAAGGTTACTCCCGATCGCACCTGTTCGAAGTGGCTCGACTGTCTGACGTATATTCCCGATCCGGCCCGTCCAAATGATAAGATTTGTCTCGATATCGGCGAGTGTGAAAGCTTTGCGCCGGACGGCAGCTGCGCGGTACGCGTCAATTCCGATCGCCGCAACCAGACAAACCGCAGCACTTCCTTCGCTAATTTGAGCGGTTACAGCAAGGTCGGCTATGCCGGCACCGGCCTGACAGATCTCTATCGTTTCTCGACGATGACTCAGGTCGGCTCAAGCCTAAAGATTGATAACGGCGATTTTGAAGATTCAATCACGGATCTTGAAAAATGGACAGCGAGCGATGCCGCTCTTATCGCCGGCCCGAAGAGCTTAAGCAATGAACCGATTCAGCCGCTTTACCGCATAAGCCAGTCACGCGATGCAAAATTCCTCGCTCCGCAGGGCATTAACGTCGCCAAGATTTCCAAAGACGGCAGCCTCCAATCGATTTCGGGTATTGATACGCGAGCGAACGGACGGTACATTCTCTCCTTCTATGTGTATTCGCAGGGCGGCGAACTGAAGGTGACGGTTCTTCCGGAAAACGGCGGTCGCGCCAGCCAGCCGCAGGTAGTTCTCAATATTCCAGCGACTGATCAGCCCGGACAATGGGTGCGCCGTAGCGTCGGCTTCGTGGCCAATAGCCCTAAGATCAAGCTCTTGTTCGAGGCAGCGGGCGGCGATGTCTATGTTGATGATATTAAGGCGGACATTTCGCTTAACGTCCGCTGCAGCGATCCTAATGCCAATCCGGCCAGCTGTGTCACGCCCTCCGCTTCCGGTCCTCAGCCGCAGTATGCCGCGCCGAGCTGCCGTCTTTACCCGACGGAGAATTCTCTGAGCTGCTCCTATACTGATCCCAATAAGATTAAGACCCAGGGCGTTAAGGGTTACTGTCTGGAAAGCGACCCGCGCAATCCTAGCGTCTGCTTGCTCTGGTACCCGGTCGACCGTATTTCCGGCGATTCGGCGGAAGAGGGATCTGATATTGAGTTCGAGAGCGGCAAAGATGTCTATTACTGTGTTAACGCTGAGGACCAATGCTCACTAGATGACCCAAAGAAGCCGCAGATTTTCTGCAAGCAGTTCGTTAAGGTTAATGCACAATATTATTGGACAAGCCGTCTGGCAGCCGGTTCACCGTGGCTGCTGCCGAATCCGACCGCTGGGTCGACATTCTTCCCGGTTGATCCGTTCTTTGCAGCGTCATCTCTCTCAATTAATTTTGGGGGCAGTGCCGGGCCTAATCTTACGCTGCCGCAGCTTACGCCTCGTCAGGTTGATGACTTCTTTGGCTCTAAGCTAGCGGCTTCACTTGGCAACACTAAACAGGTGGTAGGAATTGATACTACTACAGGATTGCTTAATACTTTTGTGCCATATTATGCTTCGCTTCAAAATATGCGCTGCCCAAGCTCAACAGTTAATCGTTTCCTTGGTTATAATAACTATACTGGCTATAACCAAAATACTGATCTCGAATATGACAGGGATTCGAATCCGAATGCTCATTATTTGTACATTCCGAGGTTTAATGATGGTGAAAAGAACGAAAGTCTCGGTCCCGACAAGTGGGATGTTTGTTCGCCAACTACAGCCCTGTATACTGAATTAAACTCTAATGGTAGCGGAAGCGAAAATCATAAGTGTGATGCTAAGCCAGACGACGACAGTGTTGAAGCGGATGATAGTATTTGTCATTTCAGGAACAATATAGCAGCTACGGTAGGAATTGAACCGGCGCAGTGCGATGTCGGTCCCGACCATAATTTTTGCCGGGTAAGTAAGACCGGCAGCCCGCAGGAATCATATACCGAGTGTCGAACAATCAAGCAGGCGGACGGCACCTGGCACGGTGTAACCTGGCATTCGGGGGCTGATAACAACAAGGAATCCCTCTGTATCTTTACTTGTTATAACAGTATTGACTCGGTCAAGATTGCCAAGGATGCCGCTAAGCCGCTCGATATTATCCGCCGCCTCTTCCCGCAGGCCGACAACTGGAAAACTTTCACGTGGAGCGGCACGGGTAATGTAGGTCAATATGTAGCTGGAAATGTGCCGAGCAACCCTAATTATCCATCTGTTACCAGTAACAGCATGCCTAAGTGTGGACCGCCGGCCGGACAGCCGACTGGCTTGCCGACTCGTCCGAGCGTCGGCGCCGGTGCCAATAATAATTTGGATTATTGCTACATTCCGCCGATAGTGAGCGACTTGAGGGTTAATGGCCACGCCGCCGGCACCGCTGCTCAGCCGTATTACGAGTACGTCAACAACGCCGCATATGTCACCTTCTCGTATGCAACGAAGACTGATAAGGAGCAAACGCCGCTGCGCAAGATTGATTTTGATTTCGGTTATTTTGAATCAAGTGGCGCAAAAATGATTCTTCCTCTAGGCGGACCGACGAGCAGCTTTGCCGATATTACCCGTTCGCAGACGCATCGTTATGAGTATGAGACGATAAAAAAGGTTTCAGACAATGACGGCTTCTATAGGCCTGGCACTGATCCGCTTTGTCTCAGTTCCACTCTTGGTTGCTACGTTCTGACCCCGAAGATAACGATTACTGATAACTGGGAGAAATACGGAGAGGGGAATGGCAACGGTTCTATTAAGATAGTAGTCCGGCCGCTCTACTAGAACTTGACCAAATCTATTTTTTGTGATATAATTAGAAAATAGGGAGATCTTTAAAATTTTATT
>CAZFYY010000004.1:25261-36548 GCA_964523425.1 uncultured Gammaproteobacteria bacterium
AATCAAGGGAGTAAAAATGAAAAAAGTCATATTTTGGCTTATTTTAGCTTTTTTTGCAGTGGATTTACCTGCGCAGCAGTTCCAGGTACTGGTCGATTCGTCGACCCGTTATCTACAAGATATAACCTTCAACGGAAACACTAGCGGTTATGCATCCTGCTCAGCCGGTTACTGGAAAACCGTGAATGGGGGTCAAAATTGGCAGGCGGTTTCGACGGCTATGCCCGGCTTCTATTTCAAGCTTGATTTTCCATCGCCTGGCGTGATGGTAACAAGCGGCGAAAACGGACGTATTGGACGCAGCACTAACAACGGCTTAAATTGGACCTTTCAACAGTACGGTTCAGTAGAGCTGCTTGGCTTAGATTTTAGCAATACCTTAACCGGTTATGCGGTTGGTATGGGCTCGACGGTTCTGAAAACAACGAATGGGGGAGTGAGTTGGAATAATCAAACCATCCCTCCGACGGACGCGTATTTGTCAGACGTACTTTGTTACGGCGATAATGTTTTTATGACCGCTAAGGGTCCTGCTACAAATCTATTAAAGAGTACGAATGCCGGTCTTACTTGGTTTGATGCGAAGGTTGGCGAAGGAACGCAGGGTGGTTTCGACATTTGTAATAACGGCGACAAATTTTATATGGTAGGCCGAGAAGACAATGGCGGTTGGCATCCGGTGATTTTCACGAGTACGAACGGCGGTGGTAGCTGGGAAAAGAAATCATTCAGTTTTCCTGGCAGATTAACCAAGATAGCAGTCTCGCCGAGCAATCCACTCAACGCGATGGCTATTGGACAGTATTTGGACGATCCGCAGTATGGCAATGGTCCTCTGATTCTCAGAACAACTGACGGTGGACTAAATTGGACTGTCCTGCATTGGGGAAACACTTCAACCATCGTCAATGGGGTTGAGGCAACTGATTCCGAATATTTTCTGGTCGGAAGCGGCTTTATTATAAAGACCGCTCAAGTAGTTTCCGTCAATCAGCTTTCGACGATTGTCGAAAACTACTCGCTGAAGCAAAATTTTCCTAATCCGTTTAATCCTAGTACTACCATACGGTTCTCCGTAGCGCGTAATACTAGAGTAAGTCTGAGTATCTGGGATGCCTCCGGCCGCCACATCGCTGAATTGGCAGATAATGAGTCAGTCAGCGCCGGTAGCTATGAGTACGTTTTTGATGCTAAGGGACTAGCCAGTGGCGTCTATTTCTACACCTTGAAAACCGACGGTTTTACGGATACGAAAAAGATGCTTTTAGCAAAATAAATATGAATTTGACGTTCAGGCTCTGCCTGTCCGTTCCGCCCTTCTCTGTCTAGCATAGAGAAGGGTTTTTTGTATGGTGGCGCTGCCAAAAAGTCTTGGTATCCGGCGGGGCAATGTGGTATAATAAAAGCGTTCTCAGAGCCAGACTTTTTTATGCCCGCAACAGCCGCGACCGAAGTCTTAACGAAGGGTTCCCGGGTCCCGGCGGGGAAGGAGGCCCTGGTTAAAGCCGAGTTTAACCAGGTAATGATGAACGAACGATCGCGTTCGGTTGTTAATGCTCAGGGCGGTCTGGATGAAGAGTCAAATCTTTCATCCACGAGCGTCGGACCGGATGGTTCCTTGAATGTTCCCGCTGAGAGTCAGACGGATAATGTCTTCGCCTTGAATTACGATGATGAGGCTGATGAGCAGGATGAGGCCGAGGAAGAAGAAGAGGCTCTTACTCAGGCTCGTATTGCCGATACCTATCGTCAAGCTCAGCAGGTCGCCCGTCAGGCCAAAGCCGGCGCAAAAGAGGCAGCTTCTGAGGCGGCGGAAGTTGCCACTAACATGGCGACCGGAAAGCTTTTGCAGCAGTACTGGATCAACATGCCGGAAACGTTCGGCCTGACGATCATTCTCATTGACATCCATATCTTTCTTTGGCTCGTGCTTGGCAAAAAATATTTCTGCCCGCTCGGTTCAGAATGGAGTATTGGGGGCGGGAAGAATATTGGTATCGGCGCGGCCGGTGCGCGGCCGGCGTTCCTCGGAGCAGCCGAGGGCGAAGCGGCTATCCTGGAATGGATTATTGTCCTTATTTTAAATCTTATTTTGTTGGCAGTTATTCTGTTCGATATTGTCATGTATGGCATGGCGATTTATTCGGTTGTGCATCCGCTGGAAACATTTTGGAAAACTCTCAATTTCATTATTCCTTAGTATGAGAAAAAACCGGTTTGCTTATCTCTTCTCCCTATGCGCGCTGGTGGCGGTCGGTTTGCTCGTGTCATCGCCGGCGCACGCCATAGACTGGTCAGAGGCCGTGTCGCAGTTTCTCGGCAATGCCGTTGCGGCGATAGTCTGGGTGCTCGGCAAAGTGCTCGTTATCATGATCTACCTGATCGTCTGGGTGGCGCAGTACAACGGCTTCATCAAGTCGAGCGCGGTGAGCGAGGGCTGGATTATCGTCCGTGATATCTGCAACATGTTCTTTATTGTCATTCTTCTCATTATTGCTTTTGGGACGGTTCTTAATCAGGAAAAATATTCCTGGAAGCACCTGCTCCCAAAGGTCCTTATTGCCGCCGTCCTCATTAACTTTTCCAAACTAATCTGCGGCATTCTGATTGACTTCGCCCAGGTTGTCATGTTGAGCTTCGTTAACGGCTTCCGCGATATCGCCGGCGGAAACTTTGCCAACATGGCCGGTATTCAGTCGCTGCTGGGCATCAACAACGATAAGGTTAACATTACGCCCCTCTCCCTGGCCGGCACCTATGTCCTGGCCCTCTTGTACGTCATTGTGGCGCTCATTGTCATGATTGTCATCCTCTTTATCCTTATTATGCGCATTGTCATGATCTGGATTTTAGTGGTACTCTCTCCGCTGGCCTATTTCCTGCATGCCGTTCCGGGCAAGGGCGAGACCTATGCCGGCAAGTGGTGGGAGCAGTTTACGAGCTATCTTATCAGTGGGCCGCTTCTGGCCTTCTTTATCTGGCTTTCGTTTGTGGCCGTTAAGCCGACGTCTGATGCGGGCAACATCCTCATGCAAGATCCGCACATTGCCAATGGCACAACAGAAAATGAAATTCAGTTTACCGGCGAAATCAGCCGGGTGGGAAGTAGTCCTTATGTTGGCCTCTCCGATGCTGGCAAGCCGGAAGGCATGCTTAAGTTTATTATTTCGATTGGTCTGCTTATCGGCGGCATGATGATTACGTCCCAGCTCAGCGGCATGGCTGGTACTATCGCCGGGGCCGGCATGAGCAAGATTAAGGACGGCGTCAAGGGACTGAAGAAGTTCGGTGCCAACCGGGCAAAGATTACCGGCAAATTTGCCGCCCAGAATGCCCTGCGCGGCGTGGGTGCCGGTACGCGCAGCATTGGCGACAAGATTAACAAGCGCACCGGCGGTAAGTATGGCGAATCGCTTCAGAAGAGCGGCGCGTTCCTTAATTCCTGGGGCGCTGACATAAAAAAGACGCGCAAAGAAGCTAAGGAAAAGAAGCGCAAGGAAACGCTGGAAGCCCTGGGTATGAAAGAAGGAACGGCCGATAAGTTGAAGGACGCGGCCAACACGAATCTAGGACGTGCATTTAAGGGCGGTGCAACCGCGCTGGCAGGAGCCGCCGCGGCGCTGGTTAATCCCTTTGGTGGACTGACCATCGCGCTGGCTGGTGCTGGTCATATCGCTGCAGCGCTCGGTACGAACTGGGCGGGACGTAAGGCAAAAGACGCCACCGTCGAGTCGCAGCGCGAAAAGAACATGTCGCAGGCGGACGCTTCGATGGCGGCCATTGAAGAGCGAAAAGAACAAGAGATTAATGATCGTCTGGGTGAGGATCCGGCCGCGGCCATGGAACGCGTTATTGATTCCTTGAGACAGGGCCGCGATAATAGCTCCCGGAATATCGATTTGCAGGCCGGCGCGGCGGCTCGTAACGCCCGCAATAATGGCGGCACGCAGGCGGAGATTGATGCCATTTATGCTAAGGCTGAAGCGGACAAGCGCAAACTCGCCATGGATGTTGAACTGGAAATTTCCCAGACCCGTGAGAATTTCCAGGATCGTATTAATGCCTTTGCTGGCGATCAGATGCGTGTCCGAGCCGAAGTGGACGCCATTTATGAGCCGCAGCTTGAAGAGATCCGCGCCTTTAAGGATGAAAATCGCCGCGCCATCGAACGCGATTCGGGCGTCAAGGATATGGAAAAGGCGCGTGATGCTGAACTTAAGGAAAATGAATCCGATCGGAATGATGAATATAAGAACGTTAAGGCGGAATTCGCCCAGGCGCCGAAGCATATCCGCGATGCCAAGCTTGATGCGGTCAATACCAAGTATGCCGAGCTGGCCGGTGCTATCAAGGATAAGCACAGCGCGGCGATCGAAGGATATAAGGAATCGTTCGGCCATATCGGCGATACGACGCTTACCGGCTTGCATAGTATGGGCGGCTCGATGGCCGACGGCGCAGTCAAGTATCAGCCTAACCGCTTGACGATTGAAGGCGCGAAACTGCTCTCTAAGGAACTGAAAGAGGCTAAGGACTTTGTTCGCCAGCTCAGCGATCCGGATGTTAAATTTAGCGAAATGGGGGCTGGTGATTGGGCTTCGGGTAAGGGCATTGATTCCAGCCATAAGAAGAAGTATAAGATTCTCGCTTCCGGCACGGCTGAAGCCAAGCAGGCTCTTGCGAACCTCAAACGTGATCTTGCCGAGCTTAAGTCAATGACCAAAGATGATTTCGATAAGGATGAGAAAAGCAAGAAGCTTAAAGATAAAGTCGAGAAGCTCAAGAAGGGTATTGCCTACTATATCAAGGATTAACACGATGGCGCGGCGGCTAAGGTTGCCTTCAAAGATGTTATTGAAGAATTGGAGCAGATTGACACCGGCCATAAGAACGGTAAGAAGCTCGAGAAGTGGGGCCCGAAGGAAAGCAAGGATGACCATTCGCACGCTCCTAAGCCTGCCTCGGGCGGCGGAGGAAGTCATACTCCAGGCCATCATCCTTAAGAAAAAATATGCTAGACCTTGAACAAGCTATCCAAAAATTTGATACCGTTTTGCCGCGAGAACTGCAATGCGAATTTAGCTCGGACGACTTTATGTCTGCTTTGAATTCCGCGGCGGATCGTTTTGCTCTGGACCTCGTGCCGCTGGCTATCATGGTGGCGGTCGGTGAAGTGCCCTACGACGATCTCGCACCGTACCTGACCGATGAGTTGGGTGTTCCGGCGGAGCAGGCGGGGGATATGGCAGCTGAATTACGCGAGAAAGTTTTTCAACCGGCGATTGACCGTCTGCGTTTTCTGGATACGAATCCGAAT
This sequence comes from uncultured Gammaproteobacteria bacterium, assembly GCA_964523425.1. Classification (GTDB taxonomy): domain Bacteria; phylum Patescibacteriota; class Patescibacteriia; order Patescibacteriales; family Patescibacteriaceae; genus Patescibacterium. The sequence continues at coordinate 30,579 of CAZFYY010000004.1, forward strand.
AAAGCGATGACGCTTGAGCAGCAGAAGGCTTTTGCCGAACGACTTTTCACGACGGGACTAGTGGCCGAGCTGCGGCATGATCCCTTCATTATCGGTTCGGTTAATGCCCGTCTTTTCTTTATCCTGGCCCGCGAGCTGGCCTTTGCCGCCGTGTTAGAACGGGCGCTCTATGTCAACGAAGAAAATATCGGCGCAGCGCCGCTGTTGCTCGAAGGGACGAGCGTGCCGCCCAGCGTCAGTAACTGGATTAAGGATTATCTGCGACAGTATGGCAGCGAGGCGATGGATAGCGTGAATCAAACGAATTTTATTATCAATTCGCCGAATGCCAAGAGCCTGCCTGCCGCCGATCGCCAACTTCTCGCCCGAGTTATCAAAACATACATTAATGTTAAATTCTTCCCCGACAGCATGCCAAGCGACGACGGCAGCGGCTGGGAGATATTGCCGGGTGGTGATACTCCGAGCGGATCGGCTGGCAATGCCCGTGTGACGGTTCCGGCGGTCGATATGACATCTGCTCCATCCATTGACGTGAAGACGCCTATTCGTGCAGAAATGTCAGTACCTCGTCGGCCCGCGCCAGTGCCGGTGCCGGCAGTCACACCCGCCTCGCGTCCCGTTGTCTCTGTCCCTCGTACGCCAGCACCTGCCGCCGAAATCGCTCCCGAATCAGACGAGCTGCTCAGTTTAAAAAACATGCTGCTCCAGTATCCGGCCGGCAGTCTCGAGCGTTCGGCTATTGAAGAAGAAATTCGTAAATTGCAAAAGAGCTAAGCCGCTATGATTTCATACCTCGTCGCTTTCAACTCATTGCCAAAAAACATTAAGGACAAAATCAATGCCCCGGCGGTGATGGCGCGCGTCAGCGAGCTCGGCGGGCAGTATGGCGTCAATCTCGCCTCGACGGTCATGCGGGTCATGGCTGGCGAGATCAAGCTGGAGAATCTCGGCGCTTTTCTCATAAATGATTTGGGATTGTCGGCCGAGGCGGCCCGCGCCCTCGAACAGCAATTGCGGCGCAGCGTTTTTTCGGAAGTACTTGATTTCTTGCTCGGAGCGGGACGCGGCCCTAAGCTGGTTTTTTCCGAGGCCGATGAACGTGATGCCCGGCAGGCCAAGCCCTTGGCGGCGGCTGATTTTGATGCGGCGGTTGACGCGTCAGTCGGTACTATTTTGGAACAAAGCCGCCTTAATTTTTCCGACCCGCTCGGCAGCGGACGCTTTCGTCAGGTCATTAAGACCTATTTGCGCGGCAGCCGCGACAGGCTGGCTACTTTCGAGTCGCTTATTAAGCCGGCAGAATTGGGCGGGGTTGCCCTTAGCCGCGATACGGCTGAGCGGATTTTGATTATCGCTGGAAACTTCTTGCCGCGCGCTACTGCTCCGGCTGTCGCGCCTGCAGTTAAGCTGCCGGTCCCAGAAGATACGGCCTTGCCGCGCAGCGCTGAATATACTCTCGAGGCATCGTTGCTGAGCCAGGGGAAGAGCGTTAAGCCGGCAACGCCGGAAAGTATATTTGCTCCGAGCGCTCCCGCCGCGCCAGTCCCTCTGGATGTTTCGCATGAAATTATGCCCCCGCCGCCTGCGCTTGTTCGGCCGGAGCGCACTATTCCGGAGAAGCCGGCGATTTTTCAGCGTAAGGGAGCGGTGCGTCGTAGCCCAGCTGCTCTGTCGGCTGCGGCGGCGGCCGCTACGTCTGTTGCAGCCGCTACATCTTCGGTGCCTTCCGCGGCAATCGCTTCAGTCGTGGCTGGTTCGGCTGCAGCTGCAGTGCCTCTTCCGCCCACGCCTCGTAAGGCCCCGCGTACCGCCATAAAAGAAATTATTGAACGGCCGCCTCTCGACAAACAGCGCTTGCGGGCGATGACGGCGCCGGCTGTTGACAATACGCTCAAGTCACCCTCCGGCAAAGTGCGTATGGATGATATTCGCCACACGCCGCGGGCCGAGAGTCCGATTGACGAGCTCAAAGAATTTACGCTCACTAACTTCCGCCGCCTTGATCCTGATCCGCTGAAAGCAACCGCCAAACTGCGTCAGACGATGGAGGATTTGGGCCGCGAGGAGTATGCCCGAAAAATTGAGGCAATTGTTGCCTGGCAGCAAAGCCCGCTAAATCGCCTTTATCTGCTGGTTTGTCGGCGCAGTCTCGATGAAAATATGGCTATCAGCGCAATTCTGGAGCGCGAGCAGCGCAAGGAGCCGGCTTTCTTGCGGGCTGACGAGCTGGCAGCGATTATTTCCCTAAACCGCAGTCTCAAATTTTAAGCATGCAACAATTCACCGTTCCACAATTTATTGATGTTGAAGATAAAATCATCGGACCGATAACCGTCCGCCAGTTTATTATTATGCTCGTCGGCATATTGCTTATCGCCGCCTGTTTTAAGCTTTTTGATTTCACGCTTTTCCTTTTGTTGGCTATTTTAATCTTTGCTATTAGCTGCACCTTTGCCTTTGTTAAGATAAACGGCGCGCCTTTTCATTATTTTTCGCTCAACCTCGTCCAGACCCTCAAGAAACCTCGCTTACGCGTCTGGCGCAAAGATGATACACTAGTAAATGCGCTGGAGATTGAGAATCCGGCTCCGGTGGTCGCGTCTGTCGCGCGTCATCATTATTCTGCCTCTCGCTTGAATGAGCTTTCCCTTATCGTCGATACGCAGGGATCATATCAGGGAGAAGGCGATGAATCAGTCGTCATGAGCCGTCGCAAAGACGGGTATGCCGATTTTTCCTGATATATGGCTACTTCGACGCCTTCGCGGCCTTCCACTCTTCGTTATCTCGATATTGCCGGCATCCGCCAGGATACTGTCATTATGAAAGACGCCACGTTGCGGTCTGTCATTATGGTTTCGAGTATCAATTTCGCGCTGAAAAATGAAGACGAACAGAATGCCATCATTTCCGCCTACGTCAGTTTCCTTAATAACATTAATTTCCCCTTGCAGATTGTCATTCAGTCGCGTGAGCTCAATATCGAAGGCTACCTCGCCAGTCTGAAACAAAAAGAAAAGGAGCAGACGAATGATTTGCTCAAAATGCAGATTACCGAGTACATCGGCTATATCAAGGAGCTTATTTCGCTTTCTAAGATCATGAATAAGCGTTTTTATGTGATTGTTCCGTATAGCCCGGTGTCGGACAAGAAAAAGGGCTTCTTTTCCCGTCTGACCGAAACGTTTAGCCCTACCTCGCTTATCCGCATGAAGGAAGATAATTTTAGCAAGCTGCGCGAGGAGCTCAGCCGCCGCGTTGAATCGGTTATTGGCGGTCTTGATTCCCTCGGACTCAATACGATTGAGCTCGATACCCAGTCGCTGATTGAGCTGTACTATAACACCTATAACCCGGTGACGTCAGTTAATGAAAAGATGGCGCCGACCGAGTCATTGCGCCTGGAAGATAAATAATATGGTGAAGCTTTCCGATATTTTTAAGAAAAAAACCGCTCCGGCTCCTGAAAACGAGGAGGCGGCGGAGCCGTCTGCTTCGACCGTGCCGCTACCTCCCCTGGAGCGCTATGATGATGAAGCGCGGGCAGCCGAAGAAGCGGTGACTGACGAAAAAACGTTGCGCCGCGGCCTCATTTCTATTACTGAGTTGATTGCCCCGGACAGTTTCGAAGTAACGCCTCATTATCTTAAGCTTGGTTCCCAGTTTCTGCGGACAATCTTCGTAGTTTCATATCCGCGCTATATCAGCGTCGGTTGGTTCGCGCCGATTATTAACCTGAATACAACCTTTGATATTGCCATGTATTTTTATCCCGTGAAGAGCGGCATTATTCTCAAGCAACTTAAGAAGAAGGTTGGTGCGCTGGAGGCGCAGATTATTGCCGATACGGAGAAGGGCTCGCCGCGCGATCCGATTCGCGAGACCGCCGTCCAGGATATCGAATCGCTGCGCGATAGTCTTACTCAGGGAACTGAAAAATTCTTCCAGTTTGCTTTGTATGTCACGATGTACAGCGATACGCTGGAAGAGCTCGACCGCACCTCTGACACGATTGAAGATATTTTCGGTTCACGCCTCGTTTATTCTAAGCGGGTATACTATCAGTCTGAGCAAGGTTTTAATTCGACGCTGCCGCTCAATAACGACGAACTCTACATCGCCTTCAACATGAATTCGTCGCCGGTCGCCTCAAGTTTCCCCTTCGTCTCAAGTGAACTGACGAGCGACAATGGCATCCTTTACGGCATTAACCGCCATAACAACAGTCTTATTCTCTTTGACCGTTTCAGCTTGCAAAACGCTAACAGCGTCGTTTTCGCCACCTCCGGCGCCGGCAAGAGCTATGCCATCAAGCTAGAGATTTTGCGCAGCCTGATGATGGGCACGGACATTATTGTCATTGACCCGGAGTACGAATACAAGCACCTGGCCGAGGCGGTCGGCGGCACGTATATTAATATTTCACTGGCCAGCCAGAGCAAAATCAATCCGTTTGACCTGCCGAAAGCGATCGGTGACCAGACCAAAATAGAAGATATCATTCGTTCGGCAGTCATTACTCTCAAGGGCCTGATTCGCCTCATGATCGGCAATCTGAATTATGAAGAAGACTCGATTGTCGACCGGGCGCTCCTCGAGACCTATGCCCGCAAGGACATTACCCCTGATGCCGATCTCGCTACGATTGAGCCGCCGATTATGGCCGACTTCCAAGCTATTCTTGAGGGTATGGAAGGCGGCAACGACCTGGCGACTCGCCTAAAAAAGTATACCGAAGGTACCTTTGCCGGGCTGTTTAACAGTCCGACGAACGTTGAGATGCAAAACCAGCTGGTCTGCTTCTCGGTGCGCGATCTTGAAGACGAGCTCCGGCCGATGGCCATCTATACGGTTGTCAACTATATCTGGAACGTCGTTCGCAGCCAGGTGCGCAAACGCGTGCTGGTTATCGACGAAGCCTGGTGGCTCATGCAGCATGAAGACAGCGCTAAGTTCATCTTCGCGCTCGTTAAACGCTGCCGTAAGTATTATCTGGGCGTAACGACCATTACGCAGGACGTTAATGACTTCTTGCGCAGCCCCTACGGCCAGGCGATTGTTACCAACTCTTCTTTGCAAATCCTGCTTAAGCAGTCGCCGGCAGCTATCGACCTCATTCAGAAGACCTTTATCCTGACAGAAAGCGAGAAATATTTACTGCTTGAATGCGGCGTTGGTGAAGGTATTTTCTTTGCCGGTAATAAGCACGCCGCTATCAAAGTAGTTGCTTCTTATATTGAAGACCAGCTGATAACGTCTGACCCAAAGCAATTATTGGAAATTGAACAGGCTAAAAAAGACGCCGAAGCGCTGGCGGCCGCCCCGGCTTAATATTTTACTACGCATATGAATATCAATAAAAAAGCTCTTGCACTCATTATCGGCGGTTTAGCCGTTATCGCGTTCATTATTTATTTTGTCTTCATATACGATTATAACAAGACGCCGGCGCCGGCTGATTCGCAAACTGCCCAGCCGCAAACTACGGTTGAGCCGATAGTGACGGAGAGCCCGAAGCCGGCCTCGTCGGTGACGCCCGCCACCAAGGCTGAGTTGGGACGCGAAGATGTGCGCCGTCTGGCAATATCGTTTACGGAGCGCTATGGCTCATCCTCTAATCAGTCCGAGTTTAATAATCTTTCTGATTTAGAAGTCTTCATGACACCGGCGATGATTGAGCGGACGCGCGCCTACGTGAGCGGCGAGCTGGCCAAGCCGGCCGACCTGAGGACGTACACCGGTATCACTACACACGGCGTAGTGGCGGATGTCGCGCTGACTGATGGCACTGAGACGGCATTGGCCGCCGTTAAAACCAAGCGCCAGGAAACGACTGCCGACGGCAAGAGTAAGGGGTATGAGCAAACTTTAACTCTCGGCCTGAAAAAGATTGACGGAAGCTGGAAAGTTGATAGCGCCGTCTGGTCCGAATAGTTCCGCTCCTCGATCAGGTCACGGCCGAGAAAG
>CAZFYY010000004.1:36558-39600 GCA_964523425.1 uncultured Gammaproteobacteria bacterium
GGTCCGAATAGCCAATTTTTCTCTTATCAATCATTAAAACCCTCCCTAGGAGGGTTTTATGTTTTCTATTGCTGAAAGAGCGGGACGGTTGGGCAGCTTTTTGCTCGATTGTCTTTTTCCAAAAGAATGTTTGTCGTGCGGCTGGGAAGGCGGCTATCTCTGTGACGAATGTCGGTTTTCTTGCCGTCCGACGTATCGGCTTCGCTGTTTTGGCTGTCAGGCCAGCGGCGAGGCGACGGCAACGGGCCGGCTCTGCTTGAGCTGTCAGCCGCGCTTCGCGTTCGATGGCATGATTATCGCGGCTGATTATGAGCAAGAGCTGGTGGCTCGGCTGATTCGCGCCTGCAAATATCGCTTTGTGGCAGAAATTTCAGCAGAGCTCGCTGAATGGCTGATGCGCTGCGTGGAGAAATTTTTAGCAGCAGACAGAAACGATTCGCTTCTCAGCCGGCGCTTTTTTCAGGCGGTGGTGACGGCCGTGCCTCTGAGTAATCGGCGTCGAAGATGGCGGGGATTTAATCAGTCTGAATTGATTGCCAGGCGTTTGGCTGATTTTGCGGGATTGAAATACGAAGGCGAGCTTTTGCAGCGGCGTCAGCGGCGGGCTCAGGCAACCTTACGCGAAGCGGAGCGGCATGTTAATCTGAAAAAAGCCTTTTGGACGAGCGGGAACGTTCCGCCCCTTATTATACTAGTTGACGATGTCGTGACGACGGGATCTACTCTTCAGGAATGCGCCCGGGTGCTGCGGGCGGCCGGGGCGGAAGAAATATGGTGCCTCGTGGTAGCTAAGGGATGAGATATGTCTGCTTGCCTTTTGTCTTTTGCGAAGCGATGAGGCCTTCGGCGCTTAGGCGCTCGAGATTATCAATTAGTTTCGGCAGGTCAATATCAAGCGCCGCCGCAATCGTAGCAGCGGATTGTTTCGGGTAGGAGAGCAGGTAGCGCAAAATTTTCGAGCGTTGTTCGCGGTTAGAGCCTTTAAAGGGGGACTGTGCGGTAAAATGGCGGCTGCGGCGGGAAGGATTAGGTACGGTTTTTTTAAGCCAGGCGCCGTAGTCCATGAGGGCGTAGTACCATTCACGGGGATTCTTCTTATCTATCGACCGGCTGATTAATGGCAGTAGATCGCGATCATGCACCGAATCGGCTTCAGGAAAAAATTCATTGATAAACACTGACCTGATATTAGTTTCAATGACGGTAACCGGCTCATTCCAGGCGAAGGCGAGAATATCGCCGGCGGTCGCCGGTCCGACTCCCGGCAGGGTGAGCAGAGACTCGTAATTTCGAGGAACTTTTCCTTTGAATTGTGTGACGATGACTTCCGCGCTCTTTTTAAGGGCCAGTCCGCGGCGATTATAGCCCAGTCCCTGCCATTCGCGCAGGACGCTAGTGACGGAAGCGGCGGCTAGTTTTTGGACTGTCGGAAAGCGTTTCAGAAAACTCTCGTATTTTGCGACGACGCGTGGTGCCTGCGTCTGCTGTAGCATGATTTCTGACACGAGAATGCGGTATGGATCGCGCGTTTCCCGCCACGGAAAACGCCGCTTATGGCGGCGGTAATAATTCCAGACGCGAGTCTGGAAATGGGCAAGCGAGGAGGGCATGGCTGTTAGAGCTTAAGCAAGCGACCGAGAAATTCAGAGAGCGGCTCGTCGGTTCGTTCGAGGTCTTCCGGAATATATTTAACGAGCTGTTCACGAACGACGAGGGGATTGGTGTCGGCTAGCGCCACCGAGAGACGATGGCGGATCGTTGACTTGAAGATAAAGTAAATGCGCTTGACGTTTTCGTTCGGCTTATAAATGACCGCAAAGTGCTTAATGGAATCGTAGTCATAAAAACTGCTGCCGACGAGAACGCCTTCAGTAGTAATGATAACTGGTATGTGTTGCGGATGGCGGGCGTCGCTAATGATAACGGCCAGGCTGCCGATGACGATAATGAGGGCAAAGAGAAAATTGGCGTAAATGAGCGCCTGAACGATGAGGCCAATGCCGATAATCGCATAGAGGAGATACCACCAATGACCGCGGTCGTGCTTGTGGTATTCCGGGATTTCCCAGCGAATGATTTCCAGTCCGAATTCGGTGCTTGGCTCCGCTTCGGCGGCCCGAGCGTCGTTTTGGTAGTTTTCGGCCATAAGATTGACAGTATGTGGCTAGTCTTGTATCTTTAGTATATCATAGAAAAGGAAATTCTGGGAATCCTGGGATGGCTCAATTACCCGTGGAATGCCCTTTTTTATTGTAAGGGGAGGGATGCCAGAGTGGTTGAATGGAACAGTCTTGAAAACTGTCAGCCGTGAAAGCGGCTCGCGAGTTCGAATCTCGCTCCCTCCGCATATGGATATCTTCGAGCGAAGCTCGAGGAGATCCATATGATGAAGAAGAGCGAGATGAGAACTGACAGTTCGTTCTGTCGAGGATAGCGAGGAAGAGCAAGGCATTTGATCTTCCGAGCGGCGCAGACAGCCTAGGCCGCCGTCGGCGGGCTAGCATCTCGCTCCCTCCGCATCCCAGCGAATAATGGAGAGATGCCTGAGTGGTTGAAAGGGGCACCCTGCTAAGGTGTTATCTGCAGAAATGTGGATCGAGGGTTCGAATCCCTCTCTCTCCGCCAAGTCGTGATAGCACGAGATGCTATCTAAACATGGACAACAAAAAGAACGGCAATTGCCGTTCTTTTTGTTAGAATGATATCAGGAGAAAACATCCAATAACATGGAATTAAAAGAAAAATTTTATTTGAATAATGTTAAACAAGATGAACTAGAGATGGTTCTCTTGTCTTACTTTGGAAGAGGAAGCGGTCCCCACGAAGGCAAGTCTGTATATCATAAGGGAGAAAATGATTATAGTTTTTCTGTAACTGTATTTTACGATCAAAAAGGGCGAATTCATTCAATAGAAAATGGCTCAAAGCTTGAAGATAAAGATATAAATGAAATTGAGCAAAGAATATCCGACGAGCTAATTAATAATCAGGATACAGTTGTCGGCAGAGATATTTGCTTCGTAACAGGATTTAAAGCTGAAG
>CAZFYY010000005.1:0-7968 GCA_964523425.1 uncultured Gammaproteobacteria bacterium
GTTATAGACGGTATTATGAATCGTGGGATTAATTTTTGCCTTGTTTTTGGTATTCAAAGCCGCCTCGGCATCAATTTCCGCCTGCGTCTTGCCAGTCTTGGTTTCGGGCTGAGCCGCCGGCGCGACCGGATCCTTCACAGGTTCGGTAACCGGGTCTTTGACGGGCTCGACCACCGGATCGGCAACCGGCGGAGCGTTCGGGTCAACAACCGGATCCTTAACCGGTTCCGGAGGTATTACCGGTTCAGAAGTTGGCGCAGGCGGAACGACTGGCTCGGGAGCGGGCGGCACGGGAGGCGTCTGTGGGTTTTCCGGTGCCGGCGGAGTTTGCGGAGGTGTCGGGGCAGTCGGAGTTTTCGGCGGGTACTCAATAATTTCGTCGAGGGCGGCATCAGCTGCCACGTAATCGAAATCTACGCGCTTCAGTCCCTCAGTGAAATCCTTGGACCATTGCTTGAGGCGAGCCATAGCCACCTTGTCGTCTTTAAAGCCGAGAGGCAGGTGCAGCGAAAAATGTTCATACTTAGTCATGACCTTCAGGCGCCCCTTGATGCCATCGACGGCCTTGCCGAATTCCGCAGCCGACTCTTTCTGATGATTCCGCGGGGGCTGAGCCGGCTGTTGCGGCTCGGGTTGTTCGGCATACTTACGGTAACTGCCGAGGCCATTACGCATATCATACGACTCACGCTTTGCTTTATTGGTCAGCTCAGCACGGGCTTCGCTGATACGCTTCATTTCTTCTTCTGCTTCCGGACTGCTATTAACATCAGGGTGAAATTTCTGAGCAATGTCGCGCAGAGCCTGGTTAATCTGTTCCTCGGTAGCGTCTTCAGGAACACCGAGCACCTCGTAATGAGTACGGGTGTCCTTAGCGTTTTCCGGGTTCTGATTTTCGAAATTCGGCTGCTTAATCATATGAATATGGTATATTTTACTATTTTCTAATTATATCACATTTTATAGGAAATGTCAATATTAGCTAGGCGGCTTCAGAATACTCCCCTCTTTCATTCATATATTCGGCAACAAGCCCGAGCATGAGGTTGCGGACGTCGGGGTGGAAGGGGTCACTGAGGGGTGGAGTAGCATAATAGTTTATTTAACTAACGACCTAAAATATTTTCTTAAATTTTCATCGACAATATAGACGAATGTTCCTTCGATGCCGCGAGTTAAGAGTGTTTTATACACGTTTAAAATATAGCGTTCAAGTTCTTTAGGATCTTCTATTCCCCTTCGACCATTCATATCTGTGTACTTTTCAGGGTATATGACAAATTGCTTCTTACCAAAGTCATAAGAAAGCTCTGGTCCAATAATTACACCAGCATAGTTGAGATCATACCCTTGAACGGTATGTATACATCCTACCTCGTTAATGGCATTTTTTGAATGCACCCAATTATGATTTATACTATTCCATTTTAACTTTACGCCTCCTATTTCTATATCATGTTTTGATGGATTCTTTTTCGATACCCACGGCCAGGCCAATCCTGATACTAAGCGAGCTAAATGTCTTTCTTCGTCAAGTTTTTTTATATCTCGCACCATGCTTTGTATGTCCTCATATATTCGAAAATCGTAAGCTGAAAAATGCTGTTTTGCAGAAGCGCGCATATCGAACAGGTCTTGTACAAACGTAATATATTTCTCTCCTTCGACTCCAACGCTTATTCGGAGTTGGTTCTGAAGGAAAAACTCTTCTGCTTTTAAATTATGGAGCGAAAATGCTGGGACATCGGAAGGCCGTACACTTTGATTTTCATCGTAAAAAAGAATTTGTGACTTTGAACACTTTAAAATCCAGTCAAGCTCTGTTCCTATATTTCCAAGTTTCATTCTCCTATTAATTGAATCAAAAGATTGATAGTTAGTAATATTTTTTCGTCGTCGTAATCTATGTGCTTCATCAACAATAAGAATATCATATCCCGAGATTACCTCACTTGGTCCTATTACCATTACAGGCTTCAAGCCAGGCACCTGTTTGAAAACTTTTTTCAAAGTATTTCGCAAAGAAGTCATGGGAACCACGAGCCCTATTCTTTTTCCTTTGAGGAATGGTGTCTCCACTAATCGTTTAACTAAGTATGTCGCTAAGATTGTTTTACCCGTCCCGGGACCTCCGTGAACCAAAAATGCCTGATTATTATTTCGTTCAATTTTATCTACAATTTGTTCTGCAACAATTTGCTGATCAGGACTTAATGCTTTGTAGGGTGAATATTTAAAAATGTCGCTATTTTTTATATCAACAAGGCTTTGGTTAGCAAACGAAATTTTACGAAGCTCGTCCCAAATAATTTCAAATTTCGCTTGATACTTCTGACGATCAAAATAATTGTGATTGCGTAGGCCTTTATTTCCATTTTGTAAAACGAATCGTCCGTCAGCTGACATATATTGAATAAGCAATGATTCGATGTCCAAAGCTGCGGATACATTATATTCTTCGTCAGAAATAAGGTGAATATTCTTAAGTCTTCGACGATCTGGATTTTCAAAATGCTGCTTGCTACGGAAATATGCATTTATAGTCTGCCCAACATAAATCTCCTTGTTATTTTCTATAAGGTAAACAACTGGCCAATTAACGCCAAAATCCGAAGATTTTATTTTAGGAAAATCTTCCTTGTTAAATTGAAATGAGGAAAAGCTAGACATGCTACAACTGATTATATTTCTTGTGATTTCCTTTGGAGGCTTCTAGGGGGTACTTTTCTTCGTTTTTTTGTAACTTTTTCTCGGCAGCTTCTAGGATATCTATTTTGAGATCGTGCGCTATCAAAAGAACCCAGTAAAGAACATCGGCAAGCTCTTCGCTAATATCATCTTTTTTTTCAACAATGTATTCCTGTATTTCTTCTGCGCTCTTCCATTGAAAATGCTCCATTACTTCCGTTGCTTCTAGGACTAAAGAAATCGCGTTATCCTTGGGATTATTAAACTGACTCCAATCCCTTGCATCGCGAAATGCAATAATTTTTTTTACTAATATTTCAAGATTATTCATATGTTTAGATATAGCATCTAATGCCTCTACAGTAGCAAACCGAAACCATGAAGTAAAGAATAATTCAAGAACTATTCAAGATTTGTTCAAGAAGAAGTCAAGATTCGTTCAAGAACCCCTCTCCTTGACAAAACTCCCTAAAATGCTAAAACAAGCACATATTCTTTAACAGTTAAATAGCCGCAAGGCACATCATGAAGATACTGACACCTGAAAATTACCGACAAGGCCGCATTGCGCACCCCGAGTCGTTCGCCACCGTTATCACCGCACTCAAGCGAGCCGTACAGGAAAGCGATGCCGTCCACGGGGCCGTCATCATCGGCTCAGCCGGACATAACAACCAGACGCGCAGCAGCGACCTCGACATCATCGTCGGGTATCACGGCAAGGAGCGGCCGGATATCAGCTACTCCCGCGTCCTGCATGCGCTGCGGCCCGTGCTGGCTCTGGCGCGCAAGCTCTATGTGCCGGTCGATATAACGATTTATGACTTAGACGATATCAATCAGCAGAACTACGCGCTCGATCCGCTCTTCCGCCAGGTCATCCAGTATTACGAAAAGAAAAACGGCGTCATCAAGAACGGCATCGCCGGATGGCTCGATCCGAAAAACACTTCGGCCGGCAGCTGCGCTATGGAGTATATGGCCCGCAAAGCCGGCAAACTACGACAGACCGGCCTGCAGTATGACTGGCTCGATTCCGGGCAGAAAGCCGATACGCTCAGCGATATCCTACACGCACCGGTTAACGCCGTGCGCTATATTCTGCTGGCGACAACTGATAATATTGAGCTGTCTCATGGCTGCCGACTTTCGCAGCTACATACTGCCTATCACGAAATTTCGCGACCAGCGGACTATCTTTTTGAGGTCATTCTGCAGATCAGGGAATATAATGAATTCCTGGCTATCGAAAAACGCGACCGGGACGCCTACGACAAGCTCTTGCTAGATATCTGGCGCAAGCTTCCGGCGACGATCAGTTTCCTGAGCGAAAATATGAAGTTACTGGGCGGCTGAACGCCTCCCTCCGAGCAGTCCTAATGGCTGCTCGTTTTTTTATTCTAAAAAGACGAATCGGCCGGCAGACCAAGGCTTGTTTTTAAGCCATTCGCCAGATTGAGAATATCGGCGTCGCTTAAGGAAATATCATGGATACGGAAATCGGACATCGTGCCGTCGTAATACCGTTCAGAATGGGAAATACTGCCGCCAAACGTTGCCGGGCCGCCCCGCAGGCCGCGATTACCCGCCTGCTCGGCGACCTTAGCGCCGTTGAGGTACATGCGCTTAATTATTCCGTCATAACTAACGGCAATGTGATACAAGATATTCGGCTCGAGAGTCTGTGGACTGAAGAGAACATTGCCATCAAAGGCAACCAGATGGCCGTCGAGTAAGGTCACGCCGATGCTGTCTTCAAAGGTGCCAAGAATCTGCCGTTCAGCGCCACCCACCTGAAACGGCTTAATCCAGCCGCTGATCGTGTACTGCGACAAAGAAGGCAGGGTGAAATCGACGCGGTCACGGCTGTCCGCTTTAAACAAGGCGCAGGTCCCATTAATGCAATCGCCTCCTTGGGTCCAATCAAGGCCACTCAGGTCGAAATGATGGCCGCTGTAATCATACGCGACATTCCCCATCCCTTCGCTCATTGTCCAGCCGGCGACGAGATGGTCGGGGCGCGTTTCATATGTCGGAGTAACTACCGGTACGTCAGGCGAGACCGTGCGTATCGCCTCGCGCACCGGGTTGTAGACATCAGATTGCAACCCGCCCTGCGGCGGCTGCAGCCAGCCGGCTCGGCTGGCGATGATGATAAGGATGAGGGTAACGGCGAGGGCCGTAACGGCCACGGTAAATTTTTTGAAGTCCATATATTCGGCTTAGACGGTTGTTTTCATGCGATCGAGCATCAGACGACGGCCTTTTTCCATAGCACCGCCGATGAGGAGCAGGAGCGCTCCGGCGCCGATGAAGAACAAGCCTTTTTCCAGCGAGTGATAAAACCAGTCGATGTACTTGATGAAGAGTAAGACAAAGATCGCCGCCGCGCCGGCATTGACGACAAAGGCATTCTGCCGGATATAGCCGATAAAGAGCCAGATAAGCAATTCCAGTATCAGGGCGAAGTTCAGCAGCAGTCCCCAAGTCGTTCCGGTCGGACTGAGCGTGCCGTCAGATAAATACATCGTACCGGAAAGCGCCAGCAAGCCAGCGGCCAGGGCGACAAAACAAATCGCCGCAATGCTTTCCGGCGCTGAGATTTTTTTGGCGAAGTTGGCATAGGCCAGCGCGACGACGCTGATCAAGGCGGCAACGACAATACAGGTCACAATCTGCCAGGTAGCGGCCTGCGCCGTCTCCGGCGAATGTTCGAATATGCTGGCGAGCATGAACTTTATCGAATAGAGAAACAGAATGCAGGTTACGCCCAGACCGCCGATAAAACTATAGATAACTGCCACTCTTTCGTAGATAGCCGATTTTTTATGAGCATAGCCCAGAATAGCATACATCACCGACAGCATCAGGAAGCCGGCCAGCATATACACTGAGCGGCCCTCTGAATCGCGAATCCAGATAAGCGACTGCATCCCCCACCAAATCGGAATACCGCCAAGCGCAATGAGTGCCAGGGCAATCAGGCGGGAATAATAGGCAACGCCAAGCGCCACGAGCAAGACTAAAATGGCAATCGCTCCCATGCCGACCGGACGGCCCAGATAATCATTAAGCAGGGCAAGGGCAAGACCAAAGAGAGCGAGCGAACAAAGCAAGAGCAGCTGGCTCGTCCCGTCTTCTTTACTGATACCGATGCCAATCGAACCGGAAACAGATTCCGTTACGCCGGCGCGACGGTTGCTGTTATGGATAATAAAATAGATGATGAGGCCGACGACGAGGAGGGCGAGGAGGAAGGACATATGGTTATAAAGTATTATTCTCGGCCGCCGGCAACTGGCGGCGCAGACGGACTGTCAAGAATGCGGTAACGATCGTCAAGGCGATGACAAGCACGGCCGCCACCAGGCGGGCCGGATCCTCGGTCGTATGACGAGAGAGGGTTTCAAGATACAATGATCCCGCCACCAGAGTCAGCAGTATGCCGAGATACGTCAGCTGGTACAAGCCGGTTGCTCCGCCCATAATCAAGCTGCCCAGGCTCCAGAGCGCCCAGCCGTCGGCAAAATGACCAGTAATATTATACATGCGGCCGACGAGGAAAATGCCGGCGCCATACATGACCGTTCCCAGGAGAATAAGAGCCGTGCCGATTTTCGGCAGGCCGGCTTTTTCACGGAGATACCAGCCGCTGCCATAAGCGGCGAGCATCGACAGCAGGATTATCCCAATACGCAATACTTCCGGCAGATCCTGCCAATGAATCGCCAGATAGTAATACACGCCGATGCCGAGCAGGATGGCGCCGGTCGTTACGATGACGCGGACAATTTTTTTATGCTGGTCGCCTTCGTCCGGCGCGGCAGTAGGGGCGCTGACGACTTCTGAACGATGGACTTCCGCTACCTGCGGCTCTATCGGCTCGGGGTGGTTCTCGACGTCAGCCGGTACGTGATAAGCCTGCGACTCCGGGGATACCGGATGCGGCGTGGGTGGCAGCGGCATGACCGGCTTAGACGGCGCTAACGTTTCAAAAACGGCACTAACTTCTTCAGCTGGCCAGCCGGCTGCTGTTAAGTCATTGGCCAGAGATGCCTGACTGCGTCCCTGCGCCAGCGATTCCCGCACATAGGCGAGAAGCTGTTCATTGTGGTTCATACCCCAAGTAGCTAATTATTATGCCTTAAGTATACTCCTACTTATTGCGCTGCGCCATCCACCGCCTTGTCAACTCCCTAAGGCGGCCAATCTGTCACTTAAATAATATCTTTATAGGCTCCGACAAAGGCACGCATATCTTCCATCAGTACCGCCTGTGGATTGCTTTTCAAAACCATGCCGTCGAGGTACATCAGGCAGCGGATAATGGCAAAAATGCCTTTTTCAAAGCGCAATCCGGAATTCACGCCGAGCTTTATTGTCAGCATCATTTGTTTGGTCAAAGAAGCCTCACTGACCGTCTTGCCGGCGTAGTCTTTATACAGGTCCTTAAAAGCAACCAGGAAGCGGTCATAGGCCGCGCCGTCTATCCCCTCCTCAGCCATGGCATTAAGCTGCCGGGCGCAGGCCTCATAGTCATAGCGGGACAGCGCTTCAAAAAAGAAAAAGAGACCGCGGCGGATGCGGTCGCCCACCTCGCCGATAAAGGCGCAATCCACGAAATAAAAACGCGTGCCGTCATACATTATATTTCCCGGATGGATATCGCCATGAAAGCGTCCGGCCACAAACAGATAAAAACCCTGCAGATAAAAAAACGTCAGCATCGCTTCGTACGGAAAGCGGCCGGCCGTTAGCAGCTCATCCAGCGTCGGCGCGGCAATATAATCGGACACCAAAACATTTTCGCCGGACAGCTTGTCGTGAATATCATTAAATGCCAGGGCGGAAAGATCGAAGCGGTCGGCATATTCTTCGTACAAGCCGCGCAAAACTGCCTGTCCGCGCGCTTCATTGCGCAAGTCCAGTTCGGCAAGCGTATAGCGTTCAATATCCTCGAGAATGCCAAGTGGATTACCGACGCTTTTTAGTTTCGGATTAAAAAGCAGGGCCAGTTTGAAAAAGCGGCGTAATTTACGGACGTCCTGCTCAAAACGCGCTTTAAAATCCTTTTTGATAACTTTAATGACAACCGGCCGGCCATCGCGTAAGGTCGCCCGATAGACTTGCCCAACAGAAGCGACCGCCAGCGGCTCGGCATCAATAGACGCAAAATTGTCCTTATAGCGCTCGCCGCCATGCGCTCGCAGCAATTCCTCGATATCTTCGGCCGGAACTGGGCTGTTGCGGCGATAGAGCTGGGCTAGGTGCTGGCATTTT
>CAZFYY010000005.1:7978-39298 GCA_964523425.1 uncultured Gammaproteobacteria bacterium
GCGCATGGCATGAATTTGCCCAATTTTAACGGCCAGCAACCCATACGACTGAATGAGATCAAGGTCCGGCAGGCCCTTCTTGAAATACAGTTCACGAACAAGGCGAAGGGACTGAAAGGAATTCATGGCCGTTTATGAACGATTCTTGGCGCTGATAAGATCAGCGGCAATGCGGCCCGATTCGAGGATAGTCGGCAAGCCACTACCCGGATGCGTGCCGCCGCCGACGAGATACAAGCCGGGCAAAGTTTCAAATTCATTGTGCGGGCGCAGATAGAGCATCTGCCCGAGGGTATGAGCTATATTGAAGACGGCGCCTTTAAAGACGTCAATCTTGTCCGACCAATCCTGCGGCGTAACGACGCGCTCCACTTCGATATGGTCGGCAATGTCCTTCATTTCCGTCCGTTCAGCAATGTGTCTGAGAACCAGGTCGCGATATTTCGCTTTTTCCGTTTTCCAGTCGATATCCGCGCTGAGATTAGGGACTGGCACAAGCACATAGATGGTCGACTTGCCGGCTGGCGCCAAGGTCGGGTCGGTCACCGAGGCATTCTGGATATAGAAAGACGGGTCCTGCGGCAGAATTTTTTTGTCGAAAATTTCCGCGATATTTTCTTTGTAATCAGCCGCAAAAAAGATGTTATGGTGCGGTATCGTGTATTGCTTGTCGAGCCCCAGATACATCATGAAGGTCGAACAGGAATAGGGCTGCGTTTCCAGTCGTTCATCCGTCCAGCGGCCGCGGTATGCCTCCGGAATAAGCTTTTTCATACCCATGGCGGCATCAGCATTCATGATAACGTAATCGCCGCGATCCTCGCTGCCATCGGCCAACTGTACGCCAACCGCTGTCCCATTGTCGATAATAATTTTTTCCACGCCCTGACCAAGACGAATATCCGCGCCGTCTTCGCGCGCCACCGCCGCCATCGCTTCCGGAATCTTATGGACGCCGCCGATTGGATGATAAATGCCGAAGGCATGTTCGATATACGAAAGAATAGAAAAAGGACCGGGACACTGCCAGGGCGACATGCCAAGATATTTCGCCTGGAAGGTCATGGAAATTTTCATGTCATCATGCTTGAAATATTTGCCCATGACGTCATAGAGCGACGTAAAGGTATTCATATAGGGAGCCGCTCGCAACAGCTTTAAGCGCAGGTAATCATACCAGTGCTCATAGGGAATTTTTAGGCAGGGATACATGCGCTCAAACTTCTTTTTTTGACCTTTGAGATAGCGCTCATAGCCTTTTTCATCGCCGGGGAACAAGCGAGCGATTTCTTTCTTGAATTTTTCCTTATCAAAAGAAACAGTAAAGTCCCGACCATCGCGGAAACTGAGACGATAGAGCGTATCGAGCCGCTGCCAGGTTATATAATCAGATAATTTCCGACCCGACAATTCGAAAACTTCTTCAAAGGCCTGCGGCAGCATGACAAAGGTCGGTCCGAGTTCAAACGTAAAATCCCCCGCCTTGAGAGCGGAGGTACGGCCGCCGATGTAGTTCTGCTTCTCATACACCACGACCTCGTAGCCGCGATGGGCCAGAATCATGGCCGAAGACAGGCCGCCGGGACCGGCGCCGATAATAATGACTTTTTTTGGTTTCATAGCAGCGTAATTATATCTGATGCGGACGTTTTCGTAAACCAATGACGGATTCGCCTAGCGCACTCCAGTCAGATCAATGACGGTAAACTGGTTGTCCCTCAGGTATTTTTGACTAACCCGATACAGTACCGGTGCGAAATTGATGGCGATTTGTTCAGTTTTTATAACCTCGCCATTAACGAGCGTCTCGCGGCAAATCTCGTTATAACGGTAATACGTCTTACCGCGCTTAACGAAGGCGTGATTGCGTTCAAAGACATGAAACTTTTGCGGCACGGAAGTGGCGGCTAATATCTGGCCCTTGAGATACTTATCCGTCAGCCATAGTTTTATCTGCAGCGGCTGATCAGAGACATTGCGCATCTTTAAATCGATAAAGTTATAGAGAATCGTCGCGCCGCTGCCAAAGGGCAAGGTGCGGCCGGAATCAGGGAATACGTCGAGCGAATGATGATAGCGCTCTACTGTCTCAAATGGCGCATGCAAAAGAATCCAGTACAGAAAATTAGACAGCTGGCACAAACCGCCGCCAAGTCCCTCAACGACCCGCCCGCCGGCCAGCAGCATGCCATCGACATACCCCTTGGCGTAGGTCGGCCGACCGATTACCTTCCAGAGCGAGAAAATCTTGCCGGCTGGAATAACTAATCCGTCGAGCTTAGCAACGGCTTGTCGTAAATTAGTCACTTTCTGCTCCTGCAGGCGCGCATCGCTGTCCCCGAGACGACGACGCAGCACAGACTGATGACGGGCCACGACGGCTGGAAGATACTCAGGGTGGCGCCGTGACCGTATGCGCGGGTCAAGCGCGTTCTGCACGTGGCGGGAGACATGCCGCGTCTTGATGATTGGTTTCTTCAGTAAGGGAAAACGACGCGACAAGGCGACGCGCGGCGGATGCTCATACGTTTTAATGCGGGCCAGAAGATTCTTTTCGAAGGGTGTAAGTAATTTTTTTGGCATATGCTTATTACGCCGAGTGTGTATCAGTTAAATAGCCCGAGAGAAACGTTTCGATCGCTCTAACTGTGTCGTCCTTCAATTTAGCATTGCTTTCGGCTACCCAGCGGGCAAAATTATACAGCTCTTGCGTATCCACTTTGAGCCATTTTTTATTCTGATACAGAAATGTAAGCAAGGCAGTCATCGCTATTCGCTTATTGCCATTCTGGAATGGATGATTCTTTATCATGAGATAAAACAGAAGAGCGGCTTTTTTCAGTAGTCCGGGATATAATTGCCTGCCACCGAAAGACTGGAACGGAGCAGCTAAGCAGCGTTCAAGTCCGTTGGTATAGCGGGTACTGAAATCAGGGATCGGCTCAGACCAGTCCATTGTTTCTTGAGCGAGACGATGAGCAACATACTCTATGTCTATCAGCGACAGTCGTTTTAGGCGCATATCATTCCCTGCCCAACAGCTTCAAAGTCTCGCCGTATTCGGCAACAACTTTCTTGACCGCCGCCGCCAGCTCTTTTTTATTAGTTGCCGTATGAACAAGATTTTGGCCGTCATCTTGCAACTGATCAACATCGTCGACTGCAATAACATAGGCCCGGCCAATCTTCTGGGCCGGCAACTGTCCTTTTTGAATTCGCTTAAAAACAGCAATCCGACTAATTCCCAATTTCAATGCAACCTCCTGAACGGAAAGATATTCGGTTTTTCTTGGCTTAGATTTCATACATTCTTTGTTAACCATATATATTAATAAGGTTAACAATTGTTAATCATTTTGTCAAGCAGAGGGCCGTAGCTTGATGCTTGATGCAGGTAATTTACTCAGTAGCAAACAGCGCACCCTGAATCTTATGCACGCGGGAACGACGCTCCCCCGCTTCCGCCGACATCGCCAACAGCTCCTGATCGAAACGAAAAATGTCTGGATGCAGCTTGTACGCCATGTCATTAATTCCCAGTAAAAACAAGCCCTGGAGGCTCGTCAGGCGCGACAAGGCGACATACCCCATCCCGTAACCGAAGGCCTGCCGCAGGTCAATTTGAGCCGCCTCCAGCGTCATCCCCTGACTCTTATGAACCGTAATCGCCCAGGCCAGGCGCAGAGGCAATTGGTTTATTTTGGCCAGCACCCGCTCGTCATTTTCAATCGTCCAGCTTTCATAGCCAACCGTCACAACCGAACCATTACGCAAACGAACAATCGGAAAGCCTTCGTCGTTAAAACCGGCAATTATACCAGAACTGCCGTTAACATATATCGTCGCCTCATCCTTAAACTTGTTCTTAATAAACATAACAGCCGCTCCTTCCTTAAGCAGCAGCTCTTCCGGGGCGAGGCAATTTTTTTTCAGCGAATCAACAATCCGCTCTTCGCCGGTCTGACTCATGCGAAAGGAACGGA
This sequence comes from uncultured Gammaproteobacteria bacterium, assembly GCA_964523425.1. Lineage (GTDB taxonomy): Bacteria > Patescibacteriota > Patescibacteriia > Patescibacteriales > Patescibacteriaceae > Patescibacterium. The sequence continues at coordinate 11,962 of CAZFYY010000005.1, forward strand.
CTTTGCCCGGCAGGCGGTTAAGCTCGACCTGGTTAAGCAAATCAACGTCGACGTTATGGGTATAGAGACGAACCGGGTGTTCGCCCTCCGCCGGGAACTGGCCAATGCGGGCGCGTAACAGCTTTACAGTATCATCGCCGACTGCGCCAAGGCGGATGCTGTTGAGAATTTTCGACATCTGCTTGTCGTTCTGGCGATGCTGTTCAGCAAGATAACAGACGCGCAAATCCAGCTCGGCCCAGACATCAGCCTTATAAACGAATTCCGCCGTAACTCCGCCGGACGAAATAGGCGGCAGCTGAAAAAAATCGCCGCACATGACGAGCTGCAGCCCGCCGAACGGCAAAAGATTTTTGCTAAAGGCCTGACACACCCGATTAACCAAATCAAGCCGATGGGCGGGCAGCATGGATATCTCATCAATGATCAGAACTTTTACGCCGGCGAACTGCTTCTTAAGATGCGGCTTCTTCACGAGTGACTGGATTTCCTTGCTGGTCAGGCGATCTTTGATGCCGATGCCGGCCCAGGAGTGAATCGTCCGGCCATTAATATGCGTCGCGGCGATACCGGTTGAGGCCGTGACCGCCAGACCTATTTTCTTTCCCTTTAGATAGGCAATAAACTTATTAAGCAGGAACGTCTTACCGCTGCCGGCTGGGCCGGTTAAGAGGACATTGTGACCGTCCTTCAGCAGATCAAAGGCCTGCGCCTGCTTCATAAGCCGTAATCCATGCGGCCGGGACCGAGCGGGTTGTATCCATTATTGACTTCGTCGCCGTCGTTATGTCCGTCGCCGTCCGTGTCGGCTTTTTTTGGATCCGTACCTAGGACTTCCTCAATGTCGTCAGGAATTCCATCCTTATCAGTATCTGCGTTAGACATACCGCCCACTGGTAATTTCGTACCGTCGCCGTCCGTAATACTCGTTGGGGTTAGTTCGCCTGATGCCGAACCCGCTCCGTCTATAGCTCCAAGCATGCCTTTCATAGCCTCTTCCAGCGGCGTAGCGTCAGCTGGCTTTTCGACGACCACTGCTTCGTTGTATTTGCTTAAATTCAACGTCAGAGCCATATTCCAATCAGACGTCACCGTTCCGATTGTTTTCTTATTCGTGGCATTGAACGTGATCTTATAGGGCAAATAATCCTTCCGGCTGATCCATATCTCTCCGGTTGGCATCTGCGCTTTTTCGATATACTCACGCATTCCGTCTATATCGCTTTGATCAGTGTTCGGATCACCCGTAATCACTCCCCGCAGTTCGATAAGAAGGTCGGTCAGCTCCTTTTTATCAAAGGTGTAACTATAATGGAACATAGTAACGCCGTTGATTTTTTCGCTCGGCAAGCGACCGGTAATAATGAGCGGCTGATGACGACTGAGCGCTTCTTTGACTTTTGCGGTGCTCTCAGCCGATGAATCTTTCTTAAGCTCATCAGGGAGCGCCGCCCCGAACTGCTTACGCAACGCTTCAAGATCGATGCTGTACCATTTATTATTAAAACTTTCCAGCATGGCCAGCTCATCACTCTTTTTCTCGTCAGCCGCGAACATAACCTTAAAGTACATCATCGTCGCAATGGATCGCATATCCACGCCAAGACTCGTCACTTCCTCGGGGTTTATGGCATTCCCCTTGATGTTAATGGAGAAGAAGCTACTTACATTATCAATTTTTTCCGTATTGGCCGAACCGGAAAAATCTATATCCAGTTTACGGGGCTTTTCTGGGCGGCGGGGGTTGGTCGTATCCGAGTCGCTCTCCTGCATGTTTAACAGCGTGTTGCCCTGATATTGGACGGTCTTGACCGATAATAAGCGCGCCTTAGTTTCATCCATGATACGATCGGTTGATAAGTAATAGCCGAAATAGGCATAGGCTCCTCCACCGACCAATAACGCCAAGACGATAACCGCCGCGCCGATCATCAGCCACTTTTTTCTGGTTATGCCGCCATGGCCTGCCGGAGCAGAAAAAGAGGGCGCAGTCGTAACAGGAGAAGATGCCGGGGTAACTACCGGCGTGGCTGCCGTTGGAGCAAGCGCAGCATCAACATCGGCCGCTAACCAGCCCTGTCCGATGAGATTGAGGCGGATTTGCTCGCGGCGCATACCGGCCGCTAGTTCCTTGGAAACATAGTCTGCCAATTGTGGGTTTATCATAAAACATTAAAAGGCGCTGAAGCGCTAAATGATGAATTTAGTATAGCATATATGACAATTGCCAAGGCGAGGTTTTGTATAAAAAGTAAAGGAATGCCAATTAAAAAATACCAGGTGCGCGTCTTGTGCCGGAAGGCGAACATGCCAGCATAGACGCCCAGGCTGCCAAAGGCCGCGGCCAGGAAGAACATCATCCCTTCAGAAATTCGCCGGGCGCTGGACTGGGTGGATTTCGCCTTGTCGACGAGCATAATGAAAAAGGCGATTACATTAATCGCGGCAAAAATCCCCAGAATTACAATGGCAGTAACAGGTAGCTCCCCAAGTTCCATATGTTCATAATTATAGCCCAGAAATCTCCTGCCGGCCATCATGCCCGGCATATTGACAAAATGACCACTAATTCGTAATCTGAAGTATTAGCGTTTTTTCAAAACAAAATAAACAATACACAGATGCCAAAAATACTCACAAAAACCCAGTACACCAACCTCCAAATTCCCAAGATTGGCGCCTTCCGTCGTATCGCTGAGATGCTGGAAAATGATATGCGTTTTCTCACAGAAATACTAGGAGCGACGCTGTTTGGCTCCTATGTTACGAATCAGCATCAGCTGTCCAGCAATCTCAACCTGGCTGTTTTCTACAAAGGCGACGAAGCAAGACTTAGCCACCAGCTTAAGGAAATTATTGAAGAAGCCCGCAAAACGCATGTTCCGCTCAGTGTTCTGGCCTTGAGCGAAAAAGATCCGTACTATCACCACTCGTATTATTACAGACTCTCCATTCGCAGTATGCTCCATTACTACGAGAACAAAGGGGGGCTTTTAGGTGACAGCGTCGCGCAAAAAATTGATTCGAAGATGAGCCTCGAAGATTCAATTAAGCATTTTCTGGCTAACCGTATTCGCCAGCTTTCCATAGGCATGGTCTTCTATAAGCAATTGTCTGCCGAGGGGAAAAGCCTGCTTTTCTCCCGGATGATCGGTGCTGCCCATACTGGGGCACGTCTTATGGTGTCTATACGCACGAAGAACAAAAACAGCGCGCACGCGTTTGACGCAAAAGAACTGCACGAAGCCTTCAGTGAAGTAGCTGGCACCTCCCCGCAATATTATTTCAAACAGCAACAAGAATTGCTAAGGCGATATAACGAGATGCTGAAAAAGAAAACTGGAAAAGGCCAGACCTATGACACCTTTCAGCGCGAACTTTACAAAGCTCTGCCAAATTGTCTTGAACTGTTAAGATATTTGTTAACAAGGTTAGATTAATTATTGTTTTACAAGCCGTTCTATACGGCTTGTTTTTTTATAAAAAAATCAGCCCTTATGATAAGGGCTGAAACATCAGTATTTCTTTAGGCGTCGTCTTCCTCTTCGTCCTCTTTGGCGCAGAAAAGTCCTTCACCTTGCTTTTCCAAAAGCTCATCGAGCCGAGCATTAAGATCCTGACGGTCTTCGCGGAAATACCGCTCATAGAAATCCGCCGTCGACATCTTCGGGAAATGGAAGATAATCGAATGCTTGGTCACGACGCAGGGAATGAAGACAGCGCGCTCCGGCTCATTCGAAATATCGATCGTTGCCTCATCGACATCGAAATCAACAGTGCCGAGCTCGTTACGCAGGTTATGCCCGGGCGACAATTCTTTTTCGTCGTAATAATGCCACAGCATGGCGGCTTCGCCGTCCAATTCTTCCGCTAAACGCGTGATATGGCCAGACATGAGACGGTACCAGCGATTTAACTCGGCAACGTTTGTCGTATGCTTAAACGTCATTTGCACTTCCATGACACCCGTTTCCAAGCTCGCTGCTTTGCGTATCGCCACTCGGTCCGTTCGCAACGCGTCGACCCACTCGATACGTTTCCGTTTCCATCTTCTTGCCCAGATAAACATCCCTACAATCGTGGCTACAAAAATTACAATAAACCATCCCCAGCTGGCCGCTAACCGCGCCTCAAAGTCAGATAGCTCTCCATCTGAGAACATAAAGAAAAAAACGAGTAATAGGAAATCAGCTAACAAGCCAAGAAAAAGTGCTTCGCTTATCCATCCGTAAAATCGGAAGTGCGTATACTTTTCCGGCTCGGCTATAACCGTATTCCCTTCGTCATCGAGTCCGGTCCAGACATGGTAGCCGCCAATTTTTTCCAGACAATTCAGGGCAAAATTCTTTTCGAGAACTACCTTGGTCGAATCGGCGCGCAGTCCGTTGGCTTCCCGGCCTGACTTGCGAATATTCTTGGCGATTTTCTTAAAGTGTCTGACCGGCTTGGCCATTTTAGCTTCCGTCACAGACATCTCGCCCCGGAAATCAAGCCCAAAGGCGTACTTTACTTTTTCCACCCACTTCAGGGCGAAGAATCTGTTACTGAGTAGTCTTTGCTTGCCCAGCAAAAGATAGATGAGTTCTTTCATTGTTAAAGTATTGTTTTTTCCTACTCCATTCTTTAACCTCGCGTTCGGTTTTCGAGGGCATGCCGACGGGCATGATCCTGCACATTAACTAAATTATAGAAATTTGTCAATGGTACGAAAAACAGATCACAGAGCAATCTGTGACAAAGCTACCTACATTTTTTGCACCACCGGAATGCCAAGAATGGCCAAGCCATTTTTTATTATCTGAGAGAGGGCCTTCACTACCGCCAGTTTGTGTGACTGGGCGTCGCTGCCATCGAGAATCTTTTCTTTGCTGTACCAGCTGTTAAATTCGGCGCAGAGCTGCAGGAGAAACTGCGCGATATGGTGAAGCGAAAAGCTTTCGGCCGACTTGGCGATAGCAACATTATACAGAAACATTTTTTTCACCACCTCCGCCGCACAATCAATGGCCGCCGGCTCAATCTTCAAACCTTCGGCCGCTGCCTTTTCTAATATCGAAATAAGTCTGACGTAGGTGTACATGACATATATTCCGGTGTCGCCCTGCATTTCTGTCGCCTGGCTGATATCAAACGCCATGTCCTGCGTCCGCTCTATTTTCAACAAACTGAATTTAACAGCCGCCACCGCTAATTTTTCCGAAAGCTCCTCTGCTTCCGCCGGGTTCAGAGAACCAAAGCGGCTTTCTCGGATAGTATTCTTGGCGCTGTCCAACACGTCGTCAATCATAACCGACGTGCCGTCGCGCGATGACATTTTCTTAAAACCGCTGTCCGTTTTCAATCCAACATAGCCGTAGGAAACATGCGTGAAATTGCTCAACGTTCCAATACCCAGCTGTTCACAGACAGCAAAGAGCTGCTTCATGGCCAGGGCCTGTTCCGGACCGATGACCCAGACGAGCCGATCAGCCTTATACAGCGCCTTCTTCATCGTTGTCAGCGCGATGTCCTGAGTAATATAGAGCGATGTGCCGTCCTTTTTGAGCAGAATCGTATCTGGCAGGTTATAGGCTTCCAAATTAGTCAATACAGCGCCGTCTTCCAGCCGAACAAAAATATGCTTAGCCAAACCTGCTTCAATCGCGTCCTTTCCCTCCTGGTAATGCTCGTGCTCGTGCCAGACCTTATCCCAGCGATTGCCGAGCCGCTTTAATGTCCGCTGTATCCCCTCGTAGGAATACTCGAGGACATGTTTCCATAATTCCCGAATCAACGGATCGTTGTTTTCCCAGTCAACCACCATCTGGCGGACCTTGGCTTCAATCTCCGGATTATTTCGAAAATCCTTTTCGCCCATGACATAGCTGTTTGTCACAAACACATCAGGCAGCTCCCCGGCTTCTTCCGGCGTAAGCCATTCGTTTTTATGAGCATGCCATTGTTCGACGGTATGGCCGCCGGCGCCATCTTTTCGCTGATGTTCCAAAAAACCCCACATCAGTTTGGCAATAGCAATGCCGCGGTTATTATCAATACAGTCGCAAACCACCTCTGCCCCGCTCAGCTCGAGTAAGCGGGTAATGCCCATGCCGATGAGATTATTGCGCAAATGTCCGAGGTGCATGGCCTTATTCGGGTTGGGTGAAGTATGCTCGATAACCCACTTCTGCCCGCTGAAGCGTTCATTGTGGCCGTACGAATCACCGGCGCTGATAATATCACTGATAACGCCCCGCAGATATGTGGCATCAACAAAAATATTTATATAACCAGGCGCGGCAAATTCAATCTTGGCGATGCCGGCGATATTTTTTTCCTGCAGGAAGCGAATGCCTTCCTGGGCAATCGTCACCGGACTCCGACCCAGTTCCTTAGCGTATTTGAGAGATGAGCTGTTCGTGATATCGCCGTGTTCAGAATGATCAGGCGTATCTAAAGCGATTTCGGGCGCAGCCACGCCCAGACCGGAAAAATATTCGGTTAAACCACTCAGTATGTCACTACGCAATGAGTCACTCGTCGTCATATGTTTTTATAAATCTTTTCCCAAGAGAAGCAGGCCTGCTGTTTTCCGAATTACTACGTGCTTCTATATTTTACCATATCCGCCTCAACATTAAAGCAGATACATAAAAACAGGCATTCACGCCTGCTTTTACGGTATTGCACGGGCGGCAGGAATCGAACCCACGCTAGAGGTTTTGGAGACCCCTGTACTACCATTATACTACGCCCGCCTACGTCCGCATGGCGGACTAGCTTATTTGGTTTCGCGGTGCAGCGTGTGCTTGCGCGCTTTCTTCGAGAACATCATGAGTTCAAGGCGGCCCTTAAGGGTCTTCTTGTTCTTATGAGCGCGGCGGATATCACCGGTCTCGGTGCACTGCATCTTAATCATGTTATCCTGAGACATACAATAAAAAAATTAACTAATTAACTAATGAAATAATTAATTAATTGCTTCATTAATTAATTGGTTCATTTATCAGTGGGCCGGGAAAGATTCGAACTTTCGAAGGCGTATGCCAACAGATTTACAGTCTGCCCCGTTTGACCGCTTCGGTACCGACCCGGACGCTGCGTTAAAAAACAGCCCTTTTAAGGCCATTCCGATTATAACAGAAAGATTTAGGATTTACAAGGGCCTATTTCTCATAGCCCTGGGGATGTTTCCGATACCAGGCAACCAGCCCGGAAATGCTCTCTTCTAGGCTTCTGGAGGCCTTCCAGTCGAGGATTTCGGCCGCTTTGGCCGGATCAGCGTAGATTTCGTCATATTCGCCCTGTCGGAGATTTCCAGGCGTTTCAGGAATACTAACCGACAAGCTCTGCTCAACAGCCTGAACAATTTCTTTAACGGATCGTCCGGTGCCCGTCCCGAGATTAAGAACAACGCTCTCGCCACCCTTTTCCAAATACCCCACCGCCAAGGCATGGGCAGCCACCAGGTCTCGCACGTCAATATAATCGCGAATTGGCGTACCGTCCGGCGTTCTGGCCGGCGGGCACGTATAGGCAAAAGGTTCTAGTCCGAGGGCGCCGCGCACGGCGTTTTGCATAAGCAGCTGCGATGGCCGCTTACTATCTCCGATACGACCCTCGGCGTCCGCCCCGCAGACATTAAAATAACGAAAAATGACCGAACGTATTCCAGCCAAGCGTCCATAATACGCGATCACTTCTTCGGCTAGTAATTTGGAATGGCCATAGGGGTTAACCGGGGCAAAGGGATGAGACTCGTCTACCGGCAACTTTTTAACTTCGCCATACACCGCACAGGTCGAGGAAAAAATGATTTTGTCGACGCCATGCCGTTTCATCGCTTCCAGCAGGTTGGCTGTGCCGGCAACATTGTTTTCATAATACATCGCCGGATGCGAGACTGATTCATCGGGCGTGCACAGAGCGGCAAAATGCAAGACTGTCTCGATATCATACTCGCTAAAAAGTTTTTCTACATCTGCTTCACTGCGTAAATCGCCGCGTACGAACTCCACCGGACCGATTTTCTGTAGCTCGGTTACCGCGTCAGCATATCCCCTTTCGAGGTTATCAAAAATAACCACGGGCCGATTCTGGCTCAACAATTCAAGCACGGCATGACTGCCGATATATCCGGCGCCGCCAGTGACAAGTAATTTCTTCATATAGACAGTCTACCTTACATACCAAATAATTTGAATACCAAAAACGCCCTTCCTAAGAAAGGCGTTCAGACTGAGCCGTTTTCGGGATTCGGACCCGAGACCTTCTCCTTACCATGGAGATGCTCTACCAACTGAGCTAAAACGGCGGGCTTACAGCGACAGAATACGCTCGCGGAAATTAGCCAGTTTCTGGTTTTCCGGGTTGGCCATCTCTAGCTTTTTCAAGGCATCCAGGGCCGCTATTTTGTCTTTTTTAAGTATACTGACTTCTATGAGCCTGTCAAGGTAGCGCGGGCTATTCGGTTCGATTTTGAGGGCTTTTTTTATCTGCAAGATAGCCCGGCCATAATCTTCCTGGCCTTCGTGAATCGCTGCCAGCAAGAAATGAGCTTGTGCTAACTCCAAATCATTCTTAGGAATTTCGGCATTCTCAATGTGTGGGTCGGCCGCCGATTTCCGGCGCAAACGCAAGGCATGCTCGAGCGTCTGGCGGGCCTCGTTCAAATTTTGGTTCTTGTAGTACACATCGCTCAAATCGCGGAAAGCCCGAAAATTAGTGGCGTCAAGGCCAATAATCTCGATGTATTTTTTTTCGGCGGCATCGAGTCGGTCGTCCTTCACGAGCTCTTCCGCTTCAAACAAAAGCGCGTCGATGCGCTTTTCTATTTCCTGACCAAGAATCGCCTGCTTATTCGCCTGCGAGCGCTGCCAGGCATTGAGGCTGTCATATATCCAATCAAAACCGTTACGCAACAAACGCGACAACGGCTTGATTACTTTCGTGAAGAAGAGCCCGGCATTACCGAAGCGACGCTTAAGCTGAGACGCAATAATCTGCTGCTTAAGCAGGGCATTTTTTTCGGCCTGAATTTCCGCCACGTCAATATTGGCCAGCAAGGCAAACTTCCGGCCGATAATAGCCAGACAGCCGATGAGACCGAGCAAAAAAATAATTGCGGAAATAATATAGAACATAGGTTGCTAGCGCTGAAACGCCTTAACCGACGGCTGACCGTCATAAATCACCGAGGCAGCGGCATTGGCAACAGCTATGGCCTCCGGCAGCGGGCGCTGGTGCAGGTTGCGGCCCAGGGCGGCACCGGCGGCACCATGCTTATTTACTTCATCATCAATGCCGTCGAGCAAGTCTGGAATATCATGCGCTTCACCGCCGGCAAAGATAACGCGGCTGCCCTGCGCGGCCGACATGATTTCCCGATAGGCGGCGGCTGAAGCCGGCAGCGGTCCGTTCACTTTCATGAAATCAGCCCCCAGCGCGCTGCCAACATTAACTGCGCCGGCAATGAGGTGCGGATCATTAATATTAGAAATGCTTTCGCCGCGCGGATACATCCAGAGCACGGCTAACATGCCGGCCTGGTGCGCCTGCCAAATAAGCTGGGCGGCTTCGCGCAGCATCGGCGCTTCGAACTTGCTGCCGACATAGACAGTATAGCCGATGGCCGGAACACTGAGTTTTGCTTCGCGGGCAAAGGCGATAATCTGGGCAACGTCATACCAGGCGGAGCTGAAGGGATCCTGTAGCGGCGGTTTGACGATATGCGATTTGGAATTGAGTTTAACGCAATAATTAAGCGTTCGGTAACGGTCTGCGAAACGGGCAATGTAACCCAGCTGCGTGGCAAACAATCCGACGCGCGAACCAGCGGCTATCTTAAACAGATGCTCCGGGAACGCATCGTCCGGCGCAATACCCGTTCCGTAAAAATCTTCGTTGAGATGCTCGACGCGCTGATCGCCCGCCGCCAGGAGTAACCGGCCCGTACCCTTAGTAACAAGCTTAAAATTGCGCAGATACGTGCTGCGCTTAGCGGCCGGGACATCAAGCGGGACAGTAATTTTATAGGGTTCCATAAGCTTAGTCTACCACGCTCGTGGCGATTCGGTAAAACTCACGCGGCTTCAGACTGGCGCCGCCGACCAAGAATCCGTCCACCGCCGGGATGCGGGCAATGCGCGGACCGGTCTCGCCATCAACGCTGCCGCCGTACAGGACAGCGCAGGCTTCATCGCTCATATTGCCCAGCTTGCGGCGCAGGAGCACGCGAATAATTTCCATAACATATTGGATGTCATCCAATTCAGGAATCTCACCCGTGCCGATGGCCCAGATTGGTTCATAGGCAACAATCAGATTCTGACCCTCTTCTAAAGAGATGCCTTCGAGGGCTTCGGCAATTTGTCGGGTCAGGACTGACTCGCGCTGTCCTTCGGCGCGATCATCGGCGCCTTCACCGATGCAAAGAATCGGACAAAGCGGCGGCGTCGCCAGGGCGGCCCGAATCTTACGATTAATCATCCAATCCTCTTCGCCGAGAATGGTGCGGCGTTCACTGTGGCCGATGATGACATAACCGGCTTCGAGCTCGACCAGGTCATCTGCCGAAATCTCGCCGGTAAAAGCGCCGGCCTTCTCCCAGAATATATCTTGCGAGCCGACGGCAATCGAGGTATTGGCCAGCATCTTGCCAATAAAAGGCAGGCTGGTAAAAGAGGGACAAACGACGATCTCGGCCGGCGTTTCCTTGAAGAGGCGGGCGTATTCCTTAGCCAGCGCGATGCTCTTCTCGACCGAGAGGTTCATTTTCCAATTGGCAATGACGAATTTCATATGGTTTGTATATACAATTATTATACCAAGAATCCAGTATTTATCCAAAAAAATCCCATCCGTTTTTGACGAATGGGCTTATATATACTTTTATACTATAACTTCTCGTACACCTTTTCTCAGAAAAACATCGGGCGGATTAGTGGTAATGCCGATAGAGATTTGATGTCCGTGTTGACGGTTGCTGCCATGAACGTACGGAGCGGCTGGGGCACTAGAGGACCAATACACTTTCGTACCCACGCAGAGGGTGCAATTATCTTCGCCGTCCAATGGATTGCCTGTTTCATACATGTGCATCATGCTGTGAAGCAGGTGCTCAAGAAGCGTTTCACCCTGGATGCCAAGATATGCGGCTTCAGCTGCGGATAGCTGCCGCTTGCGACGAATGTCGGGAGTATCGCGTACAAGAATGGCATACGCGCCCCAATCAGCTTCGCGATCGTTGCAACACTCTGCCGTATCAACAATAAAGGAAGGTTCCTTCAGCCAATACCAGCGAAAATATCTTTTCATTGCCATATACACCAGACCAATACTCAGTCCAGGAATGACAATTACAATACGCTTAAAACCTTTACGAAAAGCCGGAATCGCTACCGCCGAGAGGTCGACATCGATGCCGAATACCTCGCGATAGAAACGTTCCCATTGTCTTCTCGCCTGATTCATCCAGCGTTGCTGGCGTTCCGCAGCTCGTTGCGCGCGGCGTTGCTGCCAGATCTGCCAGTTCTTGCGGAAATTAGGAATTCTCTGTCTGAGATCATTACCAATATCCAGCAAGAAAATTGCGAAATTCTCAAAGAATGCCTTAATAGAGGCCATTATGCTCCTTTTTTCCCGTATCTGGGATATTTTAAAAATTATTTTTCAATGAATAATGCTTACAATATCACAAAACTACATATTTGTCAATTGCTCCAGGAGAAGGTGCGATAGGCCCAGTCGACCAGCTTTTCTGTTTCGCTGAAGCGGGCCTCGTCGCTATCCGCCCCTAACACGACGGTCAAAACCTGCCGTCCATTCTTTTCAAAAAGCCCGACGAAGCAGTAGCCCGCCTCATCAATATGACCGGTCTTGCCGCCCACGAGAGTCACGCCAGCTGGCAAGGGACGGTCCAGCAGCTTGTCTGTCGCGCGGATATCTTTCACACTCCCCTGTTCGGTCGCAAAAGAATAGGCAGGACGCAAGACCGCTTCGCGAATATCGGCCTGGGACAATGCAGCGGCAGCCAAACGACTGATATCTCCCGGCGTCGAACGATTGCCATTATCAAGTCCTGTCGGATCGCTGAAGGTAGTCTGTTTAAGACGCAGACTGTCTGCCTTGGCATTCATGGCTGCAACAAATTCTCGCTCACTAAGGCCACTGGCACGAACCAGACTGATAATGGCGCTGTTGTCCGAGGCAATCAAGGCCGTGCGAAACAATTCTCGGAGAGTAACATTATCCCCCGGCTGGAGATTATCACGCGCACCGCTGCGATGATCAGCCGCACGAACGACGTAGCGCGTTTGCCAGCCAGGATTGTGCTCGATAAACACGAGCGCCGCCATCAATTTTGTAAGACTGGCGATAGGTAAACTTTTTCCGGCATCACGCTCCCAGAGACGATAGCCGCTGGCAATATCATAGACGCCGGCCGCCCGACCGACAATGCGTGGCTGACTATTATTCAGTCGCTTCGGGAAGTTGCGCTGCGGATAATTAACCGTCGCCACTCGCCCCGGCGTAGGCGCAGCTAGCACGCTATCGCGCCACGAAAAATGGCCGCCGTTCCCAGACAGGAAAACAACGGCCAGAACCGGAATGGCGATAATAAAGGCGATGTATCGGCTAAACAGAAAGGGCATGCTATTTGCCGGCGGCCTCCTGCAAGACGCGCTCGAGGCTGTCATGATGGCTCAGGCGATCATAATCAGGCAGGGCGCTCACTTCGCTGATGCCGAGGAAACGGATAAAATCGACCGTCACAGTATAATATGTTTCGTCCTTCGTCTTGTCATACTTGCCTTCGATAAGGCCATGCAGGAGGAGGTTGCGCAGAATAAGCGCACAGTTAACGCCGCGGATGCGGTCAAGATCCATTTTTGAAATCGGCTGGCGGTAGGCAATGATCGTCAGCGTCTCAAGGCTCGGACGGGACAGTTCACCCATTGTTTCGTCCTTGATAAACTCCTTAATAAGACCAGCCTGATCCGGGCCGGTAACGAACTGATAGGTCGTTCCCTGCTTGACGACGCGCACGCCACGCTGCTGCTCCTCGCAGTCTTTTTCCAAAGCAGTCAGAGCCTCCGCTACCTCGGCCGGCTTGGCCTTGAGCAGCGAGGCCAGATCCTTAAGCTGCATCGGCTTGGCGGCGACGAAGAGTAACGCTTCGAGTTGTGGTTTGAGGTCTGCCATATGGGTAATATTATAATTTCATGATTTCAATCTCGTCAAACAAATTGGCCTGATCGGCGCTGATCGTGCGCTGCTTAATAAGTTCAAGCATGGCCAGAAAACTAACGACAATTTCAACTTTCGATGTAGCGCCGGAAAGAAACTCGCTGAAGCGCGAGCGGACCTTTCGGGCGACCGTATCGACGAGCTGGGCGATCTTGTCCTCAATACTGAGCGAAGCGGCGACCGACTTTTCCTCCAACGGAGCCTGGGGCGGAGCGATATTAGAAATAATTTCTTTCATGATAGCGCCAAGACCGGCGGCGGTCAGTTTGGCAGGAGGGGCGAAAATATGAAGATTGGCCACGATCGCCTTACGGTTAAATTCACGAACAAACATGAATTTTTTCCCGGCGATCATCGTTTCAACGCGTTTGGTCGCCTCAAGGAACTCTTTATACATGCGCAACTGCTCCTCAAGATCTTCAATTGCTTCTTCCTCTTCAGGCAGCAGGTACGGCAGGAGAGCTTTGGATTTTATCAACAGCAGACGTGAGGCGACAACCAGAAAATCTGCCATCTCCTCCGGATCAAGATTAACGAGCGCCCTGAGATGGGCGATATACTGGTCAGCTACTTTGGCCAACGAAACTTGGGTTATATCAAGTTCGGCCTTGTCGATGAGCTTGACGAGGAGTGCGAGCGGACCTTCAAATTGTTCGAGCTTGAGGATCATGGCAATTATTTTTTACGCTTGGCAACGGATTTATTCTTTAGAGCAACTTTTTTAATACTTTTCTTAGCAGCTTTCTTAACCGACTTTTTAGCCGACTTTGTAATCTTCTTGCCAGGCTTAGTTTTCCGTACAACCTTCTTTGCCTTTTTTACGTTCTTTTGCGGCTTCTGGGGCTTCGGTCCCGGTATGGTGAAAGCCGCCAGAATGCCATTTTCATGCGCCAAGAAATCCTTTACTTTCATTTCCAGCGAGGTATTAAAACTTCCAGCCGGAAAAACGGCTCGAATTTTTTTGGCAATCAACGCATCGACAAACAGCGGCAGGCCGTAGTATGAGGCAAAGGCAGCGACGGGACGTTCGTCTTCTTCCGTAACTTTTAGGGCGGCTTTTTCGGAAACGATTTTTGCTTCCGGCAAAATTTTTCCTTGGTGTTTAGACAGAACCTTAGTGAGCTTGGCCGTATCTAGGCGACGACCGGCCGGCATCACGGCTACAGCAACGAATGGACCGGCTTTGACGATAAGCGCTTTGGCGACTTCATCCAGCGAACGGCGCAGCGTGGAGGCTAGGTCGTAGGCCGTAAATACTGTACGGTGCGCCAGGCTTTCGAAGGCACGCCCGTCGGCTTCGAGACGCGAGAGAATCTTTTTAGGAATTGGTTGGATTTTCGACATAGGTGGATTGCCTAAGAGCTAGCGAGACGCCGGCACTGCCATCTGCTTCTGCAGCATGGCATCGTTGGCTATAACGCTTACCTTTTGTTTGAGGCACTGGTAACCGGCGTCATGCGCCCAGCGGTCAGAATAATTGTAATACCCGTCCGGAGACTGCTCCTTGTTGCTGGTATTAAATTCCGCACAGAGCTGATACGTCATCGCATCAATCTTCTTATACTCGAAAGAACGGCCGGTTGTCGGATCTTTAAGGGTGTCGGCCGGCAAGAACAGGTTCTCGTCAGAGAGCTGTGCGAGATTTTCCGGAACAGACTTTTTATTGGCGTAGTAGGTATTAATCGTGCCGTCAATCTGCGTAAAGCGGTTCAGCACACCGTCGTTGTCATGGCGGCGGGCCCGAGCGGCGGCCGGCGATTCAACAAAGAAAAATGATGCTACTAACGAACCGACGGTAATAACGAGAGCGGCAATCAGATAGGTCATAACCACCCAGTCGCGCTTCTTGATGCTCTCGCGACGAATGTCATAGAGATAATAGCTAAAGATGATGGCTGACAAAACAATGGCGGTCAGCGCCTTAAGCGCAAAACGCGAGCTCAATTCGCCGCCGAGGAAATTATTGATTGTGCCGATGAGCCAGACAATCATAACGACTGAAGAAACGAAAAGAATGACATAGGTCAGCCAGCGGCGAATCGGCGAATCTTTTTCAATCTCGCCTTTAGCCAGGCTTTTTTCAATCTGCCGCATAGTCAGGAAATACAACGGAATCGATATTATCAGCGCGGAAATGGCGAACTTAAGCATGCTTGTGTCCTGCCCGAAACCGCCAGTCGTCAGATCGGCGATTGTCTTGTTGATAATTTGAAAAATTGCCTGCCCCGAAGCGATGGCCAGAAAAATCAAAGCCACGAGCGAGAGCATGTACCAGAAAGCGTGTTTGGCGTTATTTTTGTGTCCCATACGTGTATTAATTATTTAATTAACTAGTTAACTAATTAATTATTTAATTGGTTAATTATTTAATTGGTTAGTTAGTTAATGTGTTAATTGAAATGTTTAGTTCATTAAGCTGTGCGTCATCCGCCGGGGCAGGGCTGTCCATGAGCAGGTCGCGGCCGTTGCCGTCTTTCGGGAAGGCGTACATGTCGCGAATCGAATCCCAGTCGTTGAGAACCATCAAGAGGCGGTCAACTCCCGGAGCATTGCCGGCATGAGGCGGTACGCCATAACGGAATGCCTTCATGAGCGCGCCGAAACGGCGATCGACTTCAGCACCGTCATACCCGACTTTGATAAAGGCCTTGCGCAGGAGTTCGGGATCATGATTACGCACTCCCCCACTGGAGACTTCGTAACCGTTAAGAATGAGGTCATACTGGTACGCGAGAATGTCGAGCGGGTCCTTAGTATCAAGCGCTTCATGACCGCCCTGCGGCATGGAAAAAGGATTGTGAGCGAAATCAAGATTTCCCGGACGCAATTCGCTGTGATCGTAGAATGGAAAATCGACCACCCAGCACCAGGCCGCCTCATCTTTATTAATCAGATCGAGACGCTGTGCCGAAGCGCTGCGCAATGAACCAAAGGCCTCGCAGGTTTCGCGCCAGGAGCCAGCTAACATGAGAACCATATCCCCAGCCTCTGCACCCATGGCGGCGGCAATAGCATCAAGCATCGGCTGGGCGATAAATTTAGACAGCGAACTTTTCGCCGAACCGTCCGCTTCGACACTTAGCGTTGCAAAAACGGAAACTTTTTTCTTGGCAGCCATTTCCTTAAATTCATCCGTTACCTTGCGGCTGAATGTGGCGGCCGCACCCGGCAGGCGCAAGGCATGAACCACGCCGCCGGCGGCCACAGCGCCGTCAAAACCGGCGAAGCCGCTCTCGCGAACTACTTCTGTAATCGGCACGATAGTCAGGTCATAACGAATATCCGGTTTGTCAGAGCCATACTTCTCCATGGCTTCGCGCCAGCTGAAGCGGCGGAAGCGGCCCCCTTCGGCCAGTTTAACAATTTTTTTGCTACTGAACTTTTCCGTCGTTTCAATCATCGCCGGCTCCATGATTTCAAAAATATCTTCCTGCGTCGCAAAGCTCATCTCCATATCGAACTGATAAAACTCGCCATAAGCGCGGTCGTTGCGCGTGTCTTCGTCACGGAAGCAGGGAGCAATCTGGTAATAGCGGTCAACGCCGCCAACCATCAATAACTGCTTGAACTGCTGCGGCGCCTGCGGCAGTGCATAAAAATTGCCCGGATAGAGGCGGGATGGAATCAAAAAGTCGCGGGCACCTTCCGGCGAAGAGTTAGCCAGGATGGGCGTCTGCACTTCGACAAAGTTATGGGCATGAAAATACGAGCGCAGATAGCGGAAGAATTCGTCCTTAATACGCAGCATCTCCTGCAGCTTCGGACGGCGCAAATCAAGCGTGCGGTACTCCAAGCGCAAAGCCTCCTTAACATTCGGCATGATGCTTTCGTTGTTGATTTCAAAAGGAAGAACTTCGGATTTACTGATAATTTCCAATGAGGCCGCTTCAATTTCTATCGCACCAGTCTTCAAATCAGCATTGATCATATTCTCTGGCCGAGCAGCGACAATGCCACTGACGCGCACCACCCATTCATGACGTAGGTCACCGGCGGCAGCACAAGCCTCCGGATACTTTTCTCCGTTAAACGTCAGCTGCGTTAGTCCGTAGCGGTCGCGCAAGTCGATAAAAATCACGCCGCCGAAGTCGCGCCGGGCATGCACCCAGCCAGCCAGCGTCACGCTCTGTCCGACATGTTCATGATTTAATTCACCGCAGGTATGGGTTCGCATCATATGAGTTCTTCCATGGTTAATCTAGTTCTAAAAGATAGAAAGGTGCTGATTGCTTCAAGCGATGGCCGTTTCAGCGAACCGGCCGCCAGAGCCGGCAAGCTCAGGGCATCCAATTCGCGCAGACTGCTCAATTCCTTAAAGTCAAAACGCCGGGTAAGCGGTAGGCCTGCTCCGCAGGCGGCACAGAGAAATGATTGTTCGTCCGTCGCGAAGATGGCCGCGTCATTGCCAAGCGATTTTCCGCAGGTCCGGCAACGATCAAGATTTAAGCCGTACCCGAGCCGGGCAATAACTTTATAGAGGAACACTTCTCCGAGATATCGATACCACTCCGCGACGGCGGCGTTGCGATTAAGCAGCGACAGAAAATCTTCCGTCAAGGTAAAGATCTCGTCATCCCGGACATTTTCTTTCAGGATTCGATTAAGGCGGTTGATTGCCAAACCGGCCGCTTCCAGCTTATCGTAGTCAGCTTTCAGATTCGGATAGCAATCACGGCTTGACGCGCCGCCGGCATAATCCATACGCCCGCTGACGACCATCAGATCGAGCAGCGTCAGCGGTTCGAGATGCGCTGCCAGCCGGGAAGCGGGGCGAAGCGCGCCTTTTACCAAAAGATCGACTTTGCCCTTTTCGGCGGTATACAGCGACACCCGCTGATCATAACCGCGGTACGGTCGCCGCCGGAGCACTATCGCTTTAGTGGAATAGGTCTGCGGCATGCCCTTATTATAGACTATTTTTGATTATTTGGGCAGGTTATCGAAATATGTCTGCAAAATGATCATGGCAGCAATGGCATCCCGCTCCCCGTCCCGTTTCGTGCCGGCCCCGAGCTTATCGGCCGATTGGCTGGAAAAACGCTCGTCGATAAGGGTTACCGGCAGGCCGCTGCGGGCCTCCAGAGCCTCTACAAAGGCCGTAAAGGCCTTATTTTCAGGCCGAGCCGTACCATGGCTATGCAAGGGCGAACCAACCACTAAACGGTCGATTTTCTCGCTTTTCGCCATATCCAGAAGGGCCTCTAGGGACCCCACGACGCCTAAGGGCGAAGCAATTTTTGTTTCCGCATTGCCGAGGCTCAGTCCGATCCGGACCGTCCCCCAGTCGATACCAAGGCATTGTTCGTTCATGCTATTATTTTAACCTTTAAACGTATTACCGGCCAGCTGATAGGCCTCAAGTTCGTACATGTTGTTCCTATACCCCTTTCTAAGAAGTTCAATATAATACAGAAAAGGAAAAATAAGCGGGAACCTATCGAACTGCCTGACATGAACTAGCTCATGCTCTAAATCTCCTTTCTCGATTTTTGGACCCAACAAGACGACATGCCCCATTGCCATGGCTCGCGCATTTTTTAGATAGCCAGCTTCCCACCAAAATTTTGTAATCTGAAGTATTATCGCTTTTTCCTTCTTTTTGAATCCGGCATGCGAGGGTCCGGATATTACGGCTAATATTAAACCGATCAGTGTCCAAGGAATATTAAGGATAAAGCCAAGCATATCCTATGCGCCTTGCGTTAAAATCTCATGCCCATCCTCCGTCACCAACACAGTATGTTCAAAATGCGCCGCCAGGCTGCCGTCAGCCGTGTCGTAGGTAAAGCCGTCCTTATTCGCTGTGATCTGCCAGCCGCCGAGCGTGGCCATCGGCTCGATAGCAATAACCATACCCGGCTCTAAAACAACATTCGGGAATTCATTTTTTTCAAAAATATAATTGGGGACCTGCGGCGGTTCATGAACGTCGAGGCCAACGCCATGACCGACCAGGTCGCGGATGATGCCGAGCTTGTATTTATTCAAAACGTTCTCAATCGCCGTTGCGACCTGCAACAACGTCGCGCCCGGCTTAACCGCCGCGATGCCTGCTTCGAGGCTGTCTTTCGTGCCGGCTAACAGCATGCGCGTTTTCATCGGCACCTCGCCAACAGCCACAGTCGTCGCCATATCAGTATAGTAGCCCTTAGTCCCCTTCTTATACGGATATTCCATGCCGATGTCGAGGGTGACAATATAGCCGTTCTTGAGCGGGCGCGAAGGCACGGCCGGGCCATGGACGATCCCTTCATTGATCGAGATACAGAGGGCACTCGGGAAAGGACGGCTATGCTTGTCCGGCTTATAACCCTTAAAAGCGGGGCGGCCACCCGCCTCAGCAATGCGCGCCAAGGCCCGATCTTCCAGTTCAGCAGTGCCTAAACCGGGCTTAACCATAGCGGCCAGCTCCTTGAGAATACGATCCAAAATATGTCCGCCTTCGCGGATGAGGTCGATTTCTTTCTTGGTCTTAATAAGACGAGCCATGCTATTTCTTACGTTTCTTGAATAAACCGTAACGCTTAAGGTGATCAACTAACTCACGGTTGATACTGATAATCGAGCGTTCGCCGTCGATGACGATAATCGAGCCGCGGCCGCTGGCTTTTTCGAGCAGCGGTTTAATGGAGCTGTTATATTCTTTGAGGCGCTTGCGGATGACAACCGGGCGGTCGTCCGTACGCTGACGGAGGGCCTGGCCGCAGAGGTCACACGTGCCCGGCTTCTTCGGCGGGTTATACATCGTATGATACGACGCGCCGCAGTCGCAAACCCGGCGACCGGAAAGGCGCGTCATGACCTCGCGGTCCGGCACGCGGAAGTCGATAAAGTAGAGGCGGTCATCGCCCTTAATAAGTTTCAAAAGATTTCTGAATTGGTATTCGTTACGCGGATAACCGTCGAGGATAAAACCTTTCTTGGCATCGGGCTTGGCGAGACGAGTCTTCAAGAGATGATCAACCAGCGTGGCGGAAACCATCGTCCCCTGGCTGATAAGTGACTTAACTTTCCGTCCGACAGCCGAACCGATTTTCTGCTCATGCCGCAAAAGCTCCCCGGTTGAAACGGCCGGCCAATTAGTGATATCGGAAAGCAAATCAGACTGAGTGCCCTTACCTGAACCAGGCGGGCCGAAAAAAACAAGGATAGTGCGTGGCATGGATGATTATTAGCTTAATATGCAGGCGCGGCTATCCGCTCGACAGCCCCATTTGCCCCCACAGTATAGCAATATCCGCCTTTTTTGGCGAATCCGGCGTATAAAAAAGCTCCGTCCGGCATACGCTGGACGGAGGTAATTGTGCCTTAACGCACGGTCTGTACGCGAACCAATAATTCGCCGCCCTGGACCGGCACATTAGCAAAGGTGCTGCAGGGATCAAAATTTTTACTGCCCTTTATTTTTCGGACAACGGGTAACGTTGCCGGTTTTTTGAATAAAGTGGTTATTTCATCCGGTCCGATGACCGCGCCGGCTAACCTAATCCGTTTCTTTGGGATGTTATACAAAGAGCTGACCAATGGCGTCAGACGACGGATATGACGGCTGACATTGCTGTTATCAATACCGAACAAGTTACCAAGGAAAACCTGGCCGACATACAAATGATTATACGTCAGCAGGAGCAAGAGCCGGTCCTCGAGAGCAAGACTGACCTTGCGTCCCCCGCCCGGCATTCGCAGGCGGCGTTTGGACCGCCGCAGGCGCATTTGGCGCTGGGCAGTGTCGAGCGGTTCTACCTTCGCCCAGAGGTCTTCAAAAGGCTCTATCTCCAGCCCGGTAAGCCGGACGATGGCCTCTGGTGTTTTTTTGAGCACGTCGTATTTGCTCGTTTCTTTTTTCTCCACGTATGAAATTTTTAATTTAACAATGAGCCTATTTATAGCAATCTTTTGCAGTGAGGTCAAGGCCGGATATAAAAAACCGTTAGCCGACATGCGACTAACGGTAAATTTAGAGGCGAACTATAATTCCTCTGCGATTATGCTCAAATAGATTATATAAAGCGGTCAGTGTTTCAATTTCTTCAAGTGTTGCGAAGCGAAAAGGCCGCTGCGCCAGCGGCGAAACCATCTCAGTCTCGCCCTCCTCTAAGAACAAAAAACAAACCGCGACGTCATACCCTCGTTTGTGCGATTCCCAGGTCTTCCAGGCCCAAAATTTAAGAGCTGCTTCACTTAAAGACTTCCCGGCGATATTTTTCGGGTCGGGGCTATACGCATACTTTCTGCCGAAATAACTCAAGTAACAACCCTGAGAATCTTCCGGCTGCGGAACCAAGCGATACACACGGTACAAATCTGTATGTGGTTTTTTTCCGGTAAAATGCATTAAGACAAGCGTGTCAGCTTGTGTTTCTAATTCTTCCATCCAATCTCCGTTTTATTTTAGGCCGCTATGGCCGGTAACTCACTAACTTCATATTTTGTTTTAGAAAATTCGCTAATCGCCAAAGCCGACAGCGAAAACCCAAAGCGCTCGGCACAGGCGCGTCCGATTGACCGCCTCACATATTTGGACAGAAAACGACCGACATGTTCCGGCTTACAAGTGGTAATTTCTGATCGATGATTCTGCCAGACGCGTACTATGTCATAGTAAAAGGGATTGATGTGACCTTCAGTTCTGATAAACGGCTGAATATCAATCCCCAGAGGCACGCTTTCGCCGTACTGCCACAAACAGAACCGTAGAAACGACGACGCATCATAGGTCACCGAAAAGGCATATTCGTAGCCATCCTCGACAAAAACATATTCCTGCGGTTTTGTATCGACCGGCCGGCGATGAAAAACAAAAACGAAACTTCCGCCGCTATCAAAACCGATAATCCGGCCGCTAAACGTTACGCGCAAGTGCGGATAGCGAAAGTTGAAAAGCCAGCCAATCAGTCCGGTGACTATTCCAGCACTTGCCGAAACATACCAGAGGCGATCATGCAGCGGCGCTGAGCCACTCGGAAACAACGCAACAAAAAATAGCGTCGCCGTCGTATTTAGCACGGCCAGGTACAACAGGCTTTTTCGACGTACGCGTTTATACACGTCACCCGTGCCTCCGAACGCAGAGCCTAGCCAAGCCAGACAGAGAATAAAGGCTACCACAAAGGGCAGCAGGTTTGTCCTACTCATATTTTCTCCTTTTAATGTACTGCAAACGAATGAACCAGTTATAGCACCGCCGAGAGCAGCAGTCAAGGGAAATAATAAAAAAAATCCTCCGGTAAGCCAGAGGATTGAATATTTGAAACGACATTCACACGCGACTTCCCTAGCCGGGCTATTTTTGGTATTACGGGATTATCACCTGGTGAGTAATCCAGTTTCCATTCCATTCACCCGCAAGCATGCGCCGCAAAGATATATATGGAGTGACATGGATTCCCTTGCTCTCTAAGTATTCTTGCATTGACAAGGATATTTTTTTGGGCAGATTCTTGTCTAGCTCAGCTCCGACAAGCCAGAGATCGTTGTACTGTTCGAGAACAAGCGTGCACTTCTCTTTAAGTCCTAGCCAGCCGCTGCGCCGGTAATCAACATACTTACTTGTACCGCTGAACATATACCATGGTTTCAACCCTTCATACAGCCGAATCAGATCATGCTCAATAAATGAGATTTCACAATCGATACAGGCTGCATCACCCTTATTGGGATGATAGCTAACTCGTAATGGCTCATGACACAGGAATATCCTTTCCGGATTTGGCCTGTAGAGCTTAAAGGAAAAACAGTACCTGTATTTATTGTCGCCAAACGGCTCTGCGGAAGAGTATACCGACTGACGATACCTGCTGAACACCATCACGCCAAGAACACCCGCCGATACCAGTATCCAGTTATCTCTTGATGCCATACTTATCTCTTGACCGCACAAAGCGATAACTGCATGGGCGACACCACTGCAGGTTCCGTAGACAAGCAATACAACAGTTTGCCTCTTCAGCTCTGCCCACTGCCCGGCGTTGACTCCATTTGTCGCAAAGGCCAGCTTGATCAAGATATACAAAGCCAGTGCAACCGTAATGGCTCCTGACCATGATGTTATTGGAAACATTGTACTCCTTTCGTTATATTGAAATGTTAAAGAAAATTATTTAAATATAGCATATTTATGACAAAATGTCAATATTAGGCATCTTCCCCTGTTATTTCACTCTTTTCACCTATACTAAAAATCAACCGCCGAAGCAGTTGATTTTTGATGTGCACAATAGAAACCAATCTTAATCCATCGTATACTCGCGCATGCTAAGCTGAGCTTCGATCTGCTTAACCGTTTCGATAATAACTGAGACGATAATAAGCAGGCTCGTGCCGCCGATCGCCAGCGACTGAATACCAGTGAAGTAGCGCATGATAAGCGGCAGGATAGCGATGATGCCGAGGAAGAGTGCACCGACCAAAATAATCTTATGAGTAACGTTGCCAAGATAATCAGCCGTCGGCTTACCCGGACGAATACCTGGGATAAAGCCGCCCTGCTTCTGCAGATTCTCCGCAATTTCGGTCGGATGGAAAACAATCTCCGTATAGAAATAGGTGAAGGCAAAGACAAGCAGGAAGTAAACGATGCCGTAGACGAGCTGGTCCTGTGAGATGCGAATCACCCACTGAGCCGCCTCGGCTAACTTCGGACTGGCGGCGTTGACGAAGAACTGGGAGATCATGGACGGGAACAGGATAACCGAGATGGCAAAGATAATCGGGATAACGCCAGCCATGTTAACGCGAAGCGGCAAATGCGTCGATGAGCCGCCAAAAGCGCGGTTGCCGCGTACCTGGCGGGCATACTGAACCGGAATATTGCGCTGACCTTCGTTAATAACGATGACACCGACGATAGTGATAATAACAATGGCCACTACACCGATGAGCGTGAAAAGCATCGATGAATCGTAGTTAACAAAGATTTGCTGGATAACGGTCGGCAGACTGGCGATAATGCCGGCAAAGATAAGGAGTGAAATACCGTTGCCGATTTTCTTTTCGCTGATCAACTCACCAATCCACATAAGGAAAATGGTACCGGCGGTTACCGTCAGGATAATGCTCGTATAATCAAAAATCGAGAGCTCGCCGATGATGCCGGAATTTGAATTGCGCAGGAGGCTGATCATGGCATAGGCCTGAAGCATGGCGAATGGAACGGTCGCCCAGCGGGTCCACATGTTGATTTTCTGGCGGCCAGCTTCTTCCTTGTTCATCTCTTCCATTTGTGGGATAAGCATGGTCAAGAGCTGGAAGATGATTGAAGCAGTAATGTACGGACCGACGCCCATCATGACAATAGAGAAGTTCTCCATGCCACCTCCGGAAAACAGGTTCATGAGACCAAGAATAGCGTTTGAGTTGAAGAACTGGCGCAATGCCTCGGGATTAACGCCCGGAACAGGAATATGCGCCGCCAAGCGGAAAATCACAAGCATAGCCAGCACAAACAGGACGCTGTTGCGTATTTCCGGAGTCTTCCAGATTTTTGCTAGTTTTTCCATAGCGGTTGTCTGATATTCATTATAGCACGAAGCCCGAAGGCATCGGGCGAGGCTTAATCGGCAATGATGGCACCGGCTTTAACGGCCTGTTCGCGGGCGCCGGCGCTAAAGGCAACGCCTTTAATCTTAAGATTCTTAACGGTCAGATTTCCCTGAGCCAAAATCTTAACAGTCTGTCCGGCATGCGAAACAAGACCGGCTTTTACGAGTGACTGGCGGGAAATAACCGCGCCGTCCTTGAAATGGCGATTGAGGTCAGCCAGAGTGACGGGCTGGGACTTTTCGTGAATCGAACGGAAGCCGCGCTTCTTTGGAATGGCCAGCAACTGCTTCTTCATACCGAGACGCTTAAGGCCGCTGACACCAGAACGAGACTTCTGTCCCTTGAGACCGCGCGTGCTGTAGGTTCCGTGACCAGAAGCATTACCGCGACCGACACGCTTACGCGTCTTATTGAAGCGAGAGGCTTTTTTGAGATTAGATAAGGAAAGTGCCATATGGTTGGATATGTAGGTTAGACGATTGCTTCGGCGACGGCTTCAGTAGCGGCATCTTTCTCAGCCCGTTCCTTAACGGTTTCTTTCTTAACTTTCGGAGCGCGCAGGAACTTAATAGCTTCAATAACACACTTGGCGTTGTTGACCTTATTGTTTGTGCCGAGAATCTTTGAAGTAACGTTGTTAATGCCGCTCAATTCCAAAATAGTACGGACAATTCCGCCACCAATAATACCGCGACCAGCGGCTGCCGGCTTAAGCATGACGTGCGCTGCGCCGAACCAGAGGTCGACAGCATGCGGGATGGTTCCTTTGACAATTGGTACAACAACCATGGCCTTTTTAGCCTGGTTAACGGCCTTAGCAACGGCCAACGTGACGTCCGCTCCCTTGGCTAGACCAATACCGACGTTGCCTTTTTTGTCACCGATGGCGACACAGGCACGGAAGCGCATGCGCTTACCGCCGGCCATAACACGCGTCACGCGGGCAATATCGATAATGCGCTGCTCGAATTCGTCAGCCGGCTTATCGTCGCGTCCACCACGGCGTGGGCCGCGGTCATTGGGCGAACGGCGTCCACGGTCGCCGCCTGGGCGGTTTCCGTACGAACCGCCGCGATTGCCGCTGGCGGGGTTACCGGTTCGTCCTGCGGAGGCCGGGGCATTAGATGCCTGGCTGCTCTGAGCTGAACCGGTAGCTACTGGGCTCTGAGCCTTGTCCGACTTGTTTTCCATTTCACTCATATGGTGTTAGTCAAAAATTAACTGATAGATTAAAAATCCAGACCACCGGCGCGAGCACCGTCTGCAGCCGCCTTAACGCGACCAGTATAACGATTTCCACCGCGGTCAAACACAACGCTTTTTACTCCCTTGCTTAGAGAAATTTCCGCCAGCTTCTTGCCGACTGCTTCGGCGGCGGCGGTCTTAGACTGCTTCTCCTTGATATCGCGGCTATGTGCTGCCGCCAACGTTACTCCTTTGACGTCATCAATCAGCTGCAGATAAATACTGGTATTTGATTTGGCAACCGACAAGCGCGGGCGAGCAGCAGTACCGCTGATAATTTGGCGGATACGGCGCTGACGACGGGCTTTGCTGGCGGCTTTGGCTTGCTGTTTGTTCATATGGTTATCTTATGGCCTTAGGCGCCTTTGGCGGCGGTCTTACCGGCCTTGCGACGGACATTCTCACCGGAATAACGGATGCCCTTACCCTTGTATGGCTCAGGCTTCTTCAGACGACGAATCTGAGCGGCCGTCTCACCCACGAGCTGCTTGTCGATACCGGAAAGGGTTATAGTATTCGCCTCAACGACTGCCTTGATGCCTTCTGGCAATGGGAAGTTGATGACATGAGAAAAACCGAGGCTGAGGGTCAGGCCAGTGCTGCCAGCGGCTGCTACTTTGTAACCGACTCCCTGAATTTCTAACTTTTTCTGATAGCCCTCATTCAGGCCGATGATCATGTTCTTAATAAGGCTGTAGTACAGGCCCCACATGGCGCGCTCTTTCTTGTTCTCCGGATTAGCTACGGCAACCTTGATTGATTCCGGCGTCAGATCGAGCTGAACCATGGCGTGAACCGCCTGGTGCAACTCCCCTTTCGCTGACTTTACCGTCAACATATTATTCGCGAGAAGCGCGGTTGTTCCGGACGGCAGGTCAATTGGCAATTTTCCTAAACGTGACATATTAGTAGATTTCGCAAATTACTTCGCCGCCCAAGTTGCGCTTACGGGCTTCGCGATTGGTCATAAGACCCTGAGAGGTAGAAAGGATAGCGATGCCAAGGTTATTGAGAACGCGTGGCAATTCATCCTTGCCGACGTAGACGCGGCGGCTCGACTTGCTGATACGGTTAAGAGCGGAGATAGCCGGCTTGCCGTCAGTCTTATACTTAAGGACAATCTTCAGTTCGTCAAAACCAGTCTTGCCTTCATGTGCAACAACTTCTGCCTTGGCAATCCAGCCGTTCTCTTCGAGAAGCTTGGCGATATTTAATTTGAGCTTGCTCATAGGCAACAGTACCTCCGGCTTGCCGACGGCGGCCGCGTTCCTGATACGTGAGAGCATGTCTGCTATTGGATCCATCATATGGTTATATAGTATTC
>CAZFYY010000006.1:0-15383 GCA_964523425.1 uncultured Gammaproteobacteria bacterium
GCTATAAATGGCATCCTGAGGCGCGGAAAACTGCCTATTTTAGTGGGTGGCAGCGGCTTATACCTGCAGGCGGTCGTGGATGGCTATAATCTCGCTCCGGCGGCGACATCTAAGGAATTTGGTGCGGAGGAGAGCGACCTCAGCCTCGAGGAGCTGCACGAACGCCTGGGAGCTGCCTTCGTCAGCCGCCTAAGCGAAAGCGACCGCAAAAACCCTCGGCGTCTGCGACGCTATGTAGACATACGGCAGCAGAGCGATGAGGCGCACGACGCGCTGCATGGCGAATCAAAGCCGCTCTATGATTGCCTGGTACTTGGCATTGAATATCCGCTTGAGGAACTGCGGAGCCGAATTCGCCAACGGCTGGAAGAGCGTTTTGCTCAGGGCATGATTGCTGAAGTAGAGCAGCTACAGGAAAGCGGCGTTAGTTGGGAACGGCTGGCGGCTTTCGGCTTGGAATACAAATTTATTAGCCGTTACCTGAAACAGGAGCAGTCCGGACGCGGCGGGGAAGAGGCGCTCGAGGACATGAAAGAAAAGCTGGCGCTCGCCTCCGGCCAGTTCGCCAAACGCCAGCTGACCTGGTTCAAGCGCTGGCAGAAGCAGGGGAGGGAGATTATCTGGATCAAGCCCGAGAATTCTCAAAGCGCCCTGGAACGCATTAGCCGCTTCCTCTCAACCTCTTGACAAAAAAGCATTTATAGTATAGGTTGGAGATAAGAAACGTTATTTCAAAACTAAATAAAAAAAATGACAGAAAAGAAACCTTGGGTTTACATTGTCGCATTTTTCGTCTTCGTTTTCGTGGCCACACTGTTGCAACGCAACATGTATATACGCGACGGCGTGGTGATAGCTAAGGAGCATATTCCGGCGAGTTCTTACAAGACGCCAGGAATGACCCTTATGCCCGCCGGTGAAGGGATTCTTATCCCGCTCGAAACCGAAGATTCGACAACGACCTACGTTCCGGAGCAGTACATACTGTTTCTCCGGCCATCTGGCGAAGATACCACTCGCCGAGGAATGATCGTCGACCGCGCCTTTTACGAAAAGGTAAAGACCGGCGACGCACTACAGCTCACTGACGATGGCTGGCAGATTAGCCAACCGCGACAGTCGAGCCGAACACCCTAACCCGCTTCCGAATCTCGGAGGTTTTTTTGTTTTTAGGAATTAACGGACCAGATTGGCCGGCTTACCCTTGCTGAAGGCGATGATATTGTCGATGGTAGTATGAGTAATGCGCTCCACTGCTTCCTGGCTGTAAAAAGCGATATGTGGCGTAAAAATGACATTGTCCATCTTGAGGAGCTTGTGATCTTTAACGATTGCTTTAAGCTCCTTTTCATTTTTTCCGCCCCGACGCAGCATATGCTTTTCTTCCATGAGCAGTTGTTCTTCTTCAAGGACATCGAGGCCGACACCGGAGAGGCGGCCGCTTTTCAAGCCTTTAATTAAACACTGCGTCTCAACCAGTCCGCCGCGCGCGGTATTGATAAGCAAGGCGCCTTTTTTAATAGTTGAGAGATTCTTGCCGCAAATCAGGTGTTTCGTGGCTGGAATAAGCGGCACATGCAGCGTGATGACGTCCGAACTCTTCAGAAGGGTCTTGAGATTCACGTATTTGAAATCAAGCGTTTCGGCGAGCAGCTCATTGGGATATGGGTCATACGCCAAGACGTTCATGCCAAAGCCGCGAGCAATGCGAATAACATGCGAGCCGATCTTGCCCGCACCGACGACACCAATTGTCTTGCCGTGCAGGTCAAAGCCCTTGAGTCCTTCAATACTGAAGTTGTTTTTAATCGTCCGCAAATAGGCTTCATGGATATTGCGGGAAAGCGTCAGGATAAGGCCAAAAGTATGTTCGGCGACGGTATTTTCGCCATAGGTGGGAACATTGACTACGGCTATGCCACGACGAGAGGCTTCAACCAGATCGATATGGTCAAAGCCGGTCGAACGAGTGGCAATTAACCTAAGCTTTGGTAACGCTTCAAGGAGCTTTTTATCAATTTTAGAAGTAATAAACACCGAGAGCGCTTCAATATCTTTCAGGGACTTTAGAGCGGCTTCTTGAATAGGATGAGTGTTATAGACAAGTTTATGTGCCGACAGAGCTGCTTTAAAGAGCGGCTTTTCCCAGTCCTTAAGGTCAAATATAGCTATTTTCATAAATACTCTTAGAAATAATACTTTCAGTATACCAGAAAAATGCTGTGAACACAGGTCTTCCCATACTGGAAGCAAACTAGTGGGACAAAAAACAGCCAGACGAATCTGGCTGTGACATTTCTATTCTCGAAGGTTTCGTAAGGCGCGTACTCGCGTGTACTGATCAAAACTAAGTTTTGCGGAATTTTTTAAGATGAAATCACTTACTGTGACGTTTACCCCACGTAAACGCGCATCAGCGAGTGCCTCTTCCAGCGCATCGGCCATAGGAAAGTTTTCATCCGATGATTCAATATTAATTTCTACCTTATAGATTTTTTCTAACTCTTTAAAATTTGCTTTCGGAGCGGCCTCGAAAAGGCAGGTCCAAAAGCTCTTGCAGATTTTATCCACTATATTATTTCCTCCTTAGCGTTAATATCGCGCGGATTTGTCCAGCCTCGCAACGTAAAAGTTTCTTTGATTTTTGTAAGTTCGCCAGGGTAGAATAGCGGTTTTTCTGCGTTACCGAGCGGCTTGATGCCAGCGCGTATTATAAAGCGATTGTCGCTTAATTCATTTTCCTCTGTCGTGACGCACAAAAAGTTATGGATGGTCCGCTCAAGAATAGTGCCAGTCGGCAACGGAACAAAGCCTTCATATTTTTTTTGCGTGATAAGCATCCTGTCTTCTACGGAGTTGTTGCTTAAATCGTAGGGAATTTTTAGGACGATAAGCGTTGAGGTAACTTTATTCATAATATGATATGGGTTTTGTTAAGGAACAGATTGTGTAATTTACCAGATCAATACGTTTTTGTCAATAATTCATTTTTACCAACAGAAATAAAAAACGACTTAATGTTCTATTCAGTCAGTTCTTTTTCGAGGAGTGGCTTAACTTTTGCCGGATTGGCGCGTCCTTTTGTTTTGGCCATAACCTGGCCGATGAAAAACTGGATGAGGGCGGTTTTTCCGGAACGATAGTCAGCTGCCTGAGTAGGCTTTTCGGCAATTACTTCTTTGATGGCAGCAATCAAAGACGCTTCATCGTCGAGCTGCTCGAGACCGAGATTGCGCATAATCGCTGCCGGTTCGCCGCCCTGGGTAAACATAGCCGCCAGGATTTGCTGGCCGGCGCTGGAGTTGATTGAGCCTTTATGAAGCAAAAGGATAAGTTCGGCCAGATTCTCGGCCGTCACTGGGCAGTCTTTCGGCGACTGATATTTTTCTTTGAGAAGCTTAGAGTATTCATTCAAGAGCCAGTTAGCGGACAGCTTGGCGAGCGTCTTGTCCTGCCGCTCCCAGCTGTCATTGTCGTCTTCTACGCAGGCGCGTAACTCGGACATGACATGCTCAAAAAATCCGGCCAGGCTTTCGTCCAAAACGAGTGTGCGAGCGTCATATTCCGATAGGTCGTACTCCTCGCGGAAGCGAGCCTCCTTCGCAGCGGGCAGTTCTCCTAAACTGGCTTGGATGCGGGCAAACCATTCGTCATTGATAACGATCGGCGGGATATCCGGTTCCGGGAAATAACGGTAATCAGCGGAATTTTCTTTGGCGCGCTGGCTGACTGTACCGTTAGCCGCATCGTTCCAGCCGCGCGTTTCGGCAATAATTATTCCGCCTTCGTCAAGGATGGCCGATTGTCGTTTCATTTCAAATTCGATGGCCTTTTCCAGAGACTTGAAAGAATTAATGTTCTTAACTTCAACTTTAGGATTGAGCGTAGCACCGTTCTTTGGCAGGATAGCGCCTTTAGTATAACGCCAGGAACCCTTAACTTGCAGGCTGACATTGGCTTCGCAGCGCATCTCGCCCTTCTCCATATCGGCATTAGAAATATCAAGATAGCGCCGAAGCTGCTGATACCGCTGACAGAAAGCACGGGCGGTCGCGGCATCAGGAATAACCGGCTCGGTGACCATTTCGACAAGCGGCGTGCCGGCGCGATTAAAGTCAACGAGCGAATAATCGGCCTTGTTCGGATGCGTCAATTTTCCCGTATCTTCTTCGAGGTGGACGCGGGTGATGGCAATAGAATGATCATTAGCTTCGAGACTGCCGCCATAGCAAAAGGGGAGATCGTACTGAGAAATCTGGTAACCCTTCGGCAGGTCAGGATAGAAATAGTTCTTGCGATCGAATTTAGAATGCCGGTTAATTTTTGCACCGAGAGCCAACCCGAGCCGCACCGTCCATTCGACGGCCGTTTTATTAGGTAACGGCAGGGTGCCCGGATGCCCAAGGCAAATCGGGCAGACGGTCGTGTTCGGCTTGTCTGAGAGGGCATTATCACAGGCACAGAACATCTTAGAGGCCGTTTTCAGGGCGGTGTGAATCTCGAGGCCGATGATGAGGTCGTATTTCATAGTAGGCAGAAATGGCTTATATTTGCCTTTATCGTAGCATAGGCGGCCAAATAAAAAAACCCGTTTTGAGGCGGGTTTTAAGTAACGTTTGTATTTATTGCGCCGTAAGCAAAGCGAATACTTTTTCCCAGATCAGATCGTGTATTTCGTTAATAGACATAAGCTTGCCATCCTTAACGCATTCTAATACTATCATTTCGTTCGGATACAGGGCCGGAAGCTCTAGAAAAGTCTGCTCGGCAGCCCTCAAATGCTCAAGGTCGCTTTCATGGATATCTTTTTCCTGTCCGCGCTTTTTGTCATCGATTATTAATTTCTGACTTATATCCGTCGGTACATGAAGAAGAATAGTAAAGTCCGGTTTAGGAATTTTATATTCGTCAAATTCCAGATTACGGAGCCATTCAAAAAATTCTATTTTTTGGTTTGGATCAGTGAATTTCCCGCCTTGATGTCCCATATTAGCTGTCGTATAACGGTCCGAAACGACAACTTTGCCTTCTTCCAGGGCTTCTTTAATCGGCCCCGAATTGGCCAGACGGTCCTTGGCGTAGAGTAATGATGCTTCCCGCGCGCTGACGTCTATGGCAACTTCACCCATTTCACCTTTCAGATAAGAGCGTACCGCCTTGCCAGTAGGCGTATCATATTGCGGAAAGCCGGTAGCTAAGGCAGGAAAATGATTGTCACACAGACGCTCAACGAGCAACTGGGTTTGGGTATGTTTGCCCGCTCCGTCGGTACCGTCAATGACAATAAAAAAGCCTTGTTTATTTGGTTTCATGTTTAGATGTTTTTGTTTCAAGTTCTTGAAGGAGGCGATCGACTTGGACATATAAGTCATCCAAGCCACCGTCATTATGCAACTGGTATTCGGCGGTCGCCAGCAGGGGAGGAACAGTCGCCTCGGTTTCCCGCTGGTGGTCGCTTTTGAATTGTTCGTAGGTCTTATGAGCATCGTCGCTCTTTTCGGCACGGCCGCTGAGCCGCTGGTATCTCTCATCCATCGCCGCACTAATGCCAACCAAATGAAAGCCGGGTAGCTGCCGCAAGTACGCAATATCATCTTCGCGACGAATGCTCTCGACGACGATCAATTCGGCCGTCGATTGCTTAATATCTTCCATCATCGCTTTGGCCAGCAGATCGTTGCCGAACTCCTGACGCAAGACGATGGAGATTTGGATAAGATTATCGCGGCTGGCTGGGAGGTGCAGACGTTCAACAAGGTCACGCAGAATAACGGAAAAACCGAAACGCTGCGCGCCGTATTTCGTGACGAGATAACTGCCAACGGTTGATTTGCCAGCCCCCATTTCTCCTACCAGTCCGAGAATAATCATATATTAGGCCGCTTTACGCTTATCAATTGTTTGCGTACCGCGCCTGATGTCCCAGGCATTCTTGTCCATATCGGCATGCAAGGCGATACCAGGAAAATGCTTCTGCACTTCCTTGGCCATCTTATGCATTACAGCCCGATACGTTTCGTGAACGGTTTTATCAGAACGAAGCTCAGTAACATACAAGGTCTGCGGCAATGAATAGGTCGTTTTACAGCTAACTAAGAAGCCAAGCGAAATATAATACTGCTTTTCTTCGGGTGTGGCTTCAAGTTTTTCTAGCAGGATACATTGCTCAACTAACAGGTCTTCGGCCTTGCTCTTCAATTCCGGCGGCAGGGCATTCAAATACCACTCATGAAAACCGATATCGGCCGTTAAGAGCGGCATGCGAAATATGCCGTTGCGATGACGCTGTGCGTCACGCGCCGAACCGAAATCAAGCAGGAAGCGGGAGATGATGTTGCCCAGCTCAGCCAGGAATACTGGTAAGTTGGTTTTCTTGGGGCGCGCGGCAAAGGTTTTGAGATACTTTTTCAGCTCGGTCATGTCCACGCCATTCTTAAAGGAAAAAGACGGCGACTTTGGGTCATGATAGTAGCTGTATTGCGCCATGGTTTCTTCACGGAAGCGTTCCTGATCAGGATAGAGCTTATGACTAAAGCTGCTCGGATACTTCTTGCGCAGCTGCTTATGCATCTCGGCCGCGACCTCACGTACTTCAGCTAACGGATGATAATTAAGAAGCGCTATGCGTTCGGCGGCCTGACGAAGGCTGGTATGCCAGCTCAACTGAGTGCAAATACCGGCAGGCAAGAAGCCGCGGCGTATATCGAAACCACGGGCCTTGATAGCATTGTTATATGTCTTCATTTTTTGGCCCGGCGTACGCGGATACTGCTTCTTAAGATAGGCAATAAGCGGTTTTTCCGCCTCGGCATAAAACTTCATCCAGTTTGCCAGAATTTTCTTCGAAACAGCCGAGCCAATCGGATCAACAATCGGCTGCTTGAGCATATTGATGTAGCGGGTACTGGTTTCCTGACCGGAATAGAGCTGTGAATCTTGAATGGCCTTAGCGACGAGCAAGCTAACGTTTTCAATAAAGAACGTTATCGTACCGCAGTCGCCGATACTGCCATGGCCATACTTAACATAATACTGGGCCATGAACTTGGCAAAATCCTTGTCATTGAGAATCTTTTTAATCTGACGAAGGACGCTATGCGCGCTACGCGAATAGAGAGCCTGCAGCTTAGCAACGCCCTCCGGCGTAAAGATCCCTTTCTCATCCAACAAGATTATTTTTCTTTTTTTCATGCGATTTTAAGGTAAATTGTGAAATAACAAATTTACCTTATTTTAGAGTTATTGAAATCTAACGTCAACTTGCGTAATGAGCAGAAAGATGGCCTATTTCTGGACCTCGGCGTCGTCTTTAACGCGGCTGCCGACCGACTTATCCTGTCCCTGATATTTCCCGTCATAGGGGTGCTCAGCCGCCTGGTCCATTTTACAAAAAACTAGCTGGCAGATACGGCGTCCGGCTTCAAGCTTAATCGGCACGGAACTAGCATTATACAGCTCGAGCGTGATGCGGCCCTCAAAACCCGGGTCAACCCAGCCGGCATTCTGAATAAACAGACCGATGCGACCAATAGAGCTGCGACCTTCAACAAACGCGGTTAGGTCATTCGGCAACTTAACATATTCCTGCGTCGTGGCGAGAATAAATGAATGAGAGGGGATAATGATCGACTCGCCTTCGATCTCGTCATACTTAATTTCCGAATCAAGCGAGATCATGTGCATCTCCCGGTCTTTAATCGATAAGAAATGTCCGCCCAGATGGCAATCAATCGAGGCGGGCTGGATAGAATGCTCGGTGATAGGGGAGATGCTGAGGGTGCCATCAGCAATCATGGCGCGCAGCGTGGCGTCGGAGAGAATCATATAATTAGCAAAAAATGCCTTACGGCTTTTGATATATCTTAAGTGTATCGACCGACGTTTATTTCGTCAAATATCCACCGGGATACACCTTCTTTGACAAGAGCCTTGCTCTTTATTACAGTTAAGATAATTCTTTCCCAATTCAAAAAAATGCTTAAACATGAAAAATCCAAAATTTAAGATATTCCAAGAAAAGGTGTATCTTAGTCTGGCTGGCGTTTTTGCAGTTAATCTCCTTTCGTTCCTTTTTCTAATTCTGTTAACTGTTCTGCTGGAAAATTTTGATACAAAAATATCCTTTTTATATGATCCGGAACAATTCCAGAAAAACAGTTACTTCTATCAGATAGCACATTTTCTTCAGGTGTCACTCTCCGTTCTCCTGGGTTACACAATAGTAACCATGCTCAAGGATATATTTCAAGACGACTATGTCGATGAATATATTAATAAGAACAGGCGAGCCCACCGGGCGTTGCGCGCAGTTAAACACCGTATTGTATATTCAACGCTCGCCACAGTTTTTGTACTAGTGCTCATTTTTTTGGTTCGGCCATATGGCGGCATGTTCGTTATTCCACAACTAGCCCTGCTAATTGGCATTGCCTGGTCTTTTAATCCAATCGCTTACCGACAAACCTGATTGGCTGTCAGGTTAATTCGCACAAAAAAGGGGGGTTTTACGACCCCTTTTTATATTATCTTGACTTTTTGACTGAAACAAAAAGGAACCCCTTGCGAGGTTCCTTTTTTTAATACCTAATTTTTCGAACTAGATCTGGACTTTGTAGCCCTTGCCCATCGAAGAGCAAATACTGACGTTCTTCAGGTATACACCTTTGGAGCTACCTGGCTTAGCCTTCTTGATAGCGGCCAAAATCGCTTCGAAGTTTGCCACGAGCTTTTCTTTCTCGAAAGAAACTTTACCAATAGCGACATGGATATTGCCGGTATCATCGTTCTTAAAGCTGATTTTACCTTTCTTCAGTTCGGCAATCGCCTGAGCGACGTTCGGCGTAACTGTCTCGTTTTTCGGAGATGGCATCAAGCCGCGCGTACCAAGAATCTTGGCAATGGCAGCCAGGTTGCGCATCATCGCCGGTTCGGCGACGGCGACCTGGAAATCCGTCTTTTCAGTCTTCTTGATTTCGGCAATAAGCTCATCACCACCGGCATAATCAGCGCCGGCAGCCTTGGCAGCGGCCTCGTTGCCAGCGGCAACGAAAGCGGCGACCTTAATTGTTTTACCCGTACCATTCGGTAACGTCAGAGCGGAACGGATCTGCTGATCGCCCTTCTTGGTATCGATGCCGAGGCGGAAATGGACCTCAATCGACGAATCGAATTTAGTCTTTGTGTTCGCCTTGACCATTTCAACCGCTTCAGCAATCGGATAGGTCTTCAAAGCTTCGGCAACCGGAGCGCTGTTCTTAGACTCAAGCTTGGTTTCAGTTGTCTTGGCGACAGACTTCTTGGTTTTCTTACGTGGCATATTCGTGGTGCGGACGTCTTTCAGAGCCGAGGCCCGATAAGACTCCCACAAATTACATTAATAAATTAAATAATTAACAAGTTAACTAGTTAATTTATTACATTGTTAATTAGTTACTTTTTAATCTCAACACCCATCTGACGAGCGGTGCCGGCAATAATCTTACTGGCAGCGTCGATGTCACGGGCGTTAAGGTCAGGCATCTTGATTGCAGCAATTTCCTTTAGCTGCTCCTCGGTGATCGAGCCGACCTTATCGGTCAGTGGCTTGCCGGATCCCTTGGCAATCTTGGCATATTTCTTAATCAACTCAGACGCCGGGGGAGTCTTGGTGATAAAGGTATAGGTACGGTCGGCGTAGACGGTAATTTCTACCGGCACAACGTCACCCATCTTATCGCGCGTGGCGTCATTGAACTTCGCGCAGAATTCGGCAATGTTCAAGCCGTGCTGTCCGAGAGCCGGACCGACTGGAGGCGCAGGGTTGGCCTGGCCGCCCTTGATCTGCAATTTAATGACAGTCAATATTTTTTTGGCCATATATAATAGAAAGAATGGTGATTAAACAGAATTCCGCAGAAGCGACGGAAGTCCTTGCCGGAATTTCCGGGAAGGCGGGAACCTAGCACCCGAAGGCGATAGATTCCAGTCTTACCGGAAAGCGGCTGGAAAATTTACAGTTTTTTAATCTGGAGGAAATCAAGTTCGACAGGCGTTTCGCGGCCAAACATCGAAATAAGGACCTTGATCTTGCCCTTGCCGTCGTCGACTTCGATAATCTTTCCCTCGAGGTTCTTGAATGGACCGTCGACAATGCGAACAGGGGAGCCAACCGAGACGTCAATCTGGAATTTCGGCTCATCAACACCCATGCGCTTCTGGAGGCCGGCGACTTCTTCCTCGGAAACAGGCGTAGGAATATTACCCGTGCCAATAAAGCCGGTGACGTTTGGCGTATTTCGTACTGCATACCAGGAGTCATCCGTGACAATCATCTCGACCAGGATATAGCCGGGGAAAATTTTTTCTTCAATCACCTTGCGCTTGCCGTTCTGAATCTTAATCTTCTTTTCTTTTGGAATCAGGATATTAAAAATCTTGTCGTCCATATCCATCGAATCGACACGCTGACGTAGATTTTGAGCGACGTTCTCCTCATAACCAGAGTAGGTATGAAGCACGTACCAGCGGCGGCCTTGGTTTAATGTTTGTTTTGCCATATTTTTTTAGACGTTAAGAATTCGTTCAATAGCTTTAGCGAAGACTAGGTCCAGTCCGCCGAGGAACAGGGCCATAACCACGCAGCTGACGAGTACAAGCAGCGTGTATGAATATGTTTCCTGACGGGTAGGCCAGGTTACTTTGCGCATCTCGTCGACGGCGCCTTTGAAGTACTTGATGAGCTTGTCCATAGTGGTTCAAAAAACAGCCCTGGTGGGCCGAATAATCTTTTAATATATAGCTAAATCATACCAAAAAGCTTGGCAGCCTGTCAACACCCGCAAAAACAATAAAAATGGCCGAATTTCTGAGAAATCCGGCCAATGCTTAAGCTACTATCGAAGCATTCAAATCTTTACACAGTCTTTTAAGAAGGAAATGCTCAATGATAAAAGTGCCTGATGGCAGGTTGAGAGCGAAATCAAAACGTTTCTGGAGGTCCCCTTTAAGAATCTTTACCTGATCAAAGGAAAGAAACTCGCTCGATTCGACAAATTTTTCCACGATAGGATCGCGAAGTATGTCCTGGCAGACATTTCTAACTTTATGATGAACGCTATCAGACTCCCAGCAGTATCGCTCGGAATCTTCCAGTATTTGAGCGGCGACAAGCACTGGTCGTGCCACAGGTTGAATGGTAAACAGAAATTGTATTTCTGCAATAAAAAAGGATTTAAAATCGCCGGAAGCACCCTCCTTAAAATATACTTTCAGAGAATTTTCTTCCACATCTTTACAAAGAGGATTAATAGAATTCATTGCTATCTTCCTTATGTGTTATTTAATTTTGAAATATACGATATTCGAGGTTAGCACGCTCGAACCCGGAAGTCAATAAATAATTGAAGAACCTGCAGAATAAATGTATACTAATAACATGAGCATTCAAGCCACCGTCATTGACTCAGGCAAGATTATCGCGCAGTTTCTGCTCGACGTTTTGTATTTTCCTATCTGGTGGTATTCGCGGGGGATCTTCAAGGTCGTTTCCTGGTCCGGCCGTTTTATATCCGCCCGCCAAAAGGGTCTTGCCCTCGGCGTCTGGGTTAAGAACATATTCACCCCGATGTATGGCCAGCGCGACTGGGCCGGCATGCTTATCAGCTTCATTACCCGACTTCTACAAATTATTGTGCGCTCGGTTGTAATGCTTTTTTGGCTACTCATCTGCTTCATAATAATTGCCTGCTGGTTGGCGGCGCCCGTATACATCGCCTATCAGCTTATTTTTCAGCTAACTCGCTCCTAATCCTATGGCTACTGCCGCTGATTCTCCTCTTGTCTTTATTGCCTGCCCGGAATGCGGCGCTACCGGCCAGCTCAAAAATCAACCCTGCGCCCGCTGTGCCGGTATCGGCAGCGGTGCCTTCCAGGCTGATCATTTCCTTTTTTTCCGACTGCCTCTTTCCCGGGCCCTTATCCGACTGCGCAAAGTAAAAGCCATAGCCGACCAGACTATTAATGCTCTTATCGCCATAATTGGTGCCGGTGGTTTATGCGCTCTCGGCTGGTGGTTTTATGAACAGGGGAGCTTAGTCAATTTCTTTACCTACTGGTCGCCGACCGTCCTGCCGGAACTGGCATTCTGGCGGGCGCGCAGCGGTCTGCTTCTCCTCTTTTGGTTGAGCGCCCTAGCTGATGCCTATCTCATATACCGACTGAGCCGGGCGCGCGACGAAAACCATGTTATCGAGCGTGTCGCGTATCAATCAGCTGCCGCGCCCCTCAGTTCCCAGGACTGGGACGACATCAACGATCTCAAAGGTTCTAAGAAAATTAACACCGCTGACGGCCTCGATAGTCTGGCCAGGCGCGTTGTGGAGGAATCATTTCTTTTAGCAGAACGCTTGAAACATGCCCGGGTTCAGCCTCTGCATCTCTTTGCCTCTGCCCTCCTGTTAAGCAATGACACAGCCGCGCTATTCTCTCGTCTCGGCATTGCCGAACAAAAAATTGTCGAAGGGGTCGAACGTCTGCTCGGCCGCCTGACGGCCAACGTCGGCCGTCTCGCCTTTGCGCCCGAAACGCTTCAGGCCGTAATTGAGGCTTATGCCCATGCTGCACTGGCCGGACGAAGCAAAATTACAACGCTCGAGCTCCTGCTGCCGGCTGTTTCGCGCGACGAGCTGCTGAGCGAACTGCTCTATGATCTAGAAGTCGATAAGGTTAAATTAACCAATGCCATTGCCTGGTTTCAGGTGAGCGATCAACTGGTGGAAAATTATCGCCTCTATCGCAAAATGGCTCGTTTCAAGCCTTCTTCCACGATGGACCGGGCCTATACCGCCCTCGCCACGCCGCTCTTAAACCGCTTTTCTCAGGATTGGACCTTGGCCGCCAAGTGGGGGAGAGTCGATCTCTGCGTCGGCCGCGACGATGAGCTGCGCCGCTTATTTGATGCTATCGAAAGCGGACAAACCGGCCTTATTCTGGTTGGACCAACCGGCGTCGGCAAAAGCACGATTATCGGCGGCTTAGCCTCGCGCATGGTACTTGAAGACGTGCCGCAACGCCTGCAGGATAAGCGTCTCATCGAACTGGATATCGCCCGACTGATTGGCGGATCAACACCGGCCGAAGCCGAGGAGAAATTGCTCGGTGTTATCGCGGAAACCTCCCGCGCCCGCAACATTATCCTTTTCATAAAAAACATCGAAAAGATTATGGGCATCAGCTCAGGCGGCGAAGAAAGTCTTAATCTTGGCAGCGTTCTAGCTGACGCCGTCAGTCGACGGCTCATTTATTGTTTTGCCTCGGCCAGCGACGAAGATTATGCCAAGTATATAGAAAACACACCGCTCGGCGAAGCGATGTTCAAAGTTGAGGTCGGCGAACCGGATCTTAATCGCGCGATTCTTATGATTGAAAGCAAGATTTCCTCGCTGGAAAGCCGCTACGGCGTTTATTTCTCCTACAACGCTCTCGCCGAAGTTGTTAATCTGACCGCCAAATATATTCATGACCGATATCTACCGGCCAAGGCCATAGACGTTCTCGAAGCAGTGGCCGTCAGTGTTTCACGCCGTGATGACCGCACCGTCGATCGCGAAGCCATTGCCGCCGTCATTACCGAGCGTACCCATATTCCCGTCACCAAGCTCACGGAAAGCGAAAGCCAGAATCTATTGAATCTCGAGGACCGTATTCATGAACGCATGATCGGGCAGGAAGAAGCTGTTAATGTAGTCGCCTCCTCTTTGCGCCGGGCCCGCGTTGAACTGCGCGAGAGCAAGCGGCCAATTGCGAACTTCCTTTTCCTCGGACCGACGGGTGTCGGTAAAACGGAACTCGCCAAAACCGTCGCCGAGGTTTACTTTGGCCGCGAAGACTATATGATTCGCCTGGACATGAGCGAATACCAAAACGAAGATAGCGTTAATAAGATGATTGGCTCCCCGGAAGGCGTACTTGGCTATCTGACCGAGGCCGTGCGCAAAATGCCATTCTCTCTTATCCTGCTCGATGAAATAGAAAAGGCCCACCCCGATATCCTGAATCTTTTTCTGCAGGTTATGGATGACGGACGGTTGACGGACGGCCAGGGTCGTACAATTGACTTTACTAATTCTATCGTCATCGCCACCTCGAACGTCGGATCGGCCCTCATACAGGATAAAGTACGCGAAGGCATTGCCCTGGAAACGATTAAAGAACAGCTACTTGAACAAGAGCTGGTTAAAGCGATGCGTCCTGAACTGATTAACCGCTTTGACGGCGTTATCATTTTCCGCCCGCTGGAAGAGAGCGATGTTGTCGCAATTGCCCGGTTGATGATTAAGAAAATCGGCAAGATGGTCGAAAGCAA
This sequence comes from uncultured Gammaproteobacteria bacterium, assembly GCA_964523425.1. Classification (GTDB taxonomy): domain Bacteria; phylum Patescibacteriota; class Patescibacteriia; order Patescibacteriales; family Patescibacteriaceae; genus Patescibacterium. The sequence continues at coordinate 14,342 of CAZFYY010000006.1, forward strand.
GGGCTTTGGCTTTGAAATTAGCGAAGCAGCTATTGTAGAGTTGGCTCATCTCGGTTTCCAGCCTGAATACGGCGCCCGTCCGCTCCGCCGTCTCTTGCAGTCTCGGCTCGAAGACGCGATTGCTACTAAATTACTTGAAGGAGACATTAGCCGGCGCGATACTATTGTTGTGAGCGATGATCTCGCGATATCAGTCCGAAAAGCTCAGCTTCTTTAGGAAGCTCTCTTGCTTTGAAACATAATTGTCACTATGAAACTTCTTCTAACTTCCAACGGCCTCGCCAATCAATCCATTACTGACGCGCTCTTAGCCTTGGTCGAAAAACCAGCCAATAAAACAAACATTGCCTTTATTCCTACGGCTATGAACGTCGATAACGGCAGCAAGGATTGGTTTATCGATGATTTATATAATATTAAGAAAGAGGGATTTCGGTCTGTTGACGTAGTTGACATCTCTGCCGTGCCACAAAAAATATGGCTGCCTCGTTTAAATGAGGCCCACGTCATCTTTGTCGGCGGAGGCAATACATATCACCTGATGCATTGGATGAAGGAATCTGGCCTGTCGACAATCCTTCCCGAGCTACTGAAAACGAGAGTATACGCCGGAATCAGCGCCGGCAGCATGATAACGAATCCAAGTCTGGCATTATCAAGCAGCGATCGGCAAATCTACAACGAAGATTCTTCTTCCGGAGAAAAAATAAAGGCGTTAGGGCTTGTTAATTTTTTTATACGTCCTCATTTTAATTCACCACACTTTCCACTCGCTTCCAAAGCGAATCTGGAAGCAATTGCCGAAAGTATTCCGGAAATTATATATGCGCTTGATGATAATTCGGCTGTGGTCTATAACGACGATAAACTAGAAGTGGTCAGTGAAGGTGACTATTTAGTTTTGAATAACTAGTAACTTCGAACACAATTTTCGCCCCATATGACCACCGCCCTCTACTTCATTATTACCCTGCTGTTAGCGTTCGTGTTTACTCTGGTAATCAGAAAACTCGCCATCCGCTTCAAAGTCCTCGACTACCCG
>CAZFYY010000006.1:15393-37609 GCA_964523425.1 uncultured Gammaproteobacteria bacterium
AGGCCGCGCTGCGCGTGATCGCGGGCGATCCCGAGGGCGCGATGCCGCTGCTCGGCGGGGGAGCGATTTTTCTGGCCTTCTGGATTATGATGTATGTCGGCCAGTCGCGCATCCTGGCAGGCAATCTCGAAGCACATCATTGGCTCGGCGTACTGATCGGCGGTCTGATCCTCATGATCGGCGGTCTGATCGATGACATAAAAAAACTCCCTCCATTGGCCCAGGTTATCTTCCCGCTCCTAGCGGCAATCGCCGTAATTATAGGCGGCGTTGGCATTGAAAAGATTAGCGCACTGAGCGGGGGATTAGTATATCTTAATACCTGGACCATCCCGCTGCTCCACTGGGGAAACAAAACATTTTATTTCAGCGTTATCGCCGATCTTTTTACAATTCTGTGGCTGCTCGGGATGACATACACGACTAAGCTACTCGACGGTGTCGACGGTCTCGTTACCTCAATTACCGCCACCGGCGCTCTCGTAATATTTCTTTTCACAACAACCACCCGCTGGCACCAGCCGGACATCGCCTTCGCCGCTTTGCTGCTACTTGCCGCTTGCCTCGGTTTTCTAATTATGAACTGGCATCCGGCGAAGATATTCCTGGGCGAAGGCGGTTCGCTCTTCCTCGGTTTCATGCTCGGCGTATTGTCCATTATCTCCGGCGGAAAAATCGCCATCGCCTTGCTCATCATGGGCATTCCGATTCTTGACGTCGCCTGGACTATCCTGCGCCGTCTGCTTCAGGGTCATAATCCCTTTAAATTCGCCGACCGACAGCATCTCCATTTCCGTCTGCAAGACGCCGGTCTCGGTCCGCGGCTGACCGTTCTATTGTTTTGTGCCTCCTCCCTAATTTTCGGCCTCAGCGGCCTCTTCCTGCAAAGCCGCGGCAAACTGGTCGGGCTTATTGTTATGGCAGTTATCATGGCCGCTATTCTTGGTCTTTTCACCTGGCTTGACAGGCGGCGGGTAATACGTTAATATTATTGATATTCCTGCAAGCCGATATTGGGCACGAACGCAGGATTCTTATATTTCAAAGCCAATTATGAAAGTTGCTATTATCAAGACCGGCGGAAAGCAGTACAAAGTAAAGGAGAACGACGTCGTGACGATCGAAAAGCTTGACGCTGCCGACGGCGCTACGGTCAATTTCCAGACCCTCATGACCTTCCAGGACGACGGCTCAGCTGTTACCCTCGGTACGCCAGAACTCGGCGAAAAAGTCAGCGGCACGGTCGTTTCAACCCTCAAGGGTGATAAGGTCAGCGTTATTAAGTTTAAGAACAAAACCCGCTACCGCCGCAATGTCGGTCATCGCCAGATCGAGACCAAAGTTAAAATCACCAAGATTTCCTAAAATCTTATAAAACGCTCCTGGAAACAGGAGCGTTTTTTTGTTTTTACTGCCACTGTGCCACGTCGCAGCTTGACAATAAGGGTATTTCCCAGTAAAGTGGCGTTAACTCTTTAAAAAATGAACATGGAAAAAATCATTATCACCAGGCCGCTGTCGAAAGGCGAAATTATTTATTCTGACCTGCGAACATACATATACGGAGTCGCTTTTTTACTATGCGTTCTGTTCTTCTATATGACGTGGCAGTCAGCTGACTATAACCCGACCGGCTGGACAACGGTTCTACTTATAGCTTTATGTTTACTGGGAGTTGTCTTTTTTCGAATTGGGGCATATTCTTTTATGCTTACCTCAGACGTCCAGCATGTTATGGATATGGTATGGAAGGATGAAGCGGACAAAGGTTTTGAACGTTTCGCCCAACTCCAGGTATCATCGCTTGTTTCCCTGCCTAATCTAATAGCAATGTATCGGCAAGGCAAAAATTTTTCCGGCGAATCAGTACCGCCAATCAACATACGTTACCACGACCGTTTCCGAGCGCGGGCAATTTCTCTGGCTCGTCGTCAACCGCCGGAGGAACAGGAGCGTTGCGAACAAGCGGTTGAAAAGTTCTTTAAGGATTGGGAAAATGGTATGCCGTACAACCAAGAAATTGCTAAGAGACAGGTAAAACAAAACGACAAGGAGGCTAGCCATGACACGAGCGATAGTCTTTGATGCGTTCGGCACACTTTTTCACAAGCCGGGAACAACGGCTCATCGCTATGCTCTAACTCGCTTAGGAAGCCGCCAATACCGTAAACTCATTACTCTTTCGCAGATTTCGGGAGAGGAATCCGAAAAAACGTTTGGCGGATTAATCTCTAAAGATCCAGACCTTCCATTCGACGGAAAGGAATATTTGGCGCTACTGCAAGACGACTTAGCGTTTGTTAGGTATTTTGACCGCACGGTTATGCTCCTAAAGTTCTTGCGCAAGGCCGGGTATGTAATTGGCTTAGTGTCCAATCTCTCCCGTCCTTATCAAGAAAAATTGTATCAGCTCGGTATTACGGAACTGATCGACGAATGGGCCTTTTCCTGCGACATTGGCACTCTTAAGCCGGATATACGAATCTTCGGAGCAATCCAGGTGAAATTACAACAGCCAGCTCAACGTATCCTCATGGTAGGAGATAACGCTGCCCAAGATATTGTCGGCGCCAAACATGCCGGTTTCAATACCCTGCTACTAGAGTATCCGCCAACCAACATAGTGGCGATGCTCCTTCTTCTAAAAAAGATTACTGCTCATTTTAAGCAAATACAATAAAGATTACTGTTTAGCTTTACAACAAAGCCCTCTCCTGAGGGCTTTTTTATTTGTAAGCGTAACTAGACTATTCGCTCGTTCTCAGACCTCACTGCGAAAGCGCAAGGCTGCGCCCAAGGTCAACTCGTCGGCATATTCGATATTGGCGCCACTCGGCAGCCCCTTAGCTAAGCGTGTCACGCGAATACCGGCCGGTTTGATAAGCTTGGCGAGATAGAGCGAAGTCGTTTCACCTTCAAGATTCGGATCAAGTCCCAATACCACTTCGCGCGGCTTGAGCGTCTTCACTCGTTCAACAAATTCCTTGACGCGGATGTCAGCCGGCCTAACCTGCTCAACCGTATCAATTGTACCGCCCAAAACGAAATAATAGCCCTTAAAAAGACCCGTATCCTCAATCGTTAACATGTCACGGCTGTCGGCCACCACGCAGAGTAGGGAAGCGTCACGTTTTGTATCTGCGCAAATTCCACAGGGACTTGTTTCACCGATGCCAAAACAAACAGAACAGGTCAGAATCTTTTCCGGCAGCTCATGCAAGGCCAAAGCCATTTCTTTTAATAAGGCAGGATTTTGCTTCAGCAAATAAAAAACATACCGTTCGGCGGTCTTTGGTCCAACCGAAGGTAGTCTGGAAAATAACGTGATAAGGCGCTCAAGAGCAGCAGGGAGACGCATGTTTAATAGTTCTTTAGCTCGTTACTTAATTTAGAGACCAAACTGGGAAAGACCGCCCATGGCCTGCATCTTAGCGGCAATGACCTTCTGTGCTTTCTTTACCGCCTCGTTAGCGGATTCTAAGACCGCTTTTTCAATCTGCGCTTTCGTCATACCGTCAGCAATGGCGACGGCGGTCATTTCCAGATTGCCGTTCAGCGTGATGGTTACGCCGCTTTTTTCAGCGGTTACCGATTCGCTCGCCAAGGCGCTTTGCATGGTCTTAGCCTGCGAACGCAAATCCTTAATCTGTTTAAGTTTTTCAAACATACATTATAAATTAATAAATTAAAAAATTAAAAAATTAATAAATTCACTAATTCAATCCGTAATTAGTTAATTTGTTAATTATTTAATTAGCTAATTACTCCTCGAAGTCAGCCGGTGCCTCGTAATCGCCCGGTGCCAGGTTCTTAAAGCTGACTGTTTCCTCGTCGAAGAACATATCGACACGGCCAACGGGTCCGTTACGATGCTTGGCAATAAAAACCTGAGCAACATGTTTTTCCGCTTCGGTCAGTTCTTCAATCTGATAATTACGGTCCGCCGCCTTACGATAAATAAACATAACAATGTCGGCGTCCTGTTCAATCGAACCAGATTCACGCAAGTGAGCGAGGCGGGGGATAGCCGGCTTAGTTTGTTCCACAGCACGAGCCAGCTGCGACAGTGCGAGAACTGGGATGTTGAGTTCACGCGCCAATCCCTTAAGAGCACGAGTGATTTCCGCCACTTCCTGCACGCGGTTGTCGCTTGAGCGGCCACCGCGGCCTTCCATGAGCTGCAAGTAGTCGATGACGACGAGACCGAGCTTATGCTCCATCTGCAGACGGCGGGCCTTGGTACGAATTTCCATGATATTGGCGCTGGCCGAGTCGTCGATAAAAATTGGCGTTTCGGCGAGTACGCCCATGGCCTGACCAATCTTTGAGAAGTCGTCCTGTTCTTCACGGTCGGATAATTTTCCAGTACGCATTTTCCAGAGACTGACGCCGGCTTCAGCGCAGAGCATGCGGTCAACAAGCTGTTCCTTACTCATTTCCAGCGAGAAGATACCAACCGGAACTTTGTTTAAGACAGCCACCTGACGGGCGATATCGAGCGCCAGCGAAGTCTTACCAACCGACGGACGGGCGGCGAGAATAATAAGGTCGGATTTTTGCAGACCCGCCAATAAGTTGTCCAATTCCGTAAATCCGGTCGCCAAGCCGCGCAGCTTGCCGGACTGCTTGTGTAATTCGTCGATACGATCGAAGGCTTCGTTAAGCAAGGTATCGATTGGCTGGAAGGCCTGCTTAAGAAATTTCTGAGAAACATTGAAGAGCTTCTGCTCCGCTTCGTCTAGTAGCTTATCAATCTGCTCATCTTCATCATAACCAAGCTCACCGATTTCCGAGGCAGCGGCGATAAGACGGCGAAGTGTCGACTTGCGCTGAATAAGCTCGGCGTAATATACAACGTTGCTCGCCGTTCCGACGGAGTTAGCTAGACCGGCCACATAGGCGCGGCCGCCAACCGCTTCAAGCTTGCCCTTTTCTTCAAGCTTGGAGGTCAGGCTGAGGATGTCGATCGGCTCGCTACTCGAATAGAGCTCACGCATGCAGCTATAAATCAGCCCATGATTGGACTTATAGAAGTCTTCGGCATTGAGGATGTCGGCAATCTTAACGATTGTATTGGCATCAATAAGCAGGGAACCCAGTACGAAGGTCTCTGCTTCTAGATTCTGTGGCGGAAGTTTTGTGCCATTTTCCTGTTGTGATGACATATAGTCTTTATCTTACAGGGAAGGGGAGATCAAGGCAATGGGAAAAACTGTGTATGCCTGGCATACATATTTTTTATTTAATATAAGCAGATTTTCAGACTCAAAACGCCTTACTATTGACATTTTACTATAAATGTGCTATTGTTAGTTTGAATTAAGAAAACTATTGTTAAGAAAAAAGGAGGATAACATCTTGTTATAACAATTTTTTAACATAGGCGGGGCTCTTCTTCGTGATTGATCAAGAGCCCACCCATTTCTTAATTACAAGTTTTTTGACAATCAAAAATAGCACAATGATATCATTAGTACTTAGCGGACTTTTTGGCGGTCTTGGAATAGCGTTTACCTGTATTACTTCTATTAACTCTATTTTAGACGGAGCGGAAAAAGGACATCTCGTATCGTACGCGGCTCAATTACAGCTGCCATAAGTTTTGCCGCCGCAATAGTATGGTTTGGTGTATTTCTGCAAAATGTTATTGCAAAGGCCAAATAAATCAAAAAGTCTTTCCACTAGCAAAACAGATGTTAGTTTTCTCAGCACTATTTATGACCCCAAGTATATAATAAGGGGTCGTTCTTTATCGCAAACATGGGCCGGACCCCTACAGCGACTAATCTTTATGAAGTAATCGCCCAACGCGATAATCAGAATCTTAGGCCATGCCAAGAGCCACCATGCGTCATCGAACGCCCTCGGCCGGTACCCCTACATATTCTTAGCTTCATAATTGAAGTCAAAAAAATCCACATGCATAATAAGGAGCGTCGGAGGTCTCCAAGCATGAAAATATTGATCTTTACCACAAACCTAATAAAATATAACTGAACTACAGCAACGGATACATTAATTTGTATCCGTTTTTTTATTTGACTGGCCGGCGTAAATCAGGCAAGCTGTATCTATATTGTTTAAAAATCAGCAATCAAAGTGAGGTAGCAATGACACCACCCAAAGAACGTGAGGCGATTTTCGTAGCGATACTCTTTATTCTCTTAGCTTTTGTCGTCACGAGACAAGCGCCCGGCGGCGAAGCAGGAGAGAGGTTATTCGCTCTCGGGGCGCGCCTAATCTTCCTGCCCAGTCTTTTTTTCTATGCCTTCAGCTGGCGCGATTTTTTCTGGGGCTTCTTAGCCACCGGAGTTTCTGGGATTTGCCTACTGGCAACGACTATACATCCCTTAATAGGGCCGGAAAATACACTCGTAGTCAGCGTGGGAGCAGCACTGTTTATCGTAATAAATAGCGTGCATCTCTATCGCTTTGCCGGCAGATACTGCGCTGTTGCCGCAACCACCTTTACAGGGAGGATCAATGAAGCATAAGATCACCGAGCATCCGGACACTGTTCCGGAAATCATCACCGTCCCACGACGGTAACACATCGCCGACAGGTCTTGACCTGCCGGCTTTTTTTATTGCCTCCTTGCCGTGCTTATTGCTATAATTGGGGAATGAAAAAAATCCTCTGCACGCTTCTGCTTATTGCCGGCTGCTTATTCAGTCATGGCCCGATTCAGGCCGCTGAACCGGTTGATACCGACGGCGACGGCCTCGTCGACATCCAGGAAAAAGGCTTCAAAACAGATGTCAATAATCCGGACAGCGACGCCGACGGCTTTGTCGACGGACTGGAAATCCGCAATGGCTTTGATCCGCTTTCCAAGGAAGCAAAACGCCTGACCAAGTCAATTGTCGTTGACTTGAAGAAGCAAGAGCTCTATCAACAGCTCAATGGCATAACTATCCGGACACACACCGTCTCTACCGGCAAGCCTTCCATGCCAACGCCAAAGGGTACGTTCAAGATTGCTAATAAGGCCGAGCGGGCCTGGTCTCGCGCCTACGGCCTCTGGATGCCGTACTGGATGGGGATTAGCGGAACGCGCGCCGGCTTCCATGAACTGCCGGAATGGCCAAATGGATACAAAGAAGGCGCCAATCATCTTGGCACGCCGGTATCGCACGGCTGCATCCGCCTAGGCATCGGCGCCGCCAAAATTCTATACGACTGGACAGAGGTCGGTACCAAAATAATCATCCGCTAATCATGATTTATCTTGATCACGCCGCTACCACTCCGCTTGATCCGGCAGTCCTGAAAAAGATGATGCCGTTTTTTAGCGCCACATTTGCCAACCCCGCTTCGGTCCACACTCCCGGCCAAGCCGCCCTCAAAGCGGTTGATGATGCTCGCTACCGCATCGCCTCATTACTGGAAACCGCTGGATCGGAAATCGTTTTCTCTTCCGGTTCAACAGAAGCTAACAACCTTGCCCTGCACGGCGTCATCGAAGCTTCGGGCTGCCGCCAACCGCATATAATCACGACTGCCGTCGAGCATTCATCCGTTCTCGAACCGCTCGCCTACCTGGCGAGCAGGGGAGCAAAAGTCACGTACCTTCCGGTCGACCAACGCGGCTGCATTAGTCCGGACTCATTACTGGCAGCAATCACGCCCGAAACCATACTTGTCTCTATCGCTTTAGCCAATAGCGAAACGGGCGTCATCCAGCCGCTTAAAAAAATCGGACGGCTCTTGCGAAAACATAACGACCGCGTGCAAGCAGCCTGGCTTAACACCTCGCCTCGAAAAAGAGGCGTCCAACCACGCCGCGTCTTGTTTCATAGCGACGCCACCCAAGCGCCCAACCTCCTCGATTGCCGACCCGGTCAGTATCTTCTCGATCTCCTCAGTCTCTCGGGGCACAAAATGTATGGCCCGAAAGGCATCGGCCTGCTATTCATTCGCCAAGGAGTTACTCTGAGCCCTTTACTGCGCGGCGGACACCAAGAACGCAATATCAGAAGCGGTACGGTTAATGTGCCAGGCGTCATTGGTCTGGCGGCCGCCCTCGAAAGAGCTGTCCTCAAACGCCCAGCCCTCACCCTTCAACTAAGCCGCCTGCGCGACCGTCTGGCCAGCCAGATTATGCAGCATATACCGTCCGCCGTCATTAATACCGATAGCTCGGTTGCCCTCGCTTCACATCTCAACGTCTCCTTTCCGGGACTCGACGGCGAAGCACTACTCTCTGCTCTCGACGAGGAGGGAATTGCCGTCTCCACCGGATCGGCCTGCGCCTCCGGAGATGTGAGCGTCTCGCCGGTCTTGCGTGCCATGGGACGAAGCGAAGCCACTGCCCGCGCCGCGCTTCGCTTTAGCCTCGGCCGAGCAACCTCAGCGACTGAAATCACGGCCGTTATCACTGCCCTCCGCCGCCTGACTAAGAGCATGACATTGCGCGCCTAGTTTGAGCCGTCGACGCTTTAATGCTATATTAGGAATATGAAGCTGGCTTTTTCCAAGAGCATTAATTATCTCTATGTAGGTGGAGCAAATCTGCGATCGGCCTTGGCCGATCTTTTCACGCTTAAATCAGTAATCATCTACGGCACAGCCGCTGTTCTGCTCAATATCGCCGCCTGGTTTCTGACCGTACTGCTACAACGATCCCTGGGCGAAGATTTGGCCGTCCTGCATTATAATGTCACCTTCGGCATCGACCGCATCGGTCAAGCTTCTTCTCTCTATGCCTTGCCCCTCAGTGGACTCGCCATTCTCCTGTTGAATGCGCTGCTGGCCTCCTTTGTCCGCCAGAAACAAGACCGACTTCTCATTCATATTCTGTTAGCGGCGGCGGTCCTGGGTAACAGCGTCGTGCTCATCGGTCTCTATTCTGCCTACATTGTAAATTTCAGCTGATATGGAATCATCTATCATAAAAATTCTCATTCTCTCCGGGCTTGCCTTCCTGACGGCGATGGCCTGGACCCCGCTGCTTAGCTACATCCTCTATAAATACAAATTAGGAAAAATAACTCGCAACTCCGGGGCAACGCCGATATTCTCTAAACTGCACGCCGCCAAAAGCGGCACGCCAACCATGGGTGGAGTGCTTATTTGGGTAACAACCGTCTTTTTTGCCGGCCTTTTTTACGTCTGCGGCCATCTCTGGGGCTGGCCAGGCTTTAGCGAACTTAACTTTTTGTCACGAGCCGAAACCTGGCTGCCACTCGGCGTACTGGTCGCCTCGGCCTTAGTTGGGTTATTTGATGACTATTTGGACGTCCGAGGTAAGGGAACGGCCGGCGGCGGGGGAATGACCATGACGAAGCGCCTGCTTATCTACACGGCGATTGCTGCTATCGGAGCGCTCTGGTTTTATTTCAAACTGGAACGAGATACCTTCAACATTCCATTCTTTGGCGACATCCATCTGGGCTGGACCTACATTCTTGTTTTTATTTTTGTCATTGTCGGTACGGCCTTTTCGGTAAATCAGGCCGATGGCCTGGACGGCCTGGCCGGTGGAACGCTCCTAACGAGCTTCGCCGCCTATGCCATTATCGCCTTCACCACCGGATCATATAACTTAGCCGCTCTCTGCGGCGTTATCGTCGGCGGCCTGCTCGCTTTCCTCTGGTTCAATATTACGCCGGCCCGTTTTTATATGGGGGACACCGGTTCAATGAGCCTTGGTATTACGCTAGGCGTTATCGCCATGCTTACGGACAGCGCCATTATTCTCGCCCTCATCGGTTCAATTTTTGTACTTGAAGCAGTTACAACCATCCTGCAAATTCTTTCCAAAAAAATTCGTAAGAAAAAGATTTTCCTCTCCGCCCCAATTCATCATCACCTCGAGGCCATCGGCTGGAGCGAAGCAAAAATCGTCATGCGCTTCTGGGTGATTGCCGGCGTCTCGGCCGCCGCCGGACTTGTTATTTTCCTGCTTGATCGCCTTACCACCACGTCCTAACCATGCTTGAGCGACTCCGCGCCCTCATCCGTAAAAGCTTTACTCCGGCCCGCCTGCCAAGCGACCGGGCCTTTTTGACATTAGCTGCCATCATCGTCGCCTTTGGACTGGTCATGCTTACCTCAGCCTCTTCGGTTGTCGCCTATAAAACCTATCACGATACCTATTATTTCCTTAAGCATCAGCTGGTAGCGGTCGCGGTCGGCGGCGCGGCCTTTTGGTTGTTTATGCAAGTCGACTATAAAAAGCTGCGTAAGATTGCTCTCGTATTTCTGATTGCCTCGATTGGCCTACTCCTCCTCGTCTTCGTACCCGGCCTCGGCCGCGTCGTCAACGGCTCACACAGCTGGATTAATATTTTTGGTCAATCCATCCAGCCCGCTGAATTCGTTAAGCTCTCTCTGATGATTTACCTGGCCGCTCTCTTTGAAAAAAGCACCGACACAGCCAAGCGCTTTCACACCTTCCTGATTGTCTTTGGCGGCATCGCTCTGCTCATGCTCTTGCAGCCGGATATTGGCACGCTGTTTATTTTAACCTTTGCGTCTTTTACGCTGTATTATATTGGCGGGGGACGCCGTCGCCATATCGTCTCGCTGATAGCGATCGGTGCTGTCGTCCTGGGCGTCCTGCTGATGATTCCTCAGGGACGCTATCGGCTCGACCGCTTCCGCTGCCTCTTTGATAATACCTACAGCCCACAGAAAGCCTGCTATCAGCTTAACCAATCGCTTATCGCTGTCGGCTCCGGCGGTATCTTTGGCCGCGGGCTCGGGGAGAGCCGCCAGAAATTCTTGTATCTCCCGGAAGTCCAGAACGATTTCATTTTTGCCATTATCGCCGAAGAAACCGGCTTACTTTTCGCCTCGATTCTCATTATTCTCTTTGCCGTACTCTTCTATCGTATGTACTTGATCGCCCGCCATGCCCCGGACAGTTTCGGCCGTAATCTGGCAACCGGCATCATGCTCTGGCTGTCAGTTCAAGTAATATTAAATATAGGAGGTATTATTAGTCTCCTGCCAATGACCGGCGTTCCGTTGCCATTTATCAGCTATGGCGGCTCGGCGATGATTGCCGGACTGGCCGGATTAGGAATAATCGCCAACATCAGCAAGCAGGGAAGTCTGAAGTAGGAAATAAAAAACCTACAATTCTTTCAAATTGTAGGTATATCCACAGCCTAGCCATAAATACTGTCAGCCTGTCTTTGAATTAACTCATCAACTCGCAAAAGTGCGTTTTCAATCTGCAGGCGCAACCCAGGCATTGATTCCTTCTCAAATTCTTGCTCCATTTCCAAGCGTTCCTCTTCATCATCTGCCAGCAAATCAAACGCTGGAACCATGATTGAATTCTTGATTTTATCTGCGTCTAAAAATAGTCGTCCGGAACCTTTATGCCGTTTAATGAATTCTTCCTTAGTATATAGACGGCGCTGTATCTCATTATGAGTGTCCGTCTTATTGTAGGCCTCCGGCATTGTTAAGCCGTTTTCTGCAGCGACATCCGCAACAATGCCAATCATCTTCCAGTAGTGATCGTAAGGATCGCTGTCATCCGGAACAATTGTTTTTATACTCTCAATTATGGTTTCAGCCATACTGAGAGAATACTTTTTTAGCTTGGCAAGTTCGCTTTGATTAGGAGCTTGTCCCTCAGATGTCTCCATAAGCTTTTCGGCAACGCGGGTTACGCTGAAAAATGGTTCGCTGCCTTTTTTGGCTAACAATTGCTCAGCTAATAATGACGCCAAACCGTTAACCGACGCCACTTTTCGAGCAACTGCTTTATCGCGGTTTTCCGGCGTGCGTTCCGAAGCTTCTGGATCCATCAGAGCTTGATAGTCCGCCTGTCTTCTTTCGTTAACCGTAAAAAACGCCAACAGGAAATCTCGTAAATCTGACTGGCTTATTTCTATTTTCTTTATATTCTTTTTTTGTGGCAATCTGCCCTCCTTTTTGCCTAAGAACATTAAAATTATATTTGTAATATGGCATATTTATTGAATAATGTCAATATTCTTACATTGGCAATGGCCTTCCCCCATGATTTTGCCAGAAAACTAGCCCAATTCTCAAAAACTCTTTATAATAAAGCCAGACCAAGCTTTTATATCGGCCCACGCCACATGACAAAAAAATTTTTCGGAACATTCTCCATACTACTTCTTAGTACGGTACTCTTAACGGGTTGCGGGAGACCAACGGCCAATAAAACGACACAAACCAAGCAGCCGGCACAGTCCTCGGTGTCCGCTATTCCGGCCGGTCGTTTCTATTTTTCCTCGCCTAGCTGCATTCATTGTCAGACTGTGGCGAAATATGTACAAGAACATGACATCCGCTCAAAAATGTACTATATTGACCAAACCGTTGGCGTCAATGCTCCGGCTAATGATTTACTAAAAGCAGTCGCCGCCCGTTGCGCAATTTCCGACACCGACCTTTCAATCCCATTATTCTGGGACGGCACAGCCTGCCATATGGGCAGCGATTCAGTCATCGAATATTTCTCCTCTAACACCAAATAGCATGGACACTTCCTCTCCAAAGCCACGCCTGCGCCTTGCACCATCGCCCACCGGATTCCTGCATCTGGGAAACTTCCGCACTGCACTTTTTGGCTATCTGCTCGCTAAGAAATGGGGAGGAGATTTTATCCTGCGTATTGAAGACACCGACAGCAAACGGGAAGTAGAGGGCGCCGTCGAAAGTCTTTTATCTGTTTTTGCTAAAATGGGTCTCCGTTTTGACGAAGGTCCGCAGTTGGGCGGACCAGTTGGCCCATATATCCAAAGTGAACGCCTGGAAATCTATCGCGAGCACGCGGAACGTCTCGTCAATGAAGGCAAGGCCTATTATTGCTTCGCCACCCCCGAAGAACTCGAGGCGATGCGCGCCGAGCAAATAGCCGCTAAACTACCGCCGCGTTATGATCGACGCTATCGCGATGTACCGCTAGCCGAGGCCAGAGAACGAGCCGCCCGAGGAGATGCATACGTCATTCGACACAAGATGCCTTTAAGCGGCGACATTCTCGTCCATGACGAATTGCGCGGCGATATCACCTTCCCGGCTGCCGAACTAGACGATTACGTACTTCTTAAATCCGACGGGGGTGCGACGTACCAACTCGCTTCTGTCGTCGACGATCATCTCATGGGCATTACTCACGTTACCCGCGGCGACGAATGGATTCCTTCGCTGCCAAAGAATATTACGCTCTATGCCGACTTCGGCTGGAAACCGCCCGTCTTCATCCACTGGCCGCTCATCCTGAATAAAGGCGGCGGCAAACTCAGCAAGCGACAAGGTGATGTTTTTGTGGAAGATTATTTAGCCAAGGGGTATCTTCCCGAGGCGATTATAAACTTCTGTGCCTTGCTTGGCTGGCATCCGAAGGACGAGCAAGAATTCTTTACCCTGACTGAGCTCGAACAAGTCTTTGACCTCAATGGCCTCGGGACGAGTCCGGCAGTTTTTGACACCGAAAAACTCGATTCAATCAACGCGCAGTACATCCGCCGCAAAACTCCGGCCGAGCTGCTGCCCCTTGCCCTGCCGTTTCTCGAGCCATACCTCGTTACCGCCGCGAGTCACAAAAAAGAATCGGCTTTCCTTGAAAAAGCTGTTGCCATCGAGCAATCACGTCTTAAAAATGTCAGCGAAATAGGGGAGGCGGCCGCCTTTTTATTCTTGGATTCAATTGACGCCGACCCGGCCTTGCTTGCCTGGAAAAAAATGACGCCTGAGCAAACTGCTAAGAATCTCCAGGAGCTCGTGGCCGCTCTCGAGCAAATCCCCGCCGATGACTGGAGTGCCGGCGAACTGGAACGAATTATCGTCACACAACTAAAGGCCGAGGAAAAGCCGCTCGGTGATTATCTCTGGCCAATGCGCGTTGCCTTGAGCGGTAAAAAAGCCAGCCCGGGTCCTTTTGAGATTGCGGCCATACTTGAAAAAGATGAAACATTAGCGAAAATAAAGCGGGCAATTGGAATTTTATCGCAAAATGTGCTATAATATAAATATGTCATCTAAAAATACTCTTGCCATCCTGCTTATTCCCGCCTGCCTGATTGTTGGCTTTTTTTCCTTGCGTGCGGTCTGGGCAGCATCGACCCCTACGGATTCTCTCTCCAAGGAAATCAACGCCCTTGATTCAACTATTAAACAAAAGCGCAGCCAGCTGGAGGCGTTGAAAGCTAAGCAAGCAGAATACCAGAAGGCCCTTCAGAAAAATCAAGCAGAAAAAGCGAGCCTGCAACAGCAGCTATCAACCATTGAAACGGCCAGCTCCCAGACGCAAAATAAGCTCGATCAGGCTAAAATCGATATCGAGACGACAAACCTTGAAATGCAAAAGGTCGGCCTCGAGATCCGTCAACAGGACGAGCGTATCGGCGCGAACAAAGACAGCCTGGGTTCAGCCCTCAAGCTCCTTAGCCAGGAAGACGACAAATCACAACTTGAAGTGCTTCTCCTTAACGATCATCTGACCGATTACGTCAATCAACTTCGCTATCTCGAAGACCTCAACGGAAAAATCGCCGACAATGTCACCGGCTTGCGCCTCGCTAAAGAGCAGCTTCAGGAGAACAGCAAAAAACTAGAAGAAGGACGAGAGCGCCTGCGCGCCCTCGCGCAAGAATTGCAGAGCCAGCAAGTTTCCCTCGCTGAAGCCAAAGACGCCAAGAGTTACTTGCTCGAAGAGACAAAAAGCTCAGAAGGGGAGTACCAGAAAATGATCGACGAATTCAAACGCGAACAGTCGGCCGCCTCGAGCGACGTCCTCAACCTGGAAAAGGTCTTGCGCGAAAAAATTAACAGTCAGGCCGGCACGAAGACGCCACTCAGTTATGACGGCTTTATTTGGCCGATTGACAGCCGCCGCATTACTGCCTACTTCCATGATCCTTCATATCCCTTCAATTCAATTTTCCTCCACTCAGCTATTGATATCGGAACCAAGCAAGGCACTCCGATTAAAGCGCCAGCCTCAGGCTATGTCGGCCGCGCCAAGGATGGTGGCATGGGCTATAGCTATATCATGCTCCTGCATGCCAATGGTCTCGCGACTGTCTTCGGGCACGTCTCGAAGATCTATGTCAAAGAAGACGAGTATGTTTCACAGGGACAAGTCATCGGCCTGACAGGAGCCATGCCAGGCACTCCCGGTGCCGGTCCTTTCACTACCGGCCCCCATCTACATCTCGAAGTTCGTTTCAACGGCATTCCAACTAACCCTCTAAAGTATTTCATGCCATAAGCCACGACTACAAAACCCGCTTCGGCGGGTTTTTTCGTTCCGTCACAAAAAGAAATATGGTATCATAAGGACATGAATATCTTTTCTTTCGGACTAACGCTACAGCCCTCGCTGTTCGTCGAACTCAGCCTCGTCATCGCCATCGGCGTCGTCGTCGCTGTTATTATGCGTCTGCTGCGCCAGCCGCTGATTGTCAGCCACATCATCAGCGGACTGATCGTCGGACCTTTCTTTCTCAACTTCATCCACTCGCTGGAAATCTTCAAGCTCTTTAGCGAAATCGGCATCGCCATTCTTCTCTTTACGGTTGGCCTGAACATCAAGCCGTCACTCATTAAGCAATTCGGCAAAATCTCACTCGTTACCGGGCTCGGCCAGGTCCTTATTACCTCATCCTTGGGCTTCTTCGTCTGTCTGTCACTCGGTTACGGGCCAAAAGCGGCTTCCTATGTCGCCATTGCCCTGGCTTTCTCGAGCACGATCATCATCCTTAAGCTCCTCTCAGACAAAGGCGAGCTCGAATCACTGCACGCCAAAATAGCAACTGGTTTTCTGCTCGTTCAAGACATAATCGCTCTCATTCTCCTTTTCGCCATTCCGCTTATTTCCGATCCGGATTCATCCATCGCTGATATCGGCTGGATGTTCGCCAAGGGCATTGCCCTCACGCTCATACTAGTGCTCTTCGCCCGCCGCGTCCTGCGCCCGCTCAATACCTTTTTGGCTAATTCCCAGGAACTCCTTTTCCTTTTTTCCCTGTCCTGGGGTTTTGTGGTTGCGGCTATCTTCCAGCTGGCGGGCTTTTCCCTTGAGACCGGAGCGCTCATCGCCGGCGTAGCCCTGGCGACTCTGCCATCCCGTTCAGAGATAGCTGCCCGCCTCACGCCGCTGCGCGATTTCTTTATCGTCGTCTTCTTTATTATGCTCGGCGCCCAGATGGTTTTGACTGGCATCGAACGCATCATCCCCACGGCGCTGCTTCTCTCCCTTTTCGTCTTGGTCGGCAATCCGATTATCATGATGATTATCTTGCGCTTTTTCGGCTACCATAAGAAGACGAGCTTCAAGACCGGCTTAACCGTCGCTCAGATTAGCGAATTCTCCCTTATTTTGGTTAGCGCCGGACTTACGCTCGGTCATGTCGACGGTTCAGTTATGTCCCTCGTTACGCTCGTCGGTCTTATCACGATCTTTATCTCGACGTACATGATCATGTACTCGGACAAGCTCTATGATATTCTCGAACCCTGGCTCGGCGTCTTCGAAAAAGCTAATGCCAAAGAACCCGTCTTGGCTAAGCGTCGTTTTCCGGTAATCATTTTCGGCTGCAATCGTATCGGTCACGATTTCGTAGAAAGTTTTCAAAAGGCCCGTAAGAAATTTTTAATTGTTGATTACGACCCGGTCACCGTCCGTGAGTTCGAGAGCCTGGGACTGCAGGCCGAATTCGGTGATGCGGGCGATATTAATTATCTAGAAACGATCGATGCCAGCCTACTGGAACTGGCAGTCTCGACTATCCCGGTTTTTGACGCCAACGCCTTAATTATCCAGACCATTCGCAAGACAAACAAAAAAGCCGTTCTCATGGCTGTCGCCCACAGCATCAAAGATGCCATGAAGTTATATGACCTCGGGGCTGATTATGTTATCTTGCCGCACTTCCTCGGCGGACAATATGCCATAGAAATGCTGCGCAAGGCCGGCAAAGGACGACGTCATTTCACCCCGCTCAAAGCCAAGCACCTGCACTATCTCCATACCAAGCTAGCGCTTGGGCACGAACATCCCGAAACGAAGCGAGATTAACTACAAGATACAACCCCTGGTGGAAATACCAGGGGTTGTGTTTTCTACGTTTCAGTTTGGCTTCGTAAACAACACCGCCTTGCGTCCGGAAGGGAAGGCATTCGGCGAAAAGTCATTAATCGCTTTATAGAAATTTTCATAGCCATAGCGGTCATTTTTTCCCGTCCGCGTTCCCGGATCCTGCACGATAAATTCTTCGGTCTTATCATCATAGCCCGAGATAACAAGCACATGATAATCAACGCTTCCGGGAATAGGGGAATCGTGCAAAAGACGAACGTCGACCGGGGCGATTATCGGTCGGTTAGCCGCGATCTCTTCTTTGATTGCATTGAGTTCCGGATTGACCGACACGGCAGCCGTCCAACCGAGCTGAGCCGCGTTGACAATTTCGGCGATACGCTCCATCGATTCATCTTTACTAGCTCCGAATTCCTTATTCTTAACATTAAAAACCTCCAGAATCTGCTGCTTAGCCTGCTCCGGCGTCACGCCCTTATCTTTATAAAAATTATTTGCCATGATAATTGAAGTTTCCTCGCAGGCATTCTGCCAAGGCTCGCTCCAGTTTCCCTGAGGTGCCTGCGGAGTAAATGGTACGTCAAGATTCTTTGCGACTGGCACAGGTTCAGCCGCCTCACCTTCGTTGCTAGTTGGTCGCAGAAAAAACGCTACGCCGATTACTATTAAGACTCCTATCACGACACATGTCACAAGCGCACGCACCTCGAAAAACCGTTGAATATTCATAGGTGTTAAGTTTAGTAATAGTATGCGCTATTATACGTATATTAGCCATAAGAGTTACTCACTAAGACACATCCCTATGCTCCGACAAAACAAGGTTATTGCTTGGGTTATCGCACTTCTTATCCTAGCCGGTCTCGGTACCTGGGCCTGGCAGGGGACAGGCCGAACGCCTGAAGCGCCTGTCACGACCCCTGTAAGCAGTTCGACGTCCACCCCGGCCACGACGACCGAAACGGCCCCCGTGCCAATCGGTACGCCGAATCAAGCCGCCACGCCGAGCGCTACGCCGGCCCCCACCCCACCGAAAGAGGAAGAGGTGAGTACTTTTGCGTTTGTCGATCATAAGGTCCCATTCACTTCTCAGGCACCAAAAGGTGGTTGGGATGATGAGCGTCAGCAAGACGGCTGCGAAGAAGCCTCTGCTCTCATGGCCATGCTCTGGGTGCGGGGGGACAGTATCAGTAGCACCAAAGCAGAACAGGAAATTATTGCCATTTCCGACTATGAACAAAACACCTACGGCGAATTCCGGGACATTGGGTTGAATGATGTAAAAAAATGGATTTTCAGCGGCTACTTCAAATACGATAAGACGACGGTCCGAACCAACATCTCTGCCACGGATATCATCAAAGAACTGGCAGCGGGGCATGTCCTCGTCGTCCCAATGAATGGACAGAAGCTAGGCAATCCATATTTCTCCGGTGCCGGGCCAGAACGTCACATGCTGCTTATCCGCGGCTACGACCCGAAGAAAGATCAGTTCATAACCAATGACCCAGGCACAAAACGAGGAGAGGGCTATCGCTATTCCACGCAAACGATAATGAACGCCATCCTCGCGTATCCAACCGGGCATCATGAGCCGGTCAGCGGCCAGCCAACTGGTATGGTAGTGGTTAGTAAATAAGGCGAAACAAAAAAACCCGCCTCAACGGCGGGTTTTTTACTAATGACTACTTTGTTTTCTTGCCTTTAACTTCAGTCGACGAAGCCAAATCGACGATTTCATCCTTTAGTTCGTTCAAAAGTTCTCCGATGTGACCGATCTTCTTCTTAAGCTTCGGATGCTCTTTTTGAAAAAGAGGCAGAACTTTTGCCAGGATAGTCCCGACAAACGTCAGCAGTCCGACAATCTTAATAAAATTGCCCATTTTGCTTTGTGCCATATGCGTTGCTTAATAAATTAAGATACCTTCAGTATACTATACGTGGCCCTAAAGCGAAAGTTACAGAAAATATCCCGCCGATGTTTTCCAAAAAATAATTTCTATGGTATAATCTGAGTATTATTAATTTACCACGTTCATTCGTATGGCAACAAAAACAAAAGCTCGCTCTCCGCGAGCCAAAGCTGCGCTCCGAAGCAGCGAAACACCGATGACCGAATGCCGCCCCGGCGTAATGTGCACCCACGCCGGCGATATTGGTCATTGCTGGATGTGCTGGCTCTTTAAGTCGCTCATCGTTCTCTTTAGCGCCTTCCTCGTTCTCTGGGTTGGTTTTTATCTTGGAATGATTGCGACGCGTCCGAGCCACATTCAGATGGATCCGGCTCTCGAGCGTCTTATGACTCAGAAGCGTTTCTGTTCACCGGACGGCCCAATGAGCACGGGCGTTAACGGCGGAGTCCTTGAGCGCATGATGGGAAACATGTCTGACTCCATGAAAGGAAAGACCGGCGCTGATTTTGACAAGGAGTTCCTCCTGCAAATGAGCATCCATCATCAAGGAGCGGTCGACATGGCTAACCAGGCTCTGGAAAAATCCGAACGCCCAGAAGTCAAAACGTTCGCCCAATCCATTATCGACACGCAAACAGCCGAGATAGCAAAAATGAAAGCTTGGCTGACTGAGTGGAGCAAAAAATAAATTAGTTCTAAAAAACGGCCACTCGGCCGTTTTTTATTTTCCCACAGTGGTTATTTCTCTTCCTCATCCGGAACAAAAATAAGCGCTGCGCCGTTAATGCAATAACGCAAACCGGTTGGCTCCGGGCCATCAGGGAAAACATGTCCGAGATGCCCGCCCGCCTTCGACATGACTTCAGTGCGCACCATGCCGAAACGTTCATCAGTAAATGTTTTGACCGCCTCCGGTGAAATCGGCGCCCAGAAACTCGGCCAGCCCGAGCCTGATTCATACTTCTGCTCGGAACGGAAAACCGGCTCCTTGGTATCAGCAGCCAAATACGTCCCCGGACGTTTTTCGGTGTACAAAGGACTACTAAACGGGACTTCGGTTCCTTTCTTTTTTAGAATCTCGTTGTGCTGCTCGTCAAGAGGTTGTGAGTGGTCATGATTGTGAGAAAGGGGAGTGTGCATACCTGAGTGTTTAAATTCATTTAATATTAGCTTTTTTCTTACATAGACAGTATACCGCGTATCGTAGCACTTGCCAATTGTTGACTAATATAAGCAAAATATGTACAATAGGGGCAACGTAAATTAAAAAATTCATGATCCCTAAAGAGTACGAAGGTGATTACCAAGGTTTTTTGCGTGCCGCTCAAAAAGAGCAAGCCAAAAAAACCGAACAACATCTCATAGAACAGGAAAAACGTGCTGGCCGCCTGCATAAGCAGGACCAGCGAAAAAAAACGTTATCACTAATATATGAGAACAAAACACTTTTATTATGGGCATACCCAATCCTATCTGAAGAAAGAATAGCGACGTTGAAGCAAGAAATTCACGAAGCCGCATTATCGATCCTCGACACGCATTTAAATTCCTTTCACGAACTACGCGAATTGTACAATGCCATCCCTTCTCAGATGCCGGACACGGACCATTGGATACTACACGACATCAAACTCAGACTCGAAACCCGAGAAGACCGTGATTTCCATCAAAAGACCGGGTGGCAGATACTGCAGCGTTCCTCACGGGAATTTCCCTTGACCTTCGCCCTGCGCTTTTGGGACATACAACTACACATTAAAAAAAATTAATATAAAACAAAAAATACCTATGGGCACGAATACAAACTTACCAAAGTGGCTGAATGAGGACCTCAAAAAGAAAGTGGAAGAGAACCTTGACGGACACAACCTCAGCATTATTGGCGTAGGAAATAATACCCTCTATGCCCGTTGTCTCTACCAAGACGCCCAGCCTCTCTATAAAGTGCTGGTCGGCAAACAAAAGGACGTAGAACTGCGTGCAAAGCAATGCCAAGGGATACGCATCCCGACATATGACAAAGAGGTTGCCATCATTGCGCAGCCGAGATAAATTTAACAAGCCGGGAGTATTTCCGGCTTTTTTATTTATTGACACTATATCTTATTCGTTATATAATATAGAAAAGGGGAATAGTACATGAAAACAAAAATAATATACATCGTCTGCCTAGACACCGAAGTTCAAAACAAGATAGCCTGGGGCCTCATCGATGGAAATATTGAAACAGTCCCGGAGTTCGTTAGTCTGGAATATAAGGGTAAAAAATTAATGGCTCTGCCGATTACTGAAAAGGCCTATGGCACGCTCCTAACCAGCAAGAAAAAAATCGAGCGGGAATATCAGGTAGCTCTCGACGTGTATGTCGAAGAAAAAGACGACAAGACAGGGGAGTATACGCTGACCAAAAAGCAGGCTCCACGGAGCATCGTTAAAAAAGACGCTCAGCGCGGACTTAGAACAGCTTTAACTAACTGGCAAAAAAATAACGCTGCACGAGTTTCATAACAAAATAATCCGGTACATGCTACCGGATTTTTTATTTGCCCGAAAGCCAGGGGAGAGGCCAGAATAGCTCAAAAGGCCTGTATTTTCTGATATACTATACGTCGCACAATATAACTTATACGACATTAGATTGGTTAAAATTAACCCCGCTCAGCTTAAGCGGGGTTTCATAGCGTCCACTTTGTTTCCCTCTTCTTGACGGTATTTCAGATTCGTTATGCGCACGCCCTAGTGTACAGGGCCAAGAAGTTCGAGCTTTCCTCTAATTGGTCCCCGCGCTATACAGGCTAGAATCTCGGGAAGGATTGTCTCACACCTGATTAGAAAGAGCGATTGGAATCTGGCGGCATCTTACACCCCTCTTCCCGCCCCGTCAAGATATGACAGACAATACTTGACTAATCAAGTATCGGTGCAAAAAAAATATTTAGCGCTTCAGGCTAGGCAACACGGCCGCGAAGTCGGCCAGATTCTTTTTATACTCGTCGCCCCGGGCGCTGGCCTGCAGCTCCGGGATCAATTCGGCAAACTTGTCGATAATGCGGTT
Organism: uncultured Gammaproteobacteria bacterium; assembly: GCA_964523425.1. Taxonomy (GTDB): domain Bacteria; phylum Patescibacteriota; class Patescibacteriia; order Patescibacteriales; family Patescibacteriaceae; genus Patescibacterium. Next base: position 37,395 of record CAZFYY010000006.1, read on the forward strand.
ATAGACTGCCATCTCAGCGTCAGAAACCGAATCAAGATATTGGGGATTGACTATCTCCAGGGCAGCATTTAGCTCATTGATGCTGAACGGGCTATATAACTTAGGAACGTTCTTAATTTCTTTCTTGACGAGCCGGCGCTGACCTTTTTCGTCTTCCTCAAACGTAAAGCCGTAACGAATCGTCGCCCCGCCTTTCTTGGCCGACTGCTGCATCT
>CAZFYY010000007.1:0-3310 GCA_964523425.1 uncultured Gammaproteobacteria bacterium
GAGATGATCGAAGGCTTAGAAGCAGAGCATCTTGATATCGGCGAGCCTCATATTAACACCTTGCGGAAAAAAGATTTTAGGCTGTATGAACAGAAAGTAAAAAATGACAGCCTAGGCATCGGCCTGCCTCAGGATTGGGTGCCAGCGACGCTCTTTTGGGCAATCGTCGGCACGACAGTTGTGGGGAGAATTCAATTGCGACATCGTCTGCCGTCGTATGGCGGACATATCGGCTATGCGGTCGCTGTAGTGCAGCGCGGTAAAGGATATGCCAAACAAATGCTGGCGCTGTGTTTGCCGGAAGCAAAGCAGCTCGGTATTACGCAGGTACATCTAACTTGTGATAAGAGTAATGTCGCGTCGCAGGCAGTTATGCGGGCAAATGGCGCCCAGCTCTTGCGGGAGTTTGTGAGTCCAGTCGGAACAGAGCGATTGGAATTTTGCATAGCAATATAGGGGCAGAGCATTGAGAAATAGGAAATTAATAGACATCCACGCAGATGTCTTTTTTATTTCGAATAAAAAAATCTCTTGGAAAAATTTCCATATGTAAGTAATCCCATTTTATACAGAATCTGTCCAAAATATTCACACGTATCGTATCTTGTCCATAGTCTAATAACTTCGCCAATACACTGTTTTTTGTTTAATATTAGGTTTTTTCTTAACATACAGCGCTTTCCAGGCTGTCTATTGACAAAATACGCTAAATCATGATAAGGTAGCGGATTCAGATTTCAGAAAGTTTTTTAAAATTAAATAATCAAACCTCAAAAATAATGGGAAATCAAGAACCCGACCAAAAGAGGAAATTCGGCAATATATTTTCCAGTCTTATGAACCAATTAGACGGTTTCGTATATTCCGAAGAATACCTAGCTTCGCTCCGGGAAAAAGAGCAAAAGCAAAATGATCAGCAAAACCCAAAGCCACCTGAAGAAAAAGTCCAAAACAAATCAGAACAGAACGGCCAAATTTCCAATCAGGTGCCGCCTGTCCAGATTTCTGTTTCGGAGAACTCTTCGTCATTCACAGCCGATGTCTTTTCTCCGACGAACATCGCCAAACTAACGGGCACTAAGCCTTCTGAAAGCGACGTCAAGCTAATGCTTGAAAAGCTTTATCAGAAGATGATGGCCATAAACAGGCCCGGAATCGATTTTTTCGAATTCTGGAACCTGCTTGAAAAGTTTGGCGGACTTTCAGAAGGGAACATGCGCAATGCCTTCATTGCGGTTAATGCTTTAGCGACTGAGAGTATCTCAAAAGAGATGCTTATCGAGTCCGCCCAAGGCTACCTCAAGGAAATCTCTGATCTTCTGCGAGACAGCATCGAGGCTAACAAGACCAAGCGCAAAGAAATTATCGGTCAGAATGAAAATAGCAGGCAGCAGCTCGTTGATGAGATCGAAGATCTTTCAACGCAGATAACTCAGCTTCAAGCCATGCGAGGCAAGAAGCAGGCTGAACTTAACAAGCTCAATTCGGGGGTTATGCCCGAGGTAAGTGAAATCGAAAAGCAAATTCTTATCAGAGAATCGGCCCGTTCGATCTTCATCGAAAAACTGACCAAAGTAGTAGACCAACTTAAAATTATAAACTTAAATTAAAAAAGGATATATTAGATGGAAAACCTCAGAAGCAACACTGGCACAGGAAATAACTTCCTGTCCGCTGAGTTGAAACAGCAATTCCCGCTCTTGCAATTAGCTGATGAAATCTCGACCACGATGGATAATCCAGAGGTCAAGCGTAAAGTAGGAACGGTAGTCTTTACCGTCGGCGCGGCGCTAATCGCGTATATACTTTATCTATCTTCCGGATTTCTCATTAAGTTCATTACAACCTTAGGCATGCTTCTAACTGTGATGACGATTGCTTTTTTTGTAATAAAAAATTACAAAAAATTCGTCAACTTGGTCAATAACGGCATAGCCTTGCGGTTGCAACGGGCCGAGAATAATCAAACTAAGAAGTATGACCTCGAATGGCTCGAACTCAACCTTAGTAGGCTTGTGCAGATGATTAAAGGCATGAAAGAGCAGAGCAAAGGCGTCGACGCCGGTCGAATGAACATGATCAGTAATTCACAGAATCAAGCAGATATTGCAGAACTAAAGCTCCGCCAGATGACAGCTATCAGCAAAGAGGCGGACGAGCTTGAGATTGAGTACAATAAGCTTCTTGAAGCAGGCAAAGATAGCGCTGCTCGTGATAAAAAAAGAGCGCTTGATCTTTTATGGGCAGAAGCAGATAATCGTCGGTTCGAGTCAGAAAATGCCCGAAAACTTTCAGAGGAATTTGCCGGATACGCACGCGCAATGGCCGTAACCCTGGAAGATATGAAAGACGGCGAAAACTTTGTAAAGCGTTACGAGCTTTCGTTCCGCTCTTCAGTGGGTATCGCAAGAAGTAAGCTTGAAGCCAGTGAAATTATGGCCTCAGCAACTTCCGGAATCGTTGGAATGTTTCAGCCGGAGGATCAGGAGAAGGTTATTTTAGCCTTTAAATCGATCGATGAGAAGATCAATAAGAACTTCGCCACGTTTAACAGCAATGGCGATTTCTTGAAAGAAATGAAAATCAACAATCTCGGAAACCAGGCATCACCTGACCAAATTCGTAAAATTGCGAAGCAGTTTGAGAATGGTGGCTTTAAAAAGCTTGATGTTCCGCGTTTGACTGACGCTTCTTATGTGCCAAAAGAAGATGAAATCTTCGATAAGACACTTGCCTTAAAGATCAAATCAAGTGATCCACTGGCCTAAAAATTTCCCAAAAAAATAAAAATAAAATCTTAACATGTTAAATCAAACATCATCGAAGGAGCCGAGTAAATACGGCACAACCTTCAAAAGCGTAGTCATCACCTTGGCTATAGGCGCGGTATTGGCAGGTCTGTACTACATGGGATTACTCCCAATGTTGAGCAGCCAGGAATCAAAAACCCTGGTGAAGAGCACGCTCACAAACGAAACAGTAAATGATAAGACAAAAACAGCCATGCTGCCGGTGCTAAGCATCAATCAGTTGGAATTTGCTGACGTTTCAGAACGTCACACTATAAAAGGACAAATCTGGACCTGGGCAGGAAATTTTCCAATGATGGCCGCTAACGGCGGACCTATCACTATGAAAAACTCTTTGATGGATCAGCGCGGCATAAGCCTCGAACTTATCACTAATAACTCTGTATCGGACATGAAGATAAAGCAGATGGCTTTCGTAAATGACTATGCCAAAAACGGAATCGAGTATCCGTCTAACGGAGTCGCGTTCGTTACGATTATGGGCGATGGTGCAGTCTCAT